>JAFVSR010000008.1 GCA_017503645.1 Bacteroidaceae bacterium | reverse complement strand
TATGTTGCGTTGGAATGATTGAACAATTTAACAATTCAAAGTAATGGATTTAATTAAAATTGCTAAAGAAGCATTTGCTACTGATGTAAAGCGCGAGCTTAACTTCCACCCCGGTGACACAATCACAGTAGCATACAAAATCATTGAGGGAACAAAAGAGCGTATCCAGTTGTACCGCGGTGTTGTAATCAAGATCTGTGGTCAGGGTGCCGAGAAGCGTTTTACAGTACGTAAAATGTCGGGTACCGTTGGTGTTGAGCGTATCTTCCCTTTGAACTCACCTGCTATCGACAGCATCACTGTCAACAAGTATGGTCGTGTTCGTCGTGCTAAACTTTATTATCTGCGTGCTCTTACAGGTAAGAAGGCTCGTATCAAAGAGATTAAAGCGTAAGCATAGTCTGTATGACTTTGAAATAAAAAATGCCACCTTCAAGGTGGCATTTTTTATTTGTTTCAGTTGTATGGCGCCGATGACACGCACTCCTTTTTCAGTATGCCCTCGGCCATTTCGCGGTCCCTTGCATCTATAAGCACCCACACCTCGCCGCCCAGCGTGGCATAGGGCGATGTCACTGCCGACATTGTTTCGTTCCTCAATATACAAGGTATGTTGTTTGCCTCCAAAAGCCCCTGCACAAGCTGCGCCTGCCACAGGTTACCGCCAAAAATCTTCATCAAATGGTGTTGTCCTCTCTTGCCTGCCATAATGCTACCTCCTTTTTATATTAAAACATAGCCTCGTGCCGCTTGGTTGCCATTCTTTTCACAATGAATATTAATTTATGCTTTTCACTTGTAATATAGCAAAAATAATATCATTTGGCGAGGTACGAAAATAAAGTACCCGCCAATAGCGTCGCTCCAATAAAAAACAACACTTTTCCCCTTATAAAAGGCAGGCATTAAAAATTAAACATCTTCTAATAATTAAAATTCATAAAAATGCATTATCTTCGTGCATAATCCCTTATTTTTGCAGGGTAGTTACAGGAAATTACTAATTAAAAACAGAAACATATGTTAGACGTAAAAGCTTGTTTAAGTGAGATAGAGGAGATGATGGAGATGACCATTATGCACCTCGAAGAGGAGTATTCGCATATTCGCGCGGGAAAGGCCAATGTACACATTCTCGACTGCGTGCGCGTTAGCTCGTATGGTTCCGAAATGCCTCTCAACAACGTGGCTACCGTTACCACCCCCGACCTTCGCACCATCGCCATTAAGCCCTGGGACAAGAATATGATTGCCCCCATCGAGAAGGCCATCATAGATTCTCCCGTGGGAATTATGCCCACCAACAACGGCGAGGTTATCATCATAGCCATTCCTCCCCTCACAGGTGAGCGCCGCAAAGACCTTGTAAAGCAGTGCTCTCACGAACTGGAAACAGCCAAAATAAGCATCCGCAACGCACGCCGCGATGGTATCGACACAATGAAAAAGTCGGTTAAAGACGGCACCCCCGAGGATATGGCAAAAGACGGCGAGGAGAAGCTGCAGAAGATTCACGACAAGTACATAAAGAGAGCCGAAGAGATTTTCGCCGCCAAGGAGAAGGAGATACTTACCGTATAAAAGAGGCTTGCAGTGCAGGGTGTAGTTATTAAGAGTTCGGGCAGCGTATATGCTGTGCGCGCCACCGATGGCGCCGTGGTCGATTGCAGGGTGAAGGGCAATTTCCGCCTCAAGGGAATTAAAAGCACCAACCCCGTGGCAGTGGGCGACGTTGTGGAGTTCGACGTGCGTGCCGATGGTACAGCCTACATTATGGATATAATGGAGCGCAAGAACTATATTGTGCGCAAGGCATCGAACCTCTCCAAGCAGTCGCACATACTGGCTGCCAACCTCGACCTCTGCTTTCTGGTTGTCACCATAAGCCACCCTGCCACCTCCACCACCTTCATCGACCGCTTCCTGGCATCGGCCGAGGCATACCGTGTTCCAGTGGTGCTGGTCTTTAACAAGGCAGATATCTACACCCCCGACGAGACCACCGAAATGCAATACCTTGTGGCGCTCTACGAAAGCATAGGCTACTGTTGCCTTGTGACAAGCGCCGAAAAAGGCGAGGGAATAGATGCCCTCAAAGAGGCTATGCGTGGCAAGGTGTCGCTGCTTGCGGGCAATTCGGGCGTGGGCAAGTCGAGCCTTGTGAATGCCGTGGCACCGCAGTTAGCGGCCAAGGTGGGCGAGATTTCCAAGATACACGACACCGGTATGCACACCACCACATATAGCGAAATGTTCGAATTTATGCCCGGCAGCTACATAGTGGATACCCCGGGAGTAAAGGGCTTTGGCTCATACGCAATGGAGGCCGAGGAGATACCCCACTATTTCGTGGAGTTCTTTGCCTTGTCGGGCGGTTGCAAATATGGCAACTGCACCCACACCCACGAGCCCGGCTGCGCCGTGCTTGCCGCCCTTAACGAAGGCAAGATAGCCCCCAGCCGCTACCAATCCTATTTGAGTATGCTCGAGGACAAGGAGGAGGGCAAATACCGCACGTCGGAGTAAGAAAGTCACTTATAATACAAAAATAGGTTGCATCAGTGCGATGCAACCTATTTTTGTTAAATGGCGAAGAATATATAACCCAAAGTAACAGCACTTATTATCAACCACAATATAACACCCTGCATAAATGCCTTTATGCCCACGCTCTTTATCACATCCATAGAAAGTGATGCGCCTATGAAAAACATCGTCAGGGTCAATCCCTTGCGGGCAATGCCGTTTATGGCAGAACCAACGCCCGGATAGCCGTCAAGGGCATATGTGTTTATAACCATAGCCGCCACAAACAGCAATATGAACCAGGGGATATTTATCTTTTGCTCTTTGCTCTTGAAGATGACTGCCGAAAAGAGCGCCACAGGAATAATCCACAAAGCGCGGGTGAGTTTTACGGTTGTGGCTATCTCGAGTGCAGCCTCGCTGTATGCCGCCCCTGCCCCCACAACAGAGCTTGTGTCGTGTATGGCAATAGCAGCCCACAATCCAAATTGTTGGTCGTTCATTCCAAGAGCGTGCCCAATCATAGGGAATATAAACAGCGCCACGGCATTTAGTATAAAAACCGTTCCAAGCGCCACGGATATTTCACTATCCTTGGCTTTAAGTATGGGAGCCACGGCGGCTATGGCGCTTCCGCCGCAAATAGCTGTTCCCGAGCTTATGAGGTACGATGTGTTGCGGTCTATG
Source organism: Bacteroidaceae bacterium (assembly GCA_017503645.1). Lineage (GTDB taxonomy): Bacteria > Bacteroidota > Bacteroidia > Bacteroidales > Bacteroidaceae > HGM04593. The sequence goes on along the minus strand of JAFVSR010000008.1, from coordinate 122,961 downwards.
CCCATCAATTTGCGACCTATGAACCAACCTATTGCAAGCGTGCCGAACACCGAAACTATTGTGAATATCATACCATCGCTGCCCGATGCCAACGATGCTTGCAGGTTCATTCCAAATCCAAGCCCCACTATGGAGTATTGCAACAGCATTTTAGATGCTTTTTTATTGAATTTCTTGTATGGGCAGCCAAAAACAAGTGCATATAAGAGGCCTGCGAGCAACACCGACGGAGGGGTTGCAATATGGGCCAGGGGTGACAACCGAGGAATGTACCCGGCCAGGAGAGCGAGCGCTATGAGCAGAACCGCAACGATATATGCTCTTCGCGACAGTTTTTCGTTGGAAACAATCATACAGGTAAACGGGTTGTTGTAATGTGTTATGTGCAGTCAATGGCATTAAGGGAGCACCGCGGTGCTCCCTTAATGCTATATGTAATCAGTTAAATTACTTCTGCGGGTTGTTAATGAGGAATTCGGCAATCTGCACGGCATTGAGCGCGGCGCCCTTCTTAATCTGGTCGCCCACAATCCACATAATTATGCCGTTGGGGTTGGTGAGGTCCTTGCGTATGCGGCCTGCATACACGGGGTCGCTGCCTGCAAGGAACAGAGGCATAGGATACTCCTTCTTCTCGGGGTTGTCCATAAGCACCAGGCCCTGGCCCTCGGCAACAGCCTTCTGCACCTGCTCCACGGTAAGGGGCTCTTCGGTCTCTATCCACAGAGTCTGCGAGTGTGAACGCAACGCGGGCACACGCACGCACTGTGCACTCACCTGAATGTCGCTGTGCATAATCTTGCGTGTCTCGTTGTACATCTTCATCTCCTCTTTGGTGTAGCCGTTGTCGGTGAACACGTCAATCTGGGGAATCACATTAAAGGCAAGCTGGTAGGCAAATTTCTCCACAGTGGGCTCCTCGCCGGCAAGTACCTGGCGGTACTGCTCGTAGAGCTCGGCCATAGCCGCTGCGCCTGCGCCGCTTGCTGCCTGGTAGGTAGATGAGTGAACGCGCTTTATGTGCGAAAGACCTTCAACGGCCTTCAGTGCCACAACCATCTGAATGGTGGTACAGTTGGGGTTGGCAATGATTCCGCGGGGGCGGTTATATGCATCGGTGGGGTTCACCTCGGGCACCACGAGAGGTACATCCTCGTCCATACGGAATGCGCTGGAGTTGTCAATCATCACGCAGCCGTGTTTTGTTATGGTGTCGGCATACTCCTTTGAAACGCCACCACCTGCCGATACAAATGCATAATCGATGCCTTTGAAATCATCGTTGTGTTTCAGTTCCTTAACGGTGTAGTCCACCCCTTTGAAATTATATACTTTTCCTGCACTGCGAGCCGAGCCAAAGAGCTCCAACTCGTCGAATGGGAAATTTCTCTCATCGAGCACGCGCAAGAACTCCTGTCCCACAGCACCGCTCACGCCTACAATAGCAATTTTCATATTGTCTTATATGTTATAAATATTTACTTTCTTTTAATTCTCTGCACCTGTCGCGCAAGTGACTGCAAAAATAGTAGCAAACGAGCGAGATATATGAAACTTGTTTCAATATTTCACAGCGAGTGCAGCCTATTTTCGCGATTTTATCGCAAAGATACTAATATAATTTGCAAAAATCTTTAAGATGCCACGAAAATAATGGGTTACACCCTCTTTTTGCCCTCTTTTTGTTGCCCTTTGAACCCTTTTTGCAGGCAAAAATCCATCTTTGTGATTATATTTTTGTATTTTCGTAACTTGATATGGAAAAAGATTGGTTACAACGCGGAGAGCTATTGCTTGGTGCCGAAAGGCAGCAGCGCCTCAAGTGTGCCCACCTTCTTGTGGTGGGGCTTGGCGGTGTGGGTTCCTGGGCTGCCGAGATGCTGTGCCGCGCCGGCGTGGGTGCCTTCACCCTCATTGATGCCGACGAGGTTGATGTCACAAACATAAACCGCCAGATGCCCGCTTTGGCCTGCACCGTGGGGCAACCGAAGTGCGATGTAGTGGCCGCCCGTTTGCGGGCTATAAACCCTGCAGTGCGGCTCACCGTGAAGAAGATGTTCATCACCGAGGAGAATATCCCGCAACTGCTTGCCGAGCACAACTACTCCTTTGTGGTAGATGCCATTGACACGCTCCCGTCGAAAGCGGCGCTCATTGTAGCCTGCTGGCAGAGTGGCGTGAAGATAGTGTCGAGTATGGGTGCGGGCACCAAGATGAACCTTGCCGACATACGCCTGGGCGATTTGTGGAAGAGCGAGCATTGCACCCTTGCAAAAAATATGCGTCGCTTGTTGCGCCCCTATCGCGGGCAGTACAAGCTACCCGTGGTATTCAGCGTTGAGGAGCCGCGCAGCTATGCCTTGCAGCCCTCGCCCACAGGCGGCAAACCCATTATAGGCTCGCTTGGCTATTTTACGGCAACGTTTGGTTGCTATCTTGCCGAATATGTAATAAAAGAGATATGATAGATATAAAAGATATAAAAAAGAGTTTTGGTTCCTTGCAGGTGTTGCGTGGAGTGAACCTGCACATCGACAAGGGCGAGGTGATAAGCATTGTGGGCCCCAGTGGCGCAGGCAAAACCACCCTTTTGCAGCTGATAGGCGCACTCGACCGCCCCACATCGGGCAGCATACTTTTCAATGGCCGTGACCTTGCCTCTATGAGCGATAAGCAGCTTGCCACGTTCCGCAACAGGCAGATAGGCTTTGTGTTCCAGTTCCACCAGCTGTTGTCCGAGTTCACCGCCCTCGAAAATATAATAATCCCCGCCCTCATTGCGGGGCGCAGCCGCAGCGAGGCCGAGAAGGAGGCTATGGAACTGCTTGGTATTATGGGCCTGCAGGAGCGTGCAGGGCACAAACCATCGGAGCTGTCGGGTGGCGAGAACCAACGCGTGGCAGTGGCAAGAGCCTTGATAAACAAGCCCGCTCTTATACTTGCCGACGAACCATCGGGCAGCCTCGACAGCAAGAACAAGGAGGAACTGCACAAGCTGTTCTTTGAACTGCGTGCCCGCTACGGGCAGACATTCCTCATTGTAACGCACGACGAGGAGCTTGCCCGCACCACCGACCGCACGATACGTATGGTAGATGGAGTTGTTAAGCAATATTAAAAAACGCAGCGGCCTTTTTACTTTTCCCGCGTGGGAGAGTCTAACCATTAAACGGTTATACAAAAGTATGAAAAAGACAATTCTATTGGCAGTGGCAATGATAGTTGCCGTAACTGCATTTTCGCAAGAGAGACAAAGAGACGGCCGGGCACGACGCCACCAGATGAACCCCGAGGCTATGGCTTTGGCACAAACCAGAAACCTGCAAGAGGTGTTGCAGCTCGACAGCGTGCAGTACCAGGCGGTGTTCCTTATGAACTACTCCGATGCAATGGCTATGCAGGACAGTATGAAGGCTCGCCGCGAGCGTGCCGACCGCGATGGCAAGCGTGTGCCGCCCACCGATGAGGAGCGCAAGGCCCGTGCCGAAGTTATGAAAAAGCGTATGGAGATACGCAACGAGCAGATGAAACAGATTCTCACCGAGGAACAGTATAACAAGTACCTGGAGTATCAGAAGAAATCAATGCGCAACGGCCGCAGGCCACGCGGTGGCAGATAATTGCCTGTCGATATAACAAATACGATGTGGAGTAAGCACTCCACATCGTATTTGTTATATTACCTCTTTTATCCTCTCGATTCTGCTTATGTTCGCCGCCGTATCCCGGGCCATCTGCTTCACGAAAGCATTATCTTCGGCCTTGCCGAATACCGCAAGCACCTCGGCATCGTTGCTGCAGGTCGATGTGCGGAAGGGATTGTCGTGGTCCTTCTTGCGCGACATATACACCCGCTCACTCATTTGGCGCTCTATGCGCACCGCCTCGTCAAGCGCTTGCAGCCACAGGGCGCCGTTCATCGCGTCGGTGCCCAAAGCGTGGCACAGCGCCTCCATTGCGTGACGCAGTTTGTCGGCAGGATAGCGTTTCCACAGTTCGTTGTAGCGGTTGTGTATAGCGCTCCACGTATCGAGCGTGCCGTTGCATATATCCCTGCGCAAGGCATCTACGTCGGCAGTCATCACAAGCTGGCCACCCAGGTTCATCCACTGCTGCCCGCTGCCCGCCTTGTAGTTCACAAGCTCCTTCATAAGCTCCTCTACCGCCGTTTCGCTCTCTAATATATTGTTCACGGCATAGTGTATGAGCATTTCGCCGTATGCGTGGTAGGCATCATAGGCCTTCAGTATATGCACGGGGCGGCGGCTTCTCTCTATATCCTCGCCCGTTATGGTGAGGCCGTCAACTACGCGTCGCTCGCCTTGCAGCAGACTGCGACCTGTTTCAGCGAGTTCGTTATCGGGTATATCCGTGGCTTTGTTCACGCTTTTAAGGTATGCCTTTGCGGTCCACAGCTCGAGCAGGCGGCGCGCCTTCATTACCTCCTGCATTGTATCGGGGGCAAATGTATCCAGTTCAATATTCTGCACCTTAGTCACACGCTTGTCGCGCGCGCGGTATTTTTGCGTGTTACGCGCAAGCGCATACATATTATACTGCCACCAATATGCGGGCATAATCTCCAGGCGGTCGGCTGCCACATTGTTGTTCACCAGAGCAAACGGCAGCGGCACATTCATTTCGGCAGGGAAGTCGCCCTTCGCCAGCAGGGTGAACGATGCAAAGCGGCTTGAATGCTTCACCGACGAGCACAGCCCGGGCCAGAACCCGCGCCCCGCCACCAGTTCGCCATCGTTGGCGCGGCTGTTGTGGTTACTGCCTATGGTGGCTCCCGCGGCCATATTGCTTTGCCCCATAATGACCGATGCTATGAGGAACGAATTGTTGTGGTGCTGTTCGTGCCCGGGGAATATGAGGTTGTTCAGAACCTCGCAGCACGAAATGGTGCTGTTGTCGCCCATAATGGAGTTTATGAGGCGTGCGCCATACTTGAAATTACAGTTGTTGCCCAAGATGAATTTCACAGCCGTGCACGAATAGAAGATGCGGCAACCATATCCCGCAATACCGTTTACAAGAATCACATTCTCGCCTATCTGCGTGGGCTCGCTGTTCGATGAGTTTATGGTGATGTTCTTTAGTTTTGATGCACCCTTTATGTAGCAGTCGGTGCCAATCTTCACATCCTTTATTATTGATGAATTCTTTATGACACAACGCTCGCCTATCTCGCCATAATAGCCGCGGTGGTGATCCACGGTGCGCTGGGTTATGTCGCACAGCCTCTCCTGCAACGCGGTATCATCCACATATTTTGCCCACAGGTAGGCATCGGCCGGTATCATTCCGTCGAAGGGAATTACCGAGCGTACCCCCGTTTCGTTCATTATCTCAATGCGCACACGCACAGCCTCGGGCTCACCATCCTTCACTATGCCGTTGCCAAACTTGGCGTGGTCGGTGGCTGCCATCTCCTGTATGTTGAACAGCATACAGTGGGCACCTATTATGTAGTGCGACAGGTAGTGCACATCGTGTATGGCACAGTTGTCGCCTATGTCGCACGAGTGTATGCTCGAATTTGTTATACCCACAGGCAGGCGCAAATCGTGGAACTGCAACGCCCCGTTGCACACGCGCCCTATGCGCACCGTGCCATAGAATTTGTTGTCCTTTATCATTGCGGGGCTGAACTCATCGGTCACCCACACCGTGTCCCACGACGATGCCGTGTTGTTGTTCTTCACTAACTGTTCTATCTCGTCGCTGCGCAAGTGGCGCCACCCGCCTGCGGGCTCCTTCACCTGTCTGTTACGTATGTAATATTTGTCCTTCCCCTCGGGCAGGTATTTGGGATCTATCCATCCGTCGCTCAATGCGCTGGGTGGCAACAGTGTCACGCGTTCCATAGTTATTCAGTATGTTATGATATAAAAACGTAGTGACGTGGTATATATTGTGTGTGTCGATGGTTTGTACTATCTTTACACTGCATTTGAAACCGATTACATTATGGCAATAGACCTGCAGATAGAGGGATTATCGAAAAGATTTGGCGACTTGGAGCTGTTCAGCGGCATATCGTTCACCGTTGAGGAGCGCAAGCGCATAGGGCTCATAGCCCGCAACGGCAAGGGCAAGAGCACGCTGCTTAAAATTGTGGCGGGCGACGAACCGGCCGACGAGGGCAAAATAACCCTGCGTAACGGCCTGCGTGTGGGTTACCTGGAACAGGAACCCGATTTCGACGGCAACCTCACCGTCATAGAGGCCTGCTTGCAGCGCAACAGCGAAAAGGCGCAGTTGATAGCCCGCTACGAACAGGCTATGCAGGCAGGCGACACAGCCGCCCTGCAACCGTTGATGGAGGAGATGGACCGCCTCGATGCGTGGGACTACGAACACCGCGCCAAGCAGGTGCTCGACAAACTCAAAATCACCCGCTTCAACCAACCCGTCGGGGAGTTGTCGGGCGGGCAGAAGAAACGCATAGCCCTTGCCGCCGTTCTCATAGAGCAGCCCGACCTTATGATTCTCGACGAGCCCACCAACCACCTGGATATGGCAATGGTGGAGTGGTTGGAGGAGTATCTGTCGCGCCTCAGCGGCAGCCTGCTTATGGTAACCCACGACCGCTATTTCCTCGACAATGTGTGCAACGAAATCATAGAGATAGACGACAACACCATCTACCGTTACAAAGGAAATTACAGTTACTTCCTTCAGCGCCGCGAGGAGCGCCTGCAGAACAAGGCTGCCGAAACAGCCCGCGCCCGCAACCTGCTGCGCAAGGAGCTCGACTGGATGCGTCGCCAGCCACAGGCCCGTGCCCACAAGGCAAAATACCGTATTGATGCCTTTTATAAATTGGAAGAGAAGGCCGCAGCAATGCGCGACGACTCAAAGGTGTCGCTTGAGGTGAAGGCACAGTACATAGGCAACAAGATATTTGTGATGAAGGCGCTCTCCAAGGCCTTCCCCGGCAAGGTGATAACCAAGGATTTCTACTACACGTTTGCCCGCTACGAAAAACTCGGTATAGTGGGTAACAACGGCACCGGCAAGTCCACCTTCATAAAAATGTTGCTTGGCAAAGTGCCGCAAGACAGTGGCACAATAGAGGTGGGCGAAACCGTCAAGTGGGGATATTACAGCCAAGACGGCCTCGCCTTCAACGAGCAGATGAAGGTGATAGATGTAGTGAAGAACATAGCCGAGGTTATCCCCGTGGGCAACAAGATGTACACCGCATCGCAGTTCCTGCAACATTTCCTTTTTGCCCCCGAAAAGCAATACAGCTATGTTTATAAACTCAGCGGTGGCGAAAAACGCCGCCTCTACCTGTGCACCGTGCTTATGAGCAACCCCAACTTCCTTGTGCTCGACGAACCCACCAACGACCTCGACATAGAAACCCTGCAGGTGCTCGAGGAGTATTTGAGCGAGTTCAAGGGGTGCGTGATAGTGGTGAGCCACGACCGCTATTTTATGGATAAGGTGGTAGACCATATCTTCGTTTTCAATGGCGATGGCGATATAAAGGATTTTCCCGGCAACTACACCGAGTATCGCGACTGGCGCGACGAAGAACGTGCCGCTGCCGCCAAAGAGGCGGCAGCGCAGGCAGCAAAGACAACCCCTGCAAAACAGAGCCACCGCACCGAGGAAAAACGCAAACTCACCTTCAAGGAGAAACGTGAATACGAGGCGCTGGAAACCGAGATATTCCAACTTGAAGAGGAGAAGGCCGCAATAGAGGAGGCAATGAGCAGCGGCACCCTCTCCACTGCCGACTTGCTCGAAAAGTCGGCCCGCATACAGCAGGTGCTGGAGCTCATAGACGAAAAGACTATGCGCTGGTTGGAACTTAGTGAATATGCAGGCTGATTTGCCCCTTTTGGTGGTGAAAACGCAAAAAATGGTTCCTGCGTTAAACTACTATAACTCTGTTTTGTTAATTTTGCAGTGCTGTTAAGCAGCACTCTCATACAATTAACAAATAAAAACAATGAATAGTAAAAATCCCAAAATCGACCGCTTCCCCTTCCTTGCCGAGTCGTTTCTTGTAGACAAAATAGGGCGTATGCGCCCAAGTACACTTGCCAACTATATGCTCACCTGCGGCGGCCGCCACGCCGAGGCCCGTGGCTTTGGTGCCACCACCTCGCTCGGTTGGGTGCTTGCGCGCCTGGCCTTGCACATCGACCGCATTCCTATGGTGCGCGAACGCTTTTTCATAGAGACCTGGGTGCGTTCGCTCTACCACGGCTTCACCGACCGTTGCATACGTGTGATAGACGAGGAGGGCAAGCCCATAGCATCGCTGCTTGCCACATTTGCCCTTATGGACCTGAGAACCCGCACATCGGTAGATTTGAACGGCGACATAGGCCTGCGCCTTGTGGAAAACATACTGCCCGACGAGCCTCTCGCCATACGCCGCGTGCCATCGATAAACCGCACCGTGGTCGATGAGGTGGCCTTCCGCCGCCGTCCACAGTACAGCGACATAGATATCAACGGCCATATGAACAGCATACGCGAGCTCGACCACATACTCGATGCCTTTCCGCTCGATTATATGTACTCGCACAACCTCACCGACTTTGTTGTGGCCTATATGCAGGAGGGCGAGGCCACCGAGGAACTATCATACGGCATAAAGGAGCTTGCCCCGGACCATTACCTTGCGCAAGTGACCAAGGAGAACGGTGTTGTATCATCGCGTTGCGAGCTTAAATTCACTCCGTTGGATTAGTTTTTTACTCTAAAGTCCTATGTATCATTATAACAAATGCCCCGAAAGGGGCATTTGTTATAATGAGGAATCCTTCTTCACTTGCGGTTTCTTCCCAAGTTTTTCTTCGAGCATCTGCACCCACTCATACCAGTTGGGGATATAAAGCGTGGCAATAACCGTGTTAAGCAGCATACCCATAACCACAGCGGCGCCCAACGACAGGCGGGCATTGGCACCCGCGCCACCTGCAAAGAGCAGTGGCATCACGCCAAGCACAAAGGCAAACGATGTCATCAAAATGGGGCGCAAACGCACGTGCCCCGCCTCGGCGGCACTCTGTCGTATGCTGTTGCCCGTGCTGCGGTAGTCGCGCGCAAATTCCACAATGAGAATACCGTTCTTGGCGCTCAGTGCAATGAGCAGAATTATACCCACCTGCGTATATACGCTCACGGGGATGTCGAACATCCAGCAACCCGCAATGGCACCCAGCAGAGCTATGGGCACGCCGGTGATGGCTGCCACGGGGCTGCCCCAGCTTTCGTACTGTGCGGCAAGCACCAGATAGGCCACCAATATTGCTATTATAAATATGATGGTGGTGCTGCTGCCCGCAGTTTTTTCCTGGTAGGCAACGCCGGTCCACTCATACCCGAACTCGTTGCCCAGCTCGGCCTTCACAAGTGCCTCCACCTCGCTCATCACCTCGCTGGAACTGTAGCCGGGTGCCACGTTGCAGGTGATGGCTGCGCTGTTGTACATATTGTAGCGCCCAAGCTGGTCTATGCCCAGGATATCCTCCACCTCTATGAAACTGCTGAACGGCACCATCTCGCCTTTGTTGTTGGCAAGGCTCAGTCGCAATACGCTGTCAATTACCTTCTGGCTCTTCTCGCCTGCAGCCATCTTCACCTGCCATATGCGGCCAAGCATCACAAAGTCGTTTACATAGATGGCACCCATATAGTAGCTGAGGGTAGAAAGCACAGCGCCCATATCAAGCCCCATCGATATTGCCTTCTGGCGGTCTATGTTAAGAAAGTACTGCGGCACGTTCGCCTCGTAGGAACTGTTCATATTCTCCACCGAAGGAGCCTTGCGGTAGCTTGCTACAATGGCATCCACGCCCTTTTGCAGTTCGGAGAGTCCAAGCGCCTTGCGGTCCTCCAACTGCAACTGCAAGCCACCTACATTACCTATTCCCGGGATGGCGGGCGGCACTATGGCAAAGCACTGCGCCTCCTCAATCTCCACGTATGCCTGCTTGTTGAAACGCTCCACAATGGCGGCAGCCTTTTGGTCCTTCTCCTTGCGTTCGCTCCAGTCCTTCAGCACCACGAAAACGCTTGCGGCATTGCTCTGCTGGCCGTTGTTGAGTATGCTGTAGCCGCTGATGCTAATGTTTGTTTTCACTTCGGGGTAGGCCGAAACGATATCCTCAACCTTGGCCGCCACAGCCTCTGTGCGGCTAAGCGATGCGGCGGGTGGCAGCTGTACGGCTATTATAAAGTAACCATCGTCTTCATCGGGGATGAATGTAGTGGGCCATACGTTGAACATATACAGTGCAAGCAGTGACATTGCGGCAAAACTTATACCTGCCACCCAGGCACGGCGCAGCAGGAATGCCACCACCTTGTCATACCACCGCTGCACGGCATCGTAGCTACGGTTGAATGCTCTGAAGAAGGCGCCCTCCTTACGCTCGCTTGCGGGGCGCAACAGCAGGGCACACAATGCGGGTGTGAGTGTGAGCGAGTTGAAGCCGCTGAGCAGGGTGGCGGTGGCTATGGTAAGCGCAAACTGCTTATAGAGCTGCCCCGATATGCCGCTAATCATAGTGGTGGGCAGGAACACAGCCATCATCACAAGCACCACGCCTATAATGGGCCCTGCAATCTCCTCCATAGCCTTTTCGGTGGCCTCGCGTGCACCCAATCTACCCTCGTCCAATATACGCGTGGCATTCTCCACCACCACAATGGCATCATCTACCACAATGGCTATGGCAAGGATGAGCCCAAAGAGCGAGAGGGTGTTTATGGAAAAACCAAGCAGTTCCATCACCGCCAGCGTTCCTATGAGCGACACGGGAATTGTGAGGCAGGGAATGAGCGTAGCACGCCAGTTCTGCAAAAAGAGGAATATCACAAGTATAACCAATACTGTGGTCTCTACAAAGGTATAAAGCACCTCGTGTATGGAGCTGCGCATAACATCGGTGGTGTCCAGTGCTATCTGGTACTGCACTTGCGGCGGGAACCCCTCGGCAAGCTCCTCCATCTTCTCGCGCACCGCCTTCGACACGGCCAATGAACTTGAACCGGGTAACTGGTACACCGCAAGGGCGGCTGTAGGTTTCCCTTTCAAGCGGCTCGACGAGGCATACGTCTCGCTGCCTATCTCAATCTCCGCAATGTCGCTGAGGCGCAGCATATCCACCCCGTCGTTGCGTATCACTATGTTGGCGAACTCCTCGGCGTCTTTCAAGCGCCCCTGTACGTTAAGCGTGTACTGGAATGCGTTGTCGGCGCCGGCGCCAAGCGTTTGGCCCACATATCCTGCCGATATCGCAAGGTTCTGCTTGGATATTGCCTGATACACCTCGGCCGGCGAAATGCCTCTTATGCGCATAGCCTCGGGGTTGAGCCACACTCGCATAGAGTAGTTGCCTGCTCCCATTATATTCACCGAGCCCACCCCGGGGGTACGTGTGAGCTGGTCCACTATCTGCAGCTCGGCATAGTTCGAAAGGTATAGCTGGTTGTATGTGCTGTCGCCCGTGAGAGTGATGAAGAGCACCACGTTGGTCGATTGCTTCTGCACCGTTACGCCCTGCTGCGTAACCTCGGTGGGCAACGAGTTCAGCGCTATATTCACCCTGTTTTGCACAAGCACCGTGGCCATATCGATGTCCGTTCCCACCTCGAACGTCACGGTGAGCCTGTATGTGCCCGACGACGATGAAGTGGAGCTCATATATATCATACCATCCACGCCGTTCACCTGCTGTTCTATGGGTATTCCCACCGTTTGAGCTATGGTTTCGGCATTTGCACCGGGATATATGGCGCTCACTTGCACGGTGGGCGGCGTTATAGATGGATATTGGTCTATAGGTAGTACAAAAAGGGATATGCCGCCTGCCACAAGCAACAGCAGTGACAGCACTGTGGCAAATATGGGCCGTTCTATAAAGAATTTGGAGAAATTCATACTGTTTCTTTTTTTCGTGGTTACTGTTTCTTCTGTTGTGAACCCTCCATTACGGGTGTCACCTGCATACCGTTGCGCACCTTCAGCAATGCCTTTGTCACGTAGCGCTCGCCTGCCTTCAATCCGCTTGTCACCAGGCGCAAGGTGTCATCTACAAGGCTGCCGGCCTCTATGCTGCGGTACTCCACTATGTTTTTGTCGTTAAGCACATAGAGAAACTTGCCAAGCTGGTCGGTGCCAATGGAGGCATCCTTCACCAATATGCCGTTATTAACCTTTTCGTATGGCAGCACCACGCTGATGTAACTGCCCGGCTTCAGGAAATTGTTGCTGTTGACCAGTTCGGCCCTCACGCGCAGCGTTCCCGTGCTCAGATTTATGTCGGGCGACAGGTAGTCCATCTTCGCTTTCCAGCGGTAATAGGTGTCGTTACCAAGTGTAAATGTGACATACTCCTCCTTGCCCACCACGTCGGCCCGTTTCTCCTTGTTGAGCCATTGGTTGTCGGTGATGTCGAAGTGGGCATACATCTTGTCGTCATTGTACATCTTGCACAGTTCCACAGGGCTTGCCGCTCCCGGGATATATGTGCCCACGGAATAGTTCTCAATGCCCACAACGCCATCCATAGGTGCTTTCACGTAGCAATAACCAAGGTTGGTGCGTGCCGTGCTCAATGCTGCTCTGGCGTTGTTCACCTGTGCTTCGTAGCTTTTTACATTGCTCTTTGCCTGTAGCAACTCAATCTGGCTCACGGCATCACTCTCGATAGCCTGCTGCATACGCTCGTAGTTGCTTCGGGCATATTCCAGGCCTGCCTCGGCCGTGCTCAATGCAGCCTCGGCCTGAGCCACTGCATTTTCGTACAGGGTGGGTTCTATCACAAACAGCGTTTCGCCCTTTTTTACCCTGCCGCCAGGCGTGTAGCTCTGCTTTTGCAGCGTACCGCTTGCTCTTCCCACAATGGATATGGTGGAAACGGCCTCCAGGTATCCCGGGTACTCGCGCGTGAGTGTTACCTCCCGCTCAACAGGCAGCGCCACCTCCACGGGAAGCGCGGTGCTGCTGTTTGTCTGTTCTGCTTTTTTGTGGCAGCTGCATACAACTGCAACGGCTGCCAACAATATTATCCTTTTCATATACTATGTTTTTTATGATTATTACCAACCGCCGCCAAGTGCCTCGTACAGTTGTACCAAATATTTGAGCGATGCTCCGCGTGCCTGCACCAGATAATCCTCATAGCTAAGCAGGGTACGTTGCGCATCGAGCACATTCTGAAATTGTGTGAGCCCCTGCTTGTACAGCTCCAGCGATAGTGCAAGTGTTTCGTTGCTCTGGTTTACAGCCTCCTTTATGGCCACAATCTGTGCTATGGAACTGCTGTATTGGCTCATAGCGCTCTCTACCTCCTGCATAGCGGTGAGTACTTTGCTGTTGAACGATATAATGCTTTGCTCCAGTGCCGCTCTGGCCTCGCGTGTGGCGTTTATCCTCTCACCGCCGCTAAATATTGTCCAGCGCATTGCGGGCGCAATCTCCCAGGTGAGGCTGCGTGCGTGCGGCAGCTCCTTAAGTTTGTCGGCTGCAAACCCTATGGTTCCGTTCACATAGAATGTTGGCAACCAGTCGCGCTTGCTTGCCCCAAGAAGGGCTGCGTATGCCTCCACGTTCTTTTCGGCCTCGCGTATGTCGGGGCGGCGCAGCAGCAGGGTGGCGGGCACACCAAGCGCTATGGGCTCTATATAAGAGGGTAGGGCACCATCGTTGCCCGGCCAGTTGCCCATATCCTGCGGGTAACAGCCAAGCAGCACCGCCATACTGTTGCGGTAGGCCGCTATGGTGGCCTCCATTGCAGGAATCTGTGCCAGCGTGTTGTAATATACCGATTTCGATTGCGCAACATCCAATTTCGATGCCAGCCCGCTGTTGTAGCGCGATGTCACTATCTTTATAATCTCCTGTTGCGATGCCACATTGGTGCGCAGCACTGCCAGGCGCGCAATGCTCTCCTTTATTGAAAAATAGGTGGTGGCCACGTTGGCACACAGCGACACCATCACCGCGCGATACTCCTCTTCGGTAGCCTGGAACAGCCGTTTTTGTGCCTTTGAGCGCATATATATGCTGCCGAATATGTCGGCCTGCCAGCTTACGGCCACAGCTCCGTTGTAGTAGCCATTGTATGTCTCGCGGTAGAGTGTTTCGGCAGTGTTCCCGCTGCCTCTTGCACGTTGCCAGCCCGCCTGCAGCCCCACCTGTGGCAACAGGTTACTCTGCGCCTGCCGCCACACAGCCTTGGCCTTCTTCATATTCTCAATGGCCATAAGCACCGACGGGTTGTTCATTACGGCAACGTTGATGAGCGAGTCCAACCGCGCATCCTCGAAATTTTGCCACCACAGGTCGTTGTCGGGTGTGGTCTGCTCAAACAGTTTGCCATCCTGCCAACTGTCGGGTAGCGGCTCTTTAAGGTACTCGCCGCCCTGTTGTGCTTGCACCGCAATGAGCGGGAGCGATAATAGAAAAAACAGTAAAATAGCCCTCATAGTGTTATGATATTCGTTAAGCAGAATATAAACACATAGAGGGCCCGGTTGGTTTTATATATTGTTTCAAACAGATGAATTGATGTAACACCAAACGCCTGCAATACGTATTGCAGGCGTTTGGTGTGTGATGATAGATGTTAGAACCACGCAGCGGGCGTGCTGCTCATCTCCACGGTGAGCTTGCCACCCCGTGTTATGTCGCTGTGCATTATGTAGGGCAGGCGGTAATCCTCCCCGTTAAGTTCAATGCTTTTAATGTAGATGTTCTCCTTGCTGTTGTTTGTGGTTTCTATGATGAATGTGCCACCCGCTACGGCAATTTCGGCGCGTTGCACGATGGGCGAGCCCAACCAGTAGCGGCCGCTTGCAGGCTCTACCTGGTAGAACCCGAGTGCCGACATTATATACCAGGCCGACATTTGCCCCATATCCTCGTTGCCCGACAGCCCGTCGTAGTCGTCGCGGTATTGTTCTTCCATTACCTTGCGCACAAGGCGGGCACATTTATGCGGCTCTCCAAGCATTGTGTATATATATAAGATGTGGTGCGACGGTTCGTTGCCGTGGGCATATTGCCCTATCATTCCCGAAATGTCGGGCGATGGTGCTCCCTCCACGGTGGATGGGGCGGTGAAGAGCGAGTCGAGCTTCGCAAGCATCTGCTCCCTGCCACCAAAAAGTGTTGCATATCCCTCTACATCGTGCGGCACAAGCCAAGTGTATTGCCAGGCGTTGCCCTCGCAATAGTCATCGGCTCGGTGCGATGAGTAGTAGGGGTTGAATGGCTCGCGGAAACAGCCTGTGCTGTCCACACCGCGTATGAAGCTGCTCTCCTTGTCCCACAAGCGGCGATACGACCGGCTCTTGCGGGTGAAATACTCCTCGTCGGCGCTCTTGCCAAGAGCCTTTGCCGCTAAAGCGGCAGCCCCGTCGGCAAGGGCATATTCGAGCTCGTATGCTACAGCCTCGCCAAACATATTGTAGGGTATGTAGCCATATTCGTGACGCAGCCCTTTGCCACGCTCGCTGCTTGCCGCCGTCTTTTTTATGGCTGCAAAGGCCTTCTCGCGGTTGAACCCTTCGATGCCCTTTACTATGGCATCGGCCACCACGGGTATTGCAGGGTCGCCCACCATACAATTGGTTTCGTTGCCCCACAGATGCCATACGGGGAGGCGCCCCTGCTTGTCGCATATATCTACCATACTTGCGACAAAGTCGCCCGCTTTGAAAGGCTCTATTATGGTCATAAGCGGTTGCTTGGCGCGGTAGGTATCCCACAGAGAAAAGTTTGTGTAGCGTGGGGTGACACTGTGGTATATGTTGCCGTCGGCACCACGGTAGTTGCCGTTTATATCGCTGAAGAGTACGGGGGCCATAGTCGCGTGGTAGAGGGCGGTGTAGAATATGCGTTTCAGCTCCTCACTCCCCTCTATTCTTATTTTCGCTAATTGCTTTTCCCACGCCTCTGCAGCCTCGGCCGCTATGGCATCGAAATCCTTGCCCGCGGCTTCCTGTTCCAAAGCTGTCTGCGCCCCTTCGATGCTTACCGGTGATATTGCTACTCTTAAAATAATCTGTTCGCCCTCCTCTGTGGCAAACGATGCGCGCCCATACATATTATTCTTCCCGTGCAGAGTGAATTTATCAAATGGCTTGCTTGTTTCGGCCACAAAATATACACGTTGCGAGGGTGCCCAGCCGCGCGAATGGCGGTAGCCTGCAATTCGGTTGTTGCCCACAGCCTCCATATGGCAGTCGGTAGTTCTATCCCAACAGCCACCGTTCTCCAGGTCGAACACTATGGCAGCCTCCTGTGATGCGGGGAATGTATAGCGGTGCACACCGGTGCGTGCCGTAGCGGTGATTTCGGCCTTTATGCCATAGCGTGTCAAGGGAACGGAGTAGTAGCCCGCCTGCGTCACCTCTTTCTCTCTGTCGGCAGGCGACCACAGGCCGCTGCCTGCCTCTTCTATATTCCCGCGGGCGTATGTCACCTCGCCGGTCACGGGCATCACGGTGATGTCGAAAAGGTCGCCTATGCCTGTGCCGCTCAGATGTGTGTGCGAGAAGCCTATGATGCTGTTCTCGTCGCGGTGGTAGCCCGAACACCAGTCCCACGCTTGGTTTATGCTTGTGGGGCCGGCCTGCACCATACCAAACGGCACACTCGCACCAACAAATACGTGCCCGTGCCCTCCGCTGCCTATGAGCGGGCACACATATTGCGTGAGCCTTTCCGTGGATTGCTGTGCGCAGGCTGTTATGAACAGCGCAATGAGCAGTAGTGCCGGTTTTGTTTTCATCGTACCTCTTTTAGTGGTGATTTTTTAGTATGAATTCTATGTTGCTGCCAAGAATGGCGTTGTGATGCAGGCGGTAGCTGCCCGCCTCCTTGCCGTTGAGCAATATCCTGTCTATGTAGTGGCAGTCGTCGGCAGTAGCTCTCTTTTCAATGGTTATGCACCCCTGCGGGGTGGTGATGCGCACCTTGTCGAATGTGGGTGTAGTGAGTGTGTAAAAGGGTTCGGCGGGGCAGTCGGGGTATAGCCCCATCATCGAAAATACCGCCCAGGCCGACATTGTACCCGTGTCGTCGTTCCCGGGGATGCCGCCGGGGCTGTTGGTGTAGTATGTCTCTATGAGCCGCTTCACCTCCTTTTGCGTGCGCCACTCCTCGCCCTTGAAACGGCTGAATAGGTAGGGGTATGCAATGTCGGGCTCGTTGGCGGCATCGTAGTGGTTGTTGTCGAAAACCGCTTGCAGGCTGTCGATGAAGCGCTTTTTTCCACCCATCAGCTTTACAAGCGCTTTTATGTCGTGTGTAGCGGCAAATGTGTAGCTCCACGCCGAGCCTTCGTGGAACCCGGGGATGTTTTCAAAATGTTTGCCTGTGGCGGGGTTGAAGTCGCCCAGGAAGTCGCCCTCGGCTGTGAGGGGGCGCAGCGTGCCATACTCCTTGCAGTAGTAACGGCGGTAGCTTTGTGCCCGTTTAAGGAACTCCTTCGCGCGGGCCTTCTGCCCCAACGAGTCGGCAAGGCAGGCTATGGCATAGTCGGCGGCGCAATATTCAAGCGCGTGCGACACGGAATTGTCGCCCGACAAATCGCCCTCAAAGTATCCTACAGGTATAAAGCCCTGCTCTATGTATGGGTTTATGTCGGGGCGTATGGGGTTTTTGCTCCCCTCGGTGGTGGCCGATTTAATCATAGCCTCAAAGGCAGTCTCGATGTCGAAATCGCGCAATCCCTTTATCCAACTGTCGGCAATGACGATAGCCGCAGGGTCGCCCTCCATTGTGTATGTTTCGCGGCCGAAAAGTTCCCAGCGTGGCAGCCACCCGCTCTCTCGGTACATCCCCACAAGCGAACGCAGCATATCGGTCTGCCTTTCGGGATAGACGAGTGTGAGCAACTGGTGTAGGTTACGATAGGTATCCCATAGCGAAAACACCGTGTAGCGCGTGTGGCTGCTCTTGCCCGTGCGGCCGCTCTCCATTTCGGGGTATTCGCCGTTTACATCGTTTATGGTACTTGGGTGTATAAGTGCGTGATAAAGAGCAGTGTAAAAAACTGTTTGCTGTTCGCCGGTGCCGCCCTCCACCTGTATGCGGCCGAGCATTTCGTTCCACTCGCGTGTTGCCGCGGCACGTATCTCGTCGAACGATTTTCCGCTCTGCTCCTTGTCGAGGTTTTCGCGTGCGTTTTCCATTGAAACGAACGACACACCCATCTGCACGGTTATCTGTTGCCCCTCGGCAAGGTTATCGTAACAAAATAGGTAGCCCACGTTGTCGCCTGCCACCTCGCGGTGGTAATTATGGTATATCTTGTATGTGCCGTCATCGGGGCACCAGTCGGCCTCAACTCCTTTCAAAGGCGGTTGGAATTTCCAGGGGCAGCCTGCCGTGGGCTTGTGCGACACACGCATAACAAAATATATGGGGAACACAGCCTGCGTGGTGTAGCAGAAGGTGCCCAACAGCTTCATTCCCTCAATTTCGGTGTCGCTCACGCGACGTACCATAGCACCGCTTTCGTTTGTGAGTCCCTCGCCCAGGTTCACTATTATGTTGCCCCTGCCTGCGGGGAATGTGTACCGCTCACACGATGTGCGGGTGGTGGCAGTGACCTCGCTTTTTATCCCATATTTGGTGAGTGTGTTGCTGTAGTAGCCGGGTGATGCCATCTCGTTGCTGTACCTTGTACCGTAGTTAAAATAGTTTACATCGGGCGCGCCCGTGGTGGGCATCACCAATAGCGACGATGCCTCGGGGCAGCCCACACCGCTCAACGCCACGTGGGCATAGCCCGTGAAGAATGTGTTGTTCTTTTCGTATGGTGTGGACCACCAACGGCTGTCTTTGTCGTAAATGTTTAGGTCCGAGCCCATTACATTGAATGGTACTACCGACATCATACCGTGCGGCAGCACTGCGCCCGGGTTTGTAGTGCCGTAGTTAGTGGTGCCTATAAAGGGGTTTACAAGCTCGGCAGGCGCTTGTGCGGCTGCTGTGATTATCGCGGTTGCTATTGCAAATAAAATGACAATTCGTTTCATAAAAAGTTTACATCTTGTTTGTCGAGCTCGCTCAGTGCAAATGCGTATGCACCCACCGAAACAGCCTTGCTTGCTCCCTGTTCCGATACTATTACTCCCACCCGCTTTTGGCAGTCGTAATCGACATATCGCTCCTCGCCGTACACTTTAACCTTCTTTACCTCACCTTTGGCAAAAAGTTCAAATTCCCGCTCGTCGTCCAAGTTATATACCTTCATCTGCACAAGGTTTACATCCTCGCCCGCAAGGGTGTGCAGTTTGCTGTGCAGTTCATCAAGCAGGGCAGGCATAATCCATCGGCTTGCTGCCGACACACCGCCGCCGATAACCACCAGGCCGTCTATTATGGTCACCGCCGCCGATATTGCAGCGCCTGCCACCCTGCCAAGTGTGGCGAAAGCCTCGCGGGCCGCCTCTTGGTTGCCGTGGCGTGTGCCGTCGGCTATCTCGCAAATTTCTTTGGGGGTGAGGCCGTGTGCGGGGTTTCCGCTCTTTTCGCCATACACCCGTTGTACGGCTCTTATGGCAACGCCCTCTTCCACAATAACATCGGGCATATCCCTGTGGCGCAGGCAGAAGGTTTCCACGCAGGAGTTGTCACCCCTGTTAAGTTTGTTGTCTATTACCACGCCTATACCGAAGCCGGTACCTATGGTGTAGCCTATGAGGTTTTTGTATCGTTTGTTGGAGCCCATTTCGCGCAGGCGGCTGTTTATCTGCGGCAGTGCACCGCAGAGAGCTTCGCCGTAGGCAAAGAGGTCGCCGTCGTTGTTTATGAACACGGGCACGCCGAACTTGCCTTCGAGGAAGGGGCCCAGTGCCACCCCGTCGCGGAAGGAGGGAAAATTGGGCAGGTAGCCGCCTATGATGCCGTTGGGGTAGTCGGCAGGGCCGGGGAAGGCAAAACTTATTGCCACGGGCTTTTTATCCAATTTGGCAAAAATCTGCGAAAAGCCATCGACAAGCGTTTGCAGGCATTTGTCGAGGTCGTGTGCCTGCGATGGCAGGCTCAATGGCTCTACTATAAATTCGCCGGCCTGCATTGCACCGAACACAAAATTGGTGCCGCCGGCATCGAGGGTTGCCACTATGCGGTGGTCGTTTCTGTATTTGCTCATTTTGTGTCTATCTTTTGGGTATATTCTTTAATTATCTCAATGGTGGTGGTGTCGCAGTCGAACACCGAGTACCATCCCTGTGGCTCGTGGGGAGGGTCGCACAGGTAGTCGTCGCCCGGGCACCACACTGCATCGCGCGGGCGGCCGCAGCCTCCCCATCCCCAGAAATTGCAGCCTGCAATGGGCGCGCCGCTGTGCACGCTGCTGTTTACCTGTTCGAATATGCAGCGGTAGAAGGTGTCGCGGCTGTCGGTGGGCACACTCAAGCCCGATATGTTATCCTTGCGGGGGTGGCCGAACTCCTCTATTACCAGTGGCTTGCCTATCCTGTGGGCCATTGCAATGTGTTTTTCAATGTATTCCACACTCTTTTGGCAGGCGTTGTCTATGCCGCTGTCGGGAGCTTCGCGCGATGCCCATCCCCAGTTGGCGGGCCATATGTGAATGGTTAAATAGTCGATGTTGCTGTCGCTGTGTATGCGCTCGCATAGTGCTTCGTCGGCCTCGCAGCCAATGATGCCCTCGCTGCCGGTTGATACAAGATGGTTGCTGTCGATGCTCTTGATTAGTGCGGCAGCCTTTGCTATCCAACCGGCAAACTGCTCCTTGTTGTCGCGTGCAAAGGGGCGGGGCTCGTTGCACAGCTGCCAGCTCATAATGGCTGGTTCATCCTTGTAATAACGGCCGGTGATGCTGTTCTTGCGCGATACAATCTGTTCTATGAATTTGTAGTACAGCTGCTGCGCCTCCTCGCACCGCGAAAATTGTGCCGAGTAATCGACATAGCGGTCGTAACCACCCTCTATGTTGGCATTGGGCGAGTCGCCGTAGCCGCACTCCTTAAGATAGAAACCGTAGCCGCCGCTCCAGTCCCACGCGTTGTTCAGGTATATTACGGCGTGCATATCGCGCTTCTCAAGCTCGGCTATCGTGTAGTCGAGGCCCGCAAGCAGGGTGTCGTTGAGCACGCCGGGGGCCTGTTGCAGGTATGGCTTGGCAGGGTTGGCAAGGGCACTGCCCGCATCGGGGCCGGCAAGTATTCGCAGGTTGTCTATGCCTATACTCTTGAGCAGGTCGAGCTCCTTGCAGAGCCTCTCCCTGTCGCCTCCCTCTCCCGTGGAACCTAAAATGGATGCATACCACAAGTTGGTGCCTATGTAGTTGTAAGGCGCCCCCTCTTTTATGAGTTTTGTACCTTGTGCGGTGATGAAGGGTGTTGTGCTGTTGTGCGTGTTGCAGGCTGCAATGAGCAGGGCTGCAGCAATTGCGGTTATAATGTTTTTTATCATAGTGGTGTTGTATGTTACCTTGCGAAGATAGTAATTTGTGTTAAACTTTCGGGTATTTTTTACCAAATGTTGTTTATCCTCTCCCTTTAATAATGTGTAAAAGGGTATTTTTTGCTCTTTGCTATTGGGGTTTAGGGAACAATTCTTATCTTTGCGCAGAATATAAGGCCTCCTTCTCGTTGTTCTGAAAACATTTGCGGAGGCGCGTGAATTGATGAAAATATTATGAGTTTGAATATTATTGTATTGGCAAAGCAGGTGCCCGATACCCGCAATGTGGGTGCGCAGGCAATGAATGCCGACGGCACCATAAACCGTTCGGCGCTCCCTGCAATCTTCAATCCCGATGATTTGGGTGCATTGGAGCAGGCTTTGCAGTTAAAGGAGAAACACCCGGGCAGCCACGTTACGGTGCTTACAATGGGCCCGAGGCGTGCCGCGGAACTGTTGCGCGAGGCGCTCTATCGCGGTGCCGACGAGGCGGTTCTTTTGTCCGACAGTGCATTTGCCGGTGCCGACACATTGGCTACCTCATATGCACTCACAACGGCTATTTGCAAGATTGGTAAATACGACGTGGTACTCTGCGGCCGCCAAGCCATAGACGGCGACACTGCCCAAGTGGGCCCGCAAGTGGCACAGCAGCTGGGTATTCCGCAGGTGACCTATGTGCGCAAGGTGCAGGCCGTGGAAGATGGCACGGCAATAATAGAACGTGCCATAGAAAATGGTGTGGAGCTGTTGAAGGCTCCGCTGCCTCTGTTGCTCACGGTAGACGGCACGGCATCGCCCTGCCGCCCGCGTAATGCCTATCGTTTGTTGCGCTTCCACCGTGCCGCCACAGCACAGGAGCAGGCTGCCGAGGGATATAAATATAGCGCACAGGCACAAGCCGACGAGGCGCTCACAATCAAAGAGTGGACACTTGCCGATGTTGGTGGCGATGCGTCGCGTTGCGGCCTTTCGGGCTCGCCCACCAAGGTGAAGGCGGTTACGAACATCGTCTTTAAGGCGAAGGAGAGCAAGAGATATACAGCCGACAGCGAGCAGATTAAGTCGCTTGTAGCCGAGCTTTTGGCCAACCACACAATAGGATGATACTATGAATAACATATTGGTTTATTGCGAAATGCGCGACAATCGCGTAGCCGAGGTGAGCCTGGAGCTGTTGAGCGAGGGCCGTCGCCTTGCCGACAAACTCGGGGTGCAGTTGGAAGCTGTTGCTCTGGGGTGCGGCTTGCAGGCAGTTCCCGCACAGGTATTCCCCTATGGTGTGGATACCATTCACCTGTTCGACGATGCCCGCCTGTGCCCCTACACCACATTGCCCTATGCCGCGGCATTGAGCAAGCTGGTAAAAGAGAACGATTATCAAATATTCCTTTTGGGAGCCACCATAGAGGGGCGCGACCTCGCACCCCGCCTCACTGCCGAACTGCATTGCGGCCTCACAGCCGACTGCACTTCGCTTGAGATAGGCAATTACGAAGACAAGAAGAGCGGTACCACGATAGAGAATCTGCTCTATCAAATACGCCCTGCATTCGGTGGTAACATAGTGGCCACCATTGTGAACCCCCACCACCGCCCGCAAATGGCAACGGTGCGCGAGGGTGTGATGCCGTTGTCGGTGGTACGTGATGCGGATCACACAGGTAACACCGTGCAGCACGCGGTTGCCGATTATGTGAGTGATGCAGCCTTTGTGGTGTCGATAATGGAACGCCACGTGCAGCCCCCGCAGAATAATTTGAAATCGGCTCCCATAGTGGTTGCCGGCGGTTATGGCGTGGGCAGCAAAGAGAATTTCGAGCAATTGTTTGCACTTGCACATCTATTGCACGGCGAGGTGGGGGCCACCCGTGCCGCCGTGGATGCAGGCTACACCACAAAGGACCGCCAGATAGGTCAAACCGGCCTCACGGTGCGCCCCAAAGTATATTTCGCTTGTGGTATATCCGGCCAGGTGCAGCACATTGCGGGTATGCAGGAGAGCGGCATAATAATATCGATAAACAGCGATGCCGATGCTCCCATTAACGCCATTGCCGATTATGTGATTACCGGCAGGGTAGAGGAGGTCATACCTCAAATAATAACCTATTATCAGCAGAAACAATGAACTACTATAGCGACAACAAGGCTTTGCAGCACTATCTGCGCCATCCCCTGTTGCAGCGAATTGTTGCAATGAAGGAGCGTGATTATGTCCATTGTAAAGAGTACGACTATGCTCCCGTGGATTTTGCCGAGGCTGTAGAGGGCTACGAACAGGTGCTCAATCTCGTGGGCGAATTGTGTGCCGAATATGTGGCTCCCAATGCCGTGCGCACCGAAACCGAGGGGCCCTCGGTGGAGAATGGCCGTGTGATTTATGCCCCGGGCACAGAGGAGAACCTGCAATTGTTCCGTCAGGCGGGCCTTATGGGTATTTCGCTCCCCCGTAAATTCGGCGGTCTTAATTTCCCCACGGCAATATTCACTATGATACAGGATGTTGTGTGCCGTGCCGATGCTGCATTTGGCAATTTGTGGGGCTTGCAGGATTGTGCTACCACAATATATAACTTTGGCTCGCCCGAGCAGTGTGCAGCCATTCTGCCACGTATATGTGCGGGCGAAACAATGTCGATGGACCTTACCGAACCCGATGCAGGCAGCGACCTGCAGAGCGTGCGCCTCAAGGCTACATACAGCGAAGAGGATGGATGTTGGTACCTTGACGGCGTGAAGCGTTTCATCACCAACGGCGACAGCGATGTCCATCTGGTGCTTGCACGTAGCGAGGAGGGCAGTGTCGATGGCCGCGGCCTCTCGCTCTTCATCTGCGAAAAGAGCTGTGGCAAGGTGCACACCCGCCGCATAGAGGAGAAAATGGGTATTCACGGCTCGCCCACCTGCGAGATTGTGTTCGACCACGCCCCTGCCGAGCTTTGCGGCAGCCGCAAGATGGGCCTCATAAAATATGTTATGTCGCTTATGAACGGCGCACGCTTAGGCATAGCCACGCAGAGCGTTGCCATTGCACAGGCTGCTTATGAAGAGGCGCTTGCCTATGCACGCGAACGCAAACAGTTTGGCAAAACCATTATCAATCTGCCACCCGTGTACGATATGGTGGGCAATATGCAGGCGCGCCTCGATGCTGCCCGCAGCCTTCTCTACGAAACCGCCCGCAACGTGGATATGAACTACCAGTTTGCCGACCTTGCCCGCGAACGCACCCTCACCCCCGAGGAGCGTGCCGAATCGAAAACCTTCTCGAAGAGGGCCGATGCACTCACCCCCATCATAAAGGGTATGGGTAGCGAAATTGCCAACCGCAACGCCTACGATGCCGTGCAGGTGCACGGAGGTTCGGGCTATATGCGCGACTATGTGTGCGAGCGTCTTTACCGCGATGCGCGCATCACATCGATATACGAAGGTACCACCCAGTTGCAGGTGGTGGCTGCCATCAGATATGCCACAAGTGGCTTCTATACCCAGCTGCTGCAAGAGTATCTTGCTGCCGATGTTCCCGCGGCATTGCAACCTATGAAGGAACGCATTGAGGCTATGGTTGCAGCCTTTAACGAGGCGCTTGACAAGGTACAGGCGTTGGAGAACCAGGAGGCACTCGACTTTCTGTCGCGCCGCATATATGAGCTTGCCGCCTACTGCATAATGTCGGCATTGCTGTTGCTGGATGCCGCTGCCGATGAGGAACTCTTTTCGTCGTCGCTTGCACGCTTTGTCGCTATTGCCGAGAGCGAGGTGGCAGCACATACCACATACATAAAGAATTTTACACCCGAATTATTAACACAATACAATAAATAACCAATGGAAAAAGCAATAAACAAGAAGATACGCGTATCATATACGCTTGTTTCACACCGTAATGGCGAGAGTGAGGAGGTTGAAAAGACAACACGCGAGCAGCCTTTTGAGTTTCTCTCGGGCGTGGGTTACACCCTCGATGCATTTGAGGAAAATCTCAAGGACTTGAAGAAGGGCGATACATTTGATTTCACCATCGCATCGGAAGATGCATATGGCGACTACAACCCCGACCACGTTCAGGATTTCGACCGCGAGGTGTTTACCATAGACGGCAAGTTCGATTCTGCCCACATATATGCAGGTAATGTGGTGGAGATGATGCGTGCCGACGGTTCGCCCATTCTGGGTACCGTGAAGGAGGTTACCCCCATCAAGGTGGTTATGGATTTCAATCACCCGCTTGCAGGCTGCGATTTGCAGTTCTTTGGCACCGTGGTAGATTCGCGCCCTGCTTCTGAGGCCGAAATGAAGAAATTCTACGATTCGTTGCGTGCCGCACAGAGCGGTTGCGGTGGTTGCAGCGGTTGTGGCGGTGGAAGCTGTGGCGATGGCTGCGACGATGGTTGCTGCGGCGGCTGTCATTGATTTTTATGGATAAAGATAAAGGAACGGTATATGAATAGTACAGGAATCCTCCTGCGACTCACTACGTTTGGTGAGTCGCACGGAGTGGCTATTGGCGGAGTACTCGACGGCTTCCCTGCGGGGGTGGTCGTCGATGAGAGTTTTATACGGGCCCAGATGCAACGTCGCCGTCCGGGGCAGAGCAAAGTGACCACGGCGCGTAACGAAGCTGACGAGGTGCAGTTCCTCTCGGGCATCTTCGAGGGGCGCTCCACGGGCACTCCAATAGCCTTTATTATTCATAATACAAACAACCATAGCAACGATTACGACAACCTGCGTACGGCATACCGCCCCTCGCACGCCGACTATGTTTATGATGTGAAGTATGGCTTGCGCGACCATCGCGGTGGCGGCCGTTCGTCGGCACGCGAAACAGCGGTGCGCGTGTGTGCCGGAGCATTGGCCAAGCTGGCCCTGTTGCAAAAGGGTATAACCGTGCAGGCATACACATCACAAGTGGGTGATATAGTGCTCGAAAAACCATACACCGAATACGATATGGCGGCTGTGGAAACAAACATAGTGCGTTGCCCCGACAGCGAAAAGGCCGCCGCAATGGAGCAACTCATAATGGAGGTGAAGGGTAAGGGCGACACCGTGGGCGGTGTGGTTACCTGTGTAGTGAAGGGTGCTCCCGTGGGGCTTGGCGAGCCGCTTTACGATAAATTGTCGGCCTCGTTGGCCTCGGCTATGCTGTCGATAAATGCGGCAAAGGGTTTCGACTATGGCAACGGCTTTGCCTCGGCCTATGGCAGGGGGTCGCAGCAGAACGACATATTCTACAATAACGGCGGTGCAATAGCCACACGCACCAATAACAGCGGTGGCATTCAGGGTGGTATCTCAAATGGCAACGATATATATTTCCGTGTGGCATTCAAGCCTGTGGCCACGCTGCTTATGGAGCAACCCACGGTGTCGCCATCGGGCGAGGAGACCGTGGTGAAGGCCCGCGGCAGGCACGATCCCTGTGTGGTGCCTCGTGCCGTTCCCGTGGTTGAGGCTATGGCGGCACTCACCGTGCTCGACCACTATCTTATGCAGTGTGCAAGAAAATTCTGATAAACGCAATAGAAACACTATGAAAAATACTGACAAAAAAGATGTTGCTGCAGCTCCTGTAAAGAGCTTTATTGCAACGCTTACTGCGGCAAAAATATCGAAAATAACGGTGGCCGTGTTCTTTGTTGCCGTGTGGGCGCTGCTTGCCTTTGGCGAGGGGGCTACGCTGTTCCGCGTGGCCGAGCAGTCGCTATTCCTATACAACGGCCATTTCTTCAGAGAGGCTATGGCGTTGCCCGCGGGCTTCCTCTCCTACCTTGGAGCCTTCTTTATACAGTTCTTCCATTACCCCGTGTTGGGTGCAACGGTATATGTGGCACTGCTGGCCGCCCTCTATCTGCTCACCAAAA
This sequence comes from Bacteroidaceae bacterium, assembly GCA_017503645.1. GTDB lineage: Bacteria > Bacteroidota > Bacteroidia > Bacteroidales > Bacteroidaceae > HGM04593. Next base: position 95,661 of record JAFVSR010000008.1, on the reverse strand, counting down.
AGGTGTTCGACATTCCCGCACGCTGGTCGCTGCTTGCGCTGTTGCCTGTGGCATTGGTGCTTGCATATAGCACGCAGCTTGGCTATTGGATATTCTACATTAAGATACAGGGCTTCTATTATATGGCCTTGCTGGCAACATTGGCTTCGCTGCTTGTGGCGTGGGTGTGCCTTAAGTTCAAGGGGCTTTATGCGCCTGTGATATTGTTGTGGACCGTGGGCGGTTATATGCTTTTTGGAGCATATGCTCTCGGTGGCGCTGTGGTTATAGCAGTGGCGAGTCTTGTGGATAGGATAAAAGGCCGCTATGGCCCGTTGTATGTCGCATCGGCCGCATTGATGCTTGTTGCCGTGTGTGTGCTGGCCTATGCTGTGCCACAAGGTATGTACCATTATAATATGTACTCGAACACTATGCTCAGTCATATGCCCTTTGCAGGCCTGCCCGTGCATCAGTGGGTTGATAATGTGGAGATGTATCCCAATGGTATTTTCGAGTATTGGCTGCCAATAGTGTTGCTGCCTGTTGTTTATCTGCTGCTTGCGCTGCTGCGTGGCTCGCTGGCGGGTGACGGCTGTGGTAAAAAATGTTGGCAATATGTTGTGGCACAGGCGGTAGTGGCTGCGTGTGTTGTGGCCTTTACGGCTGTTTATTGGTACAGCGATGTGAATTTCGATGTGGAGAACAAGCAGAACAAGGCTATGTGGGAAGAGGATTGGGAGGCTGCTGCAGCCTATGCAAAGGATTCCAAGCTGCCCACACGCCAGATAGTGCTCAACAAAAATATGGCCCTGCTTAAACTTGGCCGCCTGGGCGAGGATGCCTTCAAATACCCCGACGGCAGTTCCGATATTGCCCACCCGGGCGTGGTGCACCTCACCCAAACAGGTGGTATGATGAACTATTACCAGTATGGCAAGTTTAATTTCTGCTACCGTTGGTGTATCGAAAATGCCGTGGAGTATGGCTGGCGTGCCGAATATCTGAAACACGCTGCACGCTGTATGCTCCTGTCGGGGCAGCATAAGCTGGCAATGCGTTATATAAATATTCTCAAAGAGACTCTTTTCTATCGCTCGTGGGCTTGCGAGATGGAGGAGTATGTGAACAATCCGCAGAAAATTTCCAAGCAAGAGGAGTTCAGAATGCCGTTGCTTATGTACAAATACCCCGATGCTTTGGAACTCGACGACTCCTATGTAGAGGTCTATCTGTCAAAAAGCTTGTCAAATATTCATACAAAAGAGGATGCCCGTCTCTATGCCGAGGCCGCCGTGGTGTTTGCCCTTGTGCGCAAGGATGTGAACCTGTTCTGGGATACTATGTCGCGTTACATAAGCAAAGGCAAGCTCACACGTGTGCCGCACCATTTCCAGGAGGCGATAATCCTGTTTACAAATCTCAACAAGGATATAACCACCAACATACCCATCGACTTCAAGGTGAAAAGCCGTTTCGAGTCCTTTATAAATAAGGTGCAGGACCACAAGGGGATGAAGGAGGAGGAGATGGCGCCTCTCTTTGTGGAGGAGTATGGCGACACCTATTGGTATTTCTATTTCTTTGTGCGTAACATTAAAACCAATTAAAACTATGAAAAACATTGCTTTGCTTTTTGTGGCAGCGGTGGCGATGCTCGCCTGCACGCCGTCTGTGCCAAGTAAATATAATGCCACAGGTGTGGCACCCCAGATACGCCCCGACTACACCAATGTCACGGTGCCTGTGAATATAGCTCCTTTGGTTTTTGAGATTTCTGAGAAGGGCGACGACTATGTGACACGCCTGTCGGCCGCCGGCAAGGAGTTTCTGTATGCCGGTAAAGAGGTGGCTCCCTCGCAAGAGGAGTGGGGCGAGCTTGTGGCAGCTGCTGTGGGCAGCGAGATAAAAGCCGAGGTCTTTACTGCCATAAACGACAAGTGGCGTGCATTCGATGCCTTTGCCATAAAGGTGTCGCCCGATACTATCGATGCCTATATCTCGTATCGTCTTATACCGCCGTCGTATGTGGCATATGAGCGCTTGAGCATCAGCCAACGCAGGCTATCTACATACGAGGAGGAGGATATATACAACAATATGCTGGTGACTGCCGAGCCGTTAGGCCAGTGCATAAACTGCCACGCCTACAAGAACCACAAGACCGATAATATGCAGTTTCACGTGCGTCAATACAAGGGTGGCACGGTGGTTGTGAACAATGGCAAGGCTGTGAAATTGAACCTTGCAACCGATTCCACCTTGTCGGCAGGCGTATATCCCGCCTTCAACCCCAAATACAATGTCATTGCATACTCGGTGAACAAAACAGGCCAGATATTCCACACCAAGCACGCCAACAAGGTGGAGGTGCAGGACTCGGCAAGTGACATCATACTGTTCGATGTGAACAACCTCACCGTAACTAATGTGGCCAACGACACCACAAAACTCGAGGTGTTCCCCTGGTGGTCGCCCGATGGCCGCACCCTCTACTATTGTTCGTCGCATTTCCCTAAACGCGCCCCCGGGCAATCTGCTGTGGATGCCGAGGTGAGACAATACAAAAGCATAAAATATAGCGTGTTACGCCGTTCATACAATCCCGAAACAGGCGCCTTTGGCGCGGTTGATACCGTGTTCAACGCTGCCAAAATGGGTAAAAGTGCCACATTCCCGCGTGTTTCGCCCTGCGGCAAGTATCTGCTTTTTGCAATGGCCGAGTATGGCTGTTTTCACATATGGCACCAGGATGCCGATTTGTATATGATGAATCTTGAAACCGGCGATTACTGGCCGCTTGAGACTGCCAACTCGCAGTATGCCGAGAGCTATCACTCGTGGAACAGCACGGGCCGTTGGATTCTCTTTGCAAGCCGCCGCGACGACACCAATTACAGCCGCCTATACATAGCTCACATAGGCGACGACGGCCGTGCCGAAAAGGCCTTTCTGCTGCCGCAGCAGAGCGCCGATTTCTACGATTTCTTCGACCGCTCATACAATGTTCCCGAGTTTATGGTGGAACCTGTGCAGATAACTCCTCAAGAGTTTGCAGAGGTGGTGGAGCAGGATGCCGTCACTGTTAAATATGTCTCTCCGAAAAGTAAAAATTAACATTTGACTGTTAATTAAATAAAAAAACAATCCCCGCAAAATTTCGGCCTTGTTTGCTGAAATTTTGCGGGGATTTTGCTTTTGTTGAAAAAAAAATGTGATAAACGGTAAAATTTAACGAGATTTATGCGAATATTTATTGAAAAGTCTTATTTTTGCACGTTACATAGTGGCTAATTGTGCCATAGTGTGTTGTGTTTAAAAAAACAAAAAAAATATAATTAATAAAATTCGTACTTATGTTAAAACACCGTTTAAGTAAAATCAGCAAGGCAGCATTCATTATGCTGTGTGCATTGTTTGTGGGCGGTACGTTCCAATCGTGTGAGGATACGTTTGATGACTATTCTTACGATGATGGCGGCGAACCCTCGTGGCTTGGTGAGAGTGTTTACGACTTTTTGAGAAACAACAACTCCGGCCACACTTACAACTACTATGCAAGCATCATCGATGCTATGGGTGAACAGGTTAAAGAGGAATTCAGCAGAACGGGTAGCAAAACCATCTTTGTTGCTGACGATGAAGCGTTTGAGCGTTTCTTCGAGAACAATAGCTGGGGTGTAAGCTCTTTCGAAGAACTCACTCTCACTCAGAAAAAAGTGATTCTTAACGCATCGATGTTGGATGATGCAATGTTGCTCGATATGCTGTCGGCAACATCGGCCAAAGAGGCAGACGAGGGTACCTGTATGCGCCGTAAAACAGCATACGATGCAGTTGACTCAATTCCTATCGTAACAGCAGCGCAAACCCCCAAATACAATAAGTATTGGGATGCTCTGCGCGGAAAGGAACGCGATGAGTCTATGCGTCTGGCTATGGACGGAACCAGTCCTATGATGGTTCACTTCCTCCCCGACTTCTTGAAGAACAAGGGTATCACAGAGGAGGATATCTCCTTCCTGCTGCGCAAGAATGGTGTTCAGGTGAAAACATATAAGAAGGGCGAGGTTTACATCTATGACAAGAAGGTTGTAAGAAGCGATGTCCCCGCCGACGGCTTCTCCGACGATACAATGACCATTACCTGTAAGAATGGTTACCTCTATCGCTTGGACGATGTGCTTATCCCTCCCTCGAATATGGCCGAGGAGATACGTCGCCGCGAGGATACACAGGTGTTCAGCCACATACTCGACCGTTACTGCTTGCCGGTGTACGACAAGGACCTCAGCGAAACATATCTCAGTGTAACAGGTAAGAACGACAGTATCTTCCGTTTGCGTTACTATACCAAGAGCGGTGGCGGCGGTATTCTCATTGATAACGCCATTCTTAAAGAGGTTGACCGCCCTGCAAGCGAAGAGAATGTGCTTCTTTTCGACCCGGGTTGGAATGAGTACTCCAATGGTGCAATTGGTGCACAGAACGATATGGCAGCAATGCTTGTTCCCACCGATGACGCTATGTTCGAGTACTTTACCGATGGTCCCGGTTCTTTGATTATGCAGGAATACAATAGCAAGGAGGATCTTGAGACCTATGTGGAGATAGCCGACAAGGCATCTTTGATGCTTGCGTTGAACAGAGTTCCCGACAACCTTATTGCAAAACTCATAAACAACCTTATGCAGAAGTCGTTCACTTCTACAGTGCCCAGCCGTTTCGACAAGATTACCGATGACGGTAACGACGAAATTGTTGGCATTAAGGAGGCTGTTACCGAGTGCGTTATTGCAAACAACGGTGTTATATATATAATAAATGAGGTGTTTGGTCCTTCAGCGTATAGCACGGTGGCAGCTCCTGCCGAAATGCTCGACAATATGCTCATTATTCGTAACGTTATATCGCAGCTTGGATATAACTCGTTCCTTTTGGCCAAGCAGGCTACATACAGCCTCTTCCTCCCCGATGACGGCTCGTTCATCTATTACGACCCCGTTTCAATATATGCCAACGAGGTAAATTCAACAAAGAAGCCTACTGCATATCAGTTCTTCTATGACAAGAATCACCCCGATAAGAACGACAAGAGATATCTGTATGCCAAGATGTATGAGTTCGACCCCGAAACATACGAGGTTGATCCCGAGACTATGGAATACACCGCCAAGGCACAGGTTGTCGACCTTGGTACATCGGGTATGAAGTTCTTTAATGGTACTGGTTCTACTACCAATCTTGCAGGAATTCTGTATAACCGTATGAGTGACCTCATTGACTACCTTATTGTAGTTGACGATATCACTACCGGTAAAAAGTACTATAAAGCTAAGAATGGTGGTGCATTGGTGGTTGATATGAGCAATCCCGCGAAACCTATCTTCCAGGGTGGTGAGCAGGTTGAGAACGGTCACCATGTAACTGCAAAGGCTATTTATGCCGACCAGCTCAATGGTGCATCATATAATACCGTGCAGTTAGAAGAGCCCACAACAACACAGCTCTACTCAGGTCTTCCCACACCAAGTACAAAATCTTTGTACAAGCAGGTGAGAGCTTCTGTTGGTGAGGTTGACGAGAATGATGCGTTTGTAATAGACGACAATGCTCCCTTCAGCGAGTTCTACAAGTTGATGGATCCTACCGCTGACGGATACGACCTTGAGACTTTGCTGCTTTCAATGTTCCCCGATGCGCAGGCAAACAAGGTTAAGAGCGATTCAATGAAGAACTATTCGGTATTCTACACCGCAAAGACCAACAACGAAACAAATGGTACAATGATAAACGGTGTGCCCATCTTCAGTGGATACAACTATACCGTATATATCCCCTCTAACGAGGCTGTCAAGGAGTTTGTCAACTCGGGTATGCCTGTGTGGGAGGATATCGATGCTTGTGCCAAAGGTACAGGTTCTTATGCATTGCAGGGGCCCGCTCCTTTGCAGGCTGCTGCCGCAATGCGCCAGTTGAGAGATTTTATCCGTTATCACTTCCAGGATAACTCTATATTCGTCGATAACAACTCAATAGATGCCGAGTACGAGACACAGACAATAGGTGCTTCGGGTACCTATTTGAGAGTAGGTGTTAAGGCCGGTAACGGTTCAATTACCATTGACGACGAGTGTGAGAACAGTGTTGCAAACGTTATTGCAGAGGCCGGTATGGAGAACAAAACTTGGAACCTCCTTTGCCGCGACTTTGAATTCAAGGCTACAGGCAAGGCGCCTGTTTCAATCGTTAGATCTTCTTTCTCTGTAGCGCATCTTGTTGACAATGTGCTGAAATTCAAAGCATTGTATGGCTATGATGGTCTCATACAGCGTTTTGCCAAGGATGGCGAGCGTGTTGGTGCAATGAAGGTAGAGGGTAATACCTCTGACGGCCTCTACACCGATACCGAGGGCAATAATCTTTATCTTGTTGCCGAGCAGGGTACAGGCTTGTTCACCAACGAGGAGACCGGCCTTACCGTTTCGCGCGAAATCGGATATCTTATGGCTCCCCGCACCGGAGGATTTACCAAGATGGCTCGCGAGGACTACGTTCTCGTCGATGGCGCCAAAGTGCTTGTAGCTAACGATGGCTATCGTGTAGTGCGTGGAGAGTATGACTCAAAGACCAAGAGGTATGCATACAGCTACTATGTAGACGAAGAAGGCAACAAACTTAAGTATGCCAACAATGGTGAGGTTATTGAGAAAACTCCCGCAAACCCCACATCTGACGAGGAAAATAACACTGACGTTGTAGAATAAACATATCAGCCATGAATAAGATAAAGCATTTATTATTGCTCGTGCTCTTTTGCACAGTAGGTATTTCTGCATTTGCGCAGAAAGGCGCGAGAATTTCAGGTACAGTCACCAGTGATGCCGAAGGCCCACTGATTATGGTGAATGTTACCGAGCGTGATAAGAACAATCGTATTATTGAGGCTACTATGACCGACTTCGAGGGTAACTTCTCTATGGTTGTGAAGAACACAGCCAATGAGCTTGAAATCTCTTACATCGGTTATAAGACTCAAAGACTTAAAATCGGTACTCGCACCGTATTCAATGTAAATATGGTTGAGGACAAGATTCTTGACGAGGTGGTTATCGAGGCCGAGGAGGTTCGCCGCTCAGGTGGTCTCGACATCCTCGAGCGCGAGCTCACCCACGCAACCCAGAAGATTAGTATGGAGGAGATGGAGGGTTTGTCTTTTGCATCGGTCGATGAGGCTTTGCAGGGACAGATTGCCGGTCTCGACGTCGTTATGGGTTCGGGTAGTGTAGGTAAAGGTACTCAGATGCGTCTGCGTGGTACATCACAGCTCGAAGGCGTAAACGGCAGCGAACAGCCATTGATTGTTGTTGACGAAAACATCTTCCAGGTGCCCGAAAGCGAGGACTTCTCTAACTACAACGAAGACAAGTTTGCCGAGCTCCTTATGATTAACACCGAGGATATTGCCGAAATCGAGGTGTTGAAGGATGCTGCCTCTTGTGCTGTGTGGGGTCCCGCAGGTGCAAGTGGTGTTATCAAGATTAAGACAAAGCGTGGTAAGCGCGGTCCCACCCGTGTAAGTTTCACATATAAGTTCAAGGATAAATGGACTGCAAAGAACTTCAACACACTCAGTGGTGACGACTATACTATGCTTATGAAGCAGTCGCTCTTCAATCGTAACCAGGTTCCGGTGAATATACCCGAGCTCAACTACGATGAAGATCACCCCGAGTATGAGAACTACAACAACAATACCGATTGGGTGAGCCACATCGACAAGCACGGTTACCGTCACGAATACTCGCTCAACCTCAATGGTGGTGGTGAGAAGGCTACTTTCCGTGTATCGGGTTCATACTCAACAGAGGATGGTCAGGTGATAGGTGAGGATATGAGCCAGCTGTCATCACGCCTCGCTCTCGATTACTATGTATCGGAGCGCATCAAGGTTATTGCCGACTTCTCTTTCTCTTATTTGGAAAGACACTACAAGGGTTCCGGTCTTATGAACACGGCCAATATTATGATGCCTAATATGTCTGTTTACAAACAGGATGATGAGGGCAATAACACAAATGAGTATTATAATATGCTTGAGTCGGCAACAGATGAGTTGAAGAATGGTATGTCCTTGAAGAACCCTGTTGCTGCCGGTAATCTCGATGCACGCGACAGCGAGAACTACAGCATCAACCCCCAGATTACTCTCGAATATAACCTTTGGGGCTTGGAGGATGATGAGCACCATTTGAGATACCGTGGTATGGTGAACCTGAATGCATCGACATCGGCCACACGTTACTACACCCCGGGTTCGTTGAACCCCCAAGAGCAGTGGTACTCCGACGCCATCAACAAGTCTTATTCAGCCGATGACAAAGGTTTGGCGTTCACAACACGTCACGACCTTATCTTCACTCCCTATTTGGGTAATAAGGACCACTATCTCACAGCGAATGCACGTTTCGAACTTTCTACAAGTTCAAGTAACGGACAGTCGGCCACATCATCGGGCCTTCCCACCGGTAACATTACAAACACCACTGTTTCCAAGCCCTCTTCTGTAAGTTCTTGGAAATCGGAAGGTCGCAACATCTCATTTATGACCGATGCTCACTATTCATACAAATCGAAATATTCACTCCGTTTCTCATTGCGTGCCGATGGTAACACCTCGCTTGGTGATGATAGAAAATGGACTCTCTTCCCCGCCGTTTCAGGTCGTTGGAATATCAGTGACGAGGAGTGGATGTCTTGGATGAAACCTGTTGTATCTATGTTGTCAATACGTCCCAGTTTCGCACTTGGCGGTCGTGTACCCGGTGGTAACAACACCTTCAACCGCTACAGCGCAACAGGTAAAACTTATATGGGCGTCGGTGGTTACCAGATGGAGAATATCCGTTTGACCGACCTGCGTGCATCAAGAAAGCACGAATACAACATCGGTTCCGACTTCGGCTTCTTTGATGGCCGCATACACGGTTCGTTCAACTACTACAACACAACCGAGTATGACCAGCTTATTTCAAACTATACAATCCCCTCTACCACAGGTTACAGCAGCCTTGCATACAAGAACTCAGGTACCGTGCGCAGTTCGGGTTGGGATTTGAACATCAGCACTAGCCCGGTGAAGGTGGCCAAAGATTTCTCTGTAAGTATGTATTTCAATATTGGTAACAACTACAACGAGATTCTCGAAATGGAGGATGCTTACGTTGAGGCCAAAAACGAAACATACGATTATGCACGTAACGGAAAATATCTTGGCCGCGTGCAGATTGGTAACCCCAAGGGTGCCATCTATGGCTTCCGTTACAAGGGCGTTTATCGTTACAGCTACAAGAATTGGGAGAAAGCTCTCAAGGAGATAGAGAAGGGTAACGACGGTACCTGTCCTATTGTATATGATGCCAACGGTAATATTGTTTACAACGCCGATGGTACTCCCAAGCAGATGACATTGTTCTACGACCGCGAGAGCAAGGCTTCTGCATATGAGTTCAAGGGCGGTGATGCCATCTACGAGGATGTTAACAGCGACGGTACAATCAACCAGCTCGATATCGTTTACCTTGGTAACTCAAACCCCAAGGCACAGGGTGGTTTCGGTTTTACCTTTAACTATAAGAACTGGTCTTTGAAAACCAACTTCACTTATCGTTACGGAATTGACTGCGTGAACAATGCCCGTATGAACTTCGAGAATATGGCAACGTTCAACAACCAGAGTGTTGCAGTGAACTATCGTTGGCGCAAGGAGGGTGATATCACCGAGATTCCCCGTGCGGTGTATGGTTCTTCTACAGCCTACAACTACTTGGGTAGCGACCGTTTTGTAGAAGATGCATCGTACCTGCGTTTGCAGTATGTGCAGATTTCTTATCGTTTCGAGCCCGATTGGTTGAAGAAATATGGTTTGAAATCCCTCTCTGTATATGCTTCGGCCGACAACCTTATGCACTGGTCTAAATATACCGGTCTCGATCCCGAGGTTAGCTGGAGTGGTGATGGTATAGCATATGACTATCTTGAGGTTCCAAGATCTCGTTCATATACAGTCACTGTTTCTGTAGGATTTTAATAACGTGAAAGTTGATGATTATTATGAAAAGGATAAACAAATTATATAAAAAACTCGTATTTGCGATTGTTTTTATAAGCGGAATATTCTTCACCTCCTGTACCGATTACCTCACAATCATACCGCCAAGCGTGGTTGTACACGAGGATTTCTGGAAGAACGAAGCCGAGGTGAATGGTATGGCTGCAACAGCCTATCTTACACTCTCAAACAGCAATGCTTTGAGAAATGCTATCTTTTGGGGTGAGACACGTGCCGAAACAGTGGACTATCCTGCAGGTAGCTCTAACGACCATCAGAAGTATATAACCGAGGGCTTGTTGTACGATGACAACGGCTATGCCTCTTGGACAGAATACTATTCTGCAATCAACTATTGCAACCTGGTTCTTGAGTATGGTCCCCTTGTAATGGAGCAGGATCCTAACTTCTCCGAGGGTGATATGCAGGTGTTGGAAGGCCAGATGAAGGCTCTCAGAGCTTATGCACATTTCGTGTTGCTCCGTGCTTTCTGCAACATACCTTTGGCTACAAAAGCGGTTATTAACGATGCCGAAATTCCCGAATATCGCCAAGCCCATCCTATGGAGGCTCTCAAAGTTATATATGCCGATCTTGAGGATGCAAGCACCAAGGTGTTGCTATCGGGCATTAATACCCCCCAAAATCTTGGCTACGTTACAACAAATGCGGTTTATGCATTGATGGCCGATGTAAATATGTGGCAGGCTGCTTTTGCAAAATATTATGTTGAAATAGATGGTACATATACTCCCGAGCACACCGCCGATGAGTACTATGATATGGCTGTGGAGAACTGTCAGAAGGTGCTCGATTCTATGGATAAGATTCACAATGAGTTCTATTTCAACAAGAACGAAAAGAGTTATGCATACAACCTCCTGCAGAACACAGGCGAGGTGGAGGACCGCGAGAAGGGCTACAGCTCGGTTTATGAAACAATATTCGGCGGCAAGAACTCTCGCGAGTCTATCTTTGAGTTCCAGATAGATGACTCTAACTATTCCAAAGGTGGCAATGGTATAGCCGCTGCTTATGGTGCAGGCGGTAACAACGGTGGTATGTATGTTGTGCAGGAAAACTGGCTGTCCGAGATTTATGAGGATGACGACTTGCGCCAGTATGCATTCACTACCAAGTATGTACCCAACCCCGATGGTTCGTCTTCCGATACAGGAACAAACGCTCCTGTAGAGACATTCGTGGCAAAATACACGGCCAAAAGTACCGCAACATCTTATGGTGCTTCTGCAACCCGTACATATCGTGCAAACGACTCATACGATGCCAACTGGATTGTTTACCGCAAGACCGACATAATGCTTATGAAGGCCGAGGCTCTGCTTTCACGCTCGGTAGCATCCGAGGATGAGATTAAGGAGGCCTTCAATATGACCGAGGCTATCAACAAGCGTTGGAGAATGGATACAACCGATATCGATAACGAACTTAAGTACAACGACTATGTAGAGCAGAGAAAGTGTCTTGAACTTGTGCGTGACGAGCGCGTACGCGAGCTCTGTTTCGAAGGCCGTCGTTGGTTCGACATCGTGCGTATGGCACTGCAGGGCGAAGATACATCGTTCTCGTACAAGAAAAAACGTCACGGCGTAGACGACGAGGAGATGCTCCGTCGCTACAACCATATAAGTGCCTACTTTATGCCTATAGCAAAGAATGAGATTCGATTCAACCCGTTGCTGGAGCAAAACAAGTCTTGTAAGTCTTCAGACAATAGCGAGATAGAACAGAACTAATAAGGTATAAACAGAAATAAAGTTTGGGAGAGGCATTCTCTCACGATTGAAAGAATGCCCTCCTGCCTCAAAACAATAAAATTGTATTTAAGATGAAAACAATGTTTAAGCATAAAATATTAGTAGCATTGGCGGTGGTAGCCACTCTCTTCGCAAGTTACTCTTGTGAAGACAAGGATGTGTTCGTTTTCCCCGAGCCCAGCGATTCAGAACTGACATTGTTGAGCGTAATGCAAAAAGATCCCGACTACGCCAATTTCCTGGAAGTAGTGGACAAGTGTGGCTGTCTCGACTCATTGTTGAACCAGGCAAGAGTCTATACCGTGTGGGCCCCCATCAATAGCGCTGTTGATAAAGATGCTCTCCTTGAGCAGATTGAGAACGGCGAGCGCGAAACTGTTTTCCAGCAGTTTGTTAAATATCATATTTCAAACTATCGTCATCCGGCCAACGGCACATTGGAGGAGGATAACAGCCTTCTTATGCTCAATGGCAAATATGTGGCATTTGTGGGTGACAAAGAGAATGGTTACACTTATGGTGGCAGAGAGGTTATAGAAACCAATATTCACGCAAAGAACGGTATTATCCACAAGATTTCAACAGCCGTGGAATATAAGCCCTCTATATGGGAAATGTTCAAGAGCGTGAATATCATAAGCTCATTCTGGGATTTCTGTGAGTCGTTCAATGAGAAAGAGATCGACCACAATAACAGTATTCCCGGCCCCATTGTAAACCAGCAACCTACATATTTGGATACTTTGTATGTGGAGTCTAACGAGATACTGAACTTTGGTAATCTCGGCCCTATCGACAACGAGGATTCAACCTACATCGTTTATGTTCCCACAACTGAGGTTTGGAACGAGATTACAGCCGAGGCTGCAACCTATTTCCATTACAATACAGAGGAATTTACCGAGGAGCAGAAGATAGAGGCCGATTCACTCACACAGGTACGTGGTGCCAAAGAGTATTTGCGTTATCTCACATACAGTATGACCGAGCAGGAGTTTGCCGACAAGGTGATAGATTTCGAAAACCTCCCCGACTCGCTCATTGCAATGTACCGCGAGAATCCCCGCAAGAAGGTTGCAACAGCCGACCTTACTCCCATTGAAATTCTTGAAACCTCCAATGGCCAGTTGCGTATACTCGACTATATGCCTTTCAAACCCACAGATTTGTGGCACGATACTATCCGTCTCGAGGCTGATAACAACTATAATGTAAGACAAGACGAGTTTGAGGACTATGTTCAGCGTGGTACTTTTGCAACGGTGTATGTAGATGAAAGAGAGCAGAACGAGATATATGAGGGCGAGGTTTCAGGCAATTCTTATTTGCTTGCATCACCTTCGGGCGCAGTGCTCCCCACCCGTACATTCTTTGCAAGAGATGTCCTTTCTGCAAAATATAAGATTGCTGTCATTGCAATCCCCGAGGATCTTCTCACCAAGGGTGATGGCGCCACAAACAAAAACCAGTCGGCTTTGACGGTGTCTGTAGCTCAGAGCGGAACTGTTATGGCAGAGTTCCCCGATCCCAGTTTGAAGGTTGCTCTCCGTGGTGGTAACGAAGGATATTTGCCCGAAAATGTCATTCGCCCCGAAAAGGCTGCCATCGATACAATCTTCCTTTGCGATGCCGAGACCGGTGAGCCTCATATATTCGATTTCCAATATTGCGAGAAGTTCAACGGCTTTACAACAAAATCTTTCGATAACAAGCATTACACCGTTGAGATTACGGTTTCTGCAGCCAGATTGGCCGGTCGAAAGATGGGTAGCCAATATTTGCAGAGTACCGAGGTTGACAACAACTTCCGTATAGATGCAATACTCCTTATTCCTGTTGAGGATGAGGATGAGAGTGCCGAGACAGAGAATATGCAATAGACTTTATGATGAAAAAAAGAAAAATAACTATGTATATGCGACAATTTATGCAATTATTGGTGGCATTGACAGTGTTTATGCCATCAGCCCTGAACGCATCGGCAACCAATGCCGTGGCATATGAGGCAAACGATTCTGTAAAAGTCGAGTCAAAAGCTGTTGCTACCGTTGAGACACGTACAATTACAGGTACCGTTTACGATGCAATCACAAATGCACCTATGCCTGGTGTGCGCGTGCAGGCAACCGGTCACGAGAAAATCACCACAATGACCAACGCCGAGGGCCAGTACACATTGGCAATACCCTCTTATGTTACATTGCTCAGTTTCTCAACCCCCGAGTATTTGTTGATTCAGCGTCCTGTTTACAACGACGACATTATTAACGTACGTCTCTACAGCGACGGTTTCTCAGATAATTATGTTGCGGATATCAAGGCTGTTGAGCACAATGGCTTTGAAAAGGAGATTTCTCCCTCTTCCACCATCGATTCCGATATCCAGAAGAACCTTGGCGCCGACATCCGTTCAATAACACGTTCGGGAGCATTGGCAGTGGGTAACGCTATGTTTGTTCGCGGTATCAACTCATTAAATGCCAAGACACAGCCTCTTGTGGTTGTGGATGGTCTCATTTGGGATATGCAGGAGGGTTCCTCTTATCTGCACACCGGTATTTTCAACAATATTCTTTCAGCAATAGATGTCGAGGATATCGATGAGGTGAAGATTATGAAGAACGGTACCGCACTCTACGGTTCGCGTGCTGCAAACGGTGTTCTCATCATCAACACCAAGCGCGGTCGCAGTATGGCTACACGCATCGCCGTGAACGCCTATGGCGGCATCACACTTGCTCCCAAAACAATGAATGTGATGGGTGCCGATGATTACCGTATCTATGCCAACGACCTTGTTGGTAGTATAGCCAATATTCCGGCGAACACGAATTTCCCCTTCTTGCGTAACGACAAGGATTATGTGCTTTACAACAAGTTCCACAACGATACCGATTGGGAGGACTACACATACACCGAGGCGTTGTCCCAGAATTACAAGTTGAACGTAGAGGGTGGTGACGACATTGCGATGTACAACTTCTCGTTTGGTTATACAACAGCCGACAGCCCGCTTGAGGCCAACAATATGGAGCGTATGAACGTGCGTTTGAACTCCGATATCTCGCTTGCCGAGAATTTCGACACACGCGTGGACATCTCCTTCTCTCGTGTTGCGCGCGAGCTGCTCGACGATGGTATTCGCGAGGACCAGTCGAAACTTCCTATCTCATCATTGGGTTATTTGGCTAAAATCAAGTCGCCTTTCCTCAGCCCCTACCGTTTCTCCGATTTGGGTGTGATAAGCAAGAACTACGATGCAGCCGATAATTTTGCATACTCACCTGCAAGAACAGCCGGTGTGACATATCCCAACAACTCGCTCTATAACCCTATGATTATTCTCAAGAATGGTGCAGGTGCCTATAAGAACGAGATGGAATATACCAATATGGCTATAACCGTGGCTCCCGAGCTTAAGTTGGGCGAATTTACCATAACCGAGACATTCAACTACTCACTCTATCGCGT
This sequence comes from Bacteroidaceae bacterium, assembly GCA_017503645.1. Lineage (GTDB taxonomy): Bacteria > Bacteroidota > Bacteroidia > Bacteroidales > Bacteroidaceae > HGM04593. Next base: position 80,322 of record JAFVSR010000008.1, on the reverse strand, counting down.
GAACGAGGTTTATTACCTTCCCTATGCCGATCCTTCGGGTGCCACAGGCTACGATTTCTATTCGGTATCGGCTGGTAAGCGCATAAGCAACTACGCAGCATCGCTCTTCTCTCGCGAGGCTGTTATCACTAGCGACACACGCGTGGCTTGGGATAAGCGTTTCGGTGCGCACGAGTTGGATGTATATGGCGGTTTCCGTTATACAAACTTCGAGTATGACACAAACTCCATTGGTGGTGCCAATACCGGTAACGACCAGAACTTTGGTGTGAGCGGTTCGCTCGACGACCTCTCTACATCGGGTGAGGACAATATGTGGACCAACCTTGCTTGGTATCTCTCTGCCGATTACTCATATTTGACAAAGTACTTCTTGCAGGCAACTGCATCGCTCGAAACATCATCACGCTTTGGTAAGAATGCCGATGGCGCCTTGAAGATTGGCGGTGTAGCCTGGGGCTTCTTCCCCTCTGTACAGGCCGCTTGGCTTCTGTCATCGGAGAAATGGTTCAAGTTCAAACCCATCAATATGCTCAAGTTGCGCGTAGGTTACGATGCCGTGGGTAATGATGCTATCGATTTCTATGCAGCTCGCAGCTATTTGCAGACAGCCAACTTCTTCAACAAGACCCTTGGTTTGGAGCTTGGTAACGTAGAGAACGACGGTGTTAAATGGGAAACAACACACCGCATTAACCTTGGTGCAGATATGATGTTGTTCGACAACCGTCTGGGCTTGAGCTTCGATGTATATAAATCAAAGACAACCGACCTCCTTGTTCAGAAGAAATATGCTTTTGTAACAGGTATGGATACATATTGGTCAAATGGTGGCGAGCTCGAGAACGTAGGTTTCGAGGCATCGGCCAACTATAAGGTTGCCAACTCAAAGAATTTCCAGTGGGAGGTAGGCGCTTCGGTAGGTCACTACAAGAGCGAGGTTACAGCCCTCGACGAGGCTCTCAACCCCGTTGCTGTTTACGGTGGCGAGGTTAAGACAATGGTTGGCCAGCCCGTTGCAGTATTCTGGGGCTACAAAACCGATGGCGTAATTGCTTCGGCCGAAGAGGCTGCCGCACTTGGCCTTTATAAGAAAGAGGGTACCAATATTCATAAGTTCGAGGCCGGCGACATCAAGTTCGTCGACATCAACCCCGGTGAGAACCCCGGTCTCATCGATGAGAACGACAAAACCATCATTGGTGATCCCAACCCCGATTTCTATGGTAACATCTATTCAAGTATGAAGATGAAGAATTGGAAACTCGACGTGGTTTGCAACTATTCAGTAGGTAACGATATCTATAACTACTATCGTCAGCAGTTGGAGAGCGGTTCATCATTCAACAACCAGACAACAGCTCTTGTAAACCGCTGGACAGTGGATGGTCAGCAGACATCGACACCTAAAGTTGTATTTGGCGATCCTATGGGTAACAGCCGTTTCTCGGACCGTTGGATAGAGGATGGTTCATATTTGAGAATCAAGACAATCAAACTCTCATACGACGTGCCTGTTTCATACAGTTGGTTGCAGGGCCTCACATTGTGGTGCGCAGCCGAGAATGTATATACATTCACAAAGTATGACGGTAACGATCCCGAAACATCTGTAAACAACAGCATTCTCTACCAGGGCATCGATGCTGGTCTTTTGCCTCAGAGCAGAAGTTTCCACTTTGGTGTTAAGCTTAACCTCTAATGAATATAAATCGTATTATTGCTGCGGCTTTCGTGGCAATAATACGAGAATAAATAAAAAACACAATGAAAAAGAATCTTATTTATACAGTTACATTCCTTCTTTGCGGGGCGTTCTTCTTCTCCTCTTGCGAAGATATGCTGAACGTGGAGTCTAACCGCGTTGAGTATGAATTTGACGATTGGACTTTTAACGATTCGGTATATTCGGTATTGGGTATCCTGAAATCGGTCCAGAAGGTTGGCGACAGACACATATTGTTGAACGAACTTCGTGGCGACCTGTTGGCTACCAACAACAAGACTCTCGATGATGTTCTTGATATCAGCAACTACGAGTTCGATACCGAGAATAACCAGTATCTAGATGTAAAGGATTATTTCTCTATCATTAACAACTGTAACGTGTTCCTTGCTCGTGTAGATACCACATTGGAGTACGACAACCGCCGTCTTATGTTGCGTGAGTATGTTGCCGCAAAGAGCGTGCGTGCTTGGACTTATCTGCAATTGATAAAGAACCACGCATATGTTCCCTATTTTACCGAGCCTGTCCTCACTCACAGTAAGGCCGAGGAGATTATGTCGGCAGCACCCACCGATCATATCACGGTTATCAACAATCTTATAGAGGACCTTGCCCGTTTCCAGAATCCTTCTGTATATCAGATGCCTTTGTGGGAAATCCCCAACTTTGTCGATAAGAGTATGACAGGTAAACTGTTTATGCCCATTCGCGTGCTTCTTGGCGACCTCTATTTGTGGCGTGCCTCTTTGAAAGCCGAAACAACATCATATCCATTGCCCTATCCCAACCCCAACAGCGATTACGCAATGGCTGCAAAATGTTACGAGGAGTACCTCACCGAGGATAATCCCCACGGCGATTCACGACACACTTCTACTCATAGAAATGAGAAACCCGATGATAAGAACCAGGCACCCAATACCGGTTTCCTCGCACGTTTCATCAGAACCGACCTCACAGCAAGAGCAAGTGATATGGTATCTATGATACACTACACCGATAACGAGAGCAATGGTATGACCTCTAACCTTGCCGATGTGTTTGCACCCATTGGCGATGCCGGTCAGAATCAGGTTGTGGCATCACCCGCATTGGTAGGCTTGTCTGCCCGTCAGGTATATAACTATCGTTTTTACAAAACCGAGACTTCATACACCGATTATATTGTAAACAGCAAGAAATGGCCCGGCGACCTTCGCTTGTTCTCTGTAACGGCATCGCAGCGTGGTACCGATATCAATAAGACACTGTATAACAATATTGTTCTCAAGTTCAACGTGAACGAGGTGAACGATGTTATCACAATAGATGAGGATCGTATGATGCTAAGTTTTATGCACGAGGCAAACAACATCATACTCGACCGTCCCGAACACGTATATTTGCGCTTTGCCGAGGCTCTTATGGGCTTGGAGCGCGAGGGTTGGACAGGTGCAAAGGAGCTTGCTCTTACCGTTCTTAAAACCGGTGTAAAAAAAGAGCATAAACTCTACTGGCAGCCCGACACCGTTGTTGAGCAGCGTGTTGACGAAATAGGTCGCGGCCTCACAGCCACTTTGCGCGATGCCGAGGGTAAGGCCGTTAAATTGGTTGTTCCCGTTCTCGATGAGACAGGTGCTCCCGTTGTAGATGAGGAGACAGGCGAGCCTGTAACAGAGGAGATAACACAGACAGCTCCCGTAATGGCCGAGGTTGTCAAGTCGGAGTATGAGCCCCTTGTATTCGATTTCAGCGACAATACATTCTCCGGCAACATCGGTATCCACTCGCGTGGTTCAGGCTTTACCGAGTCTAACCCCTACTACGCACTTACCGACTCTTGCGTGGCAATGTATCACAATATTCCCGCCGAGGAGGGTGTAACCGAGATTGTTTCTACCATAGAATATAATGACGACAGCTCTCTCCGCCAGCTTCCTGTTTACGAGGATGAGGAGCAGACTACATATAAACTCGATGAGAATGGCAATGTAGTATGGGAGTACAGCTACACCGAGCCTGTTGAGGTTAAGGTTTACAACGTAACCGACCAGTTGCGCATAGAGTATATGTACGACAAACTCATCGACGAGATGGCACTTGAGATGGCTTGGGAAGGCCACCGCTTTGGTGACCTTGCGCGTATGGCCACAGCCCTTGCCAACCCCGATTTCCTTGCAAAACGTGTAGCAGCACGTAATGTGAGCGATGCCGATTGGCGTACAGCCGAGGGCGCACCGGGTTGGGATGCTGCGTTGTATGGCAAGTTGAGCGACAAGAACAATTGGTATATGCCTCTCCCCGACAACTACCTTATCCCCACCATCGTTCCCGTGACTCCCGACGAGCCTTTTATTCCAGAGGCTCCCGAGACACCCGAGGAGGGCGAAGGTAACGAGGATGTTGTAACACCTGAGACTCCTGAGAGTGGTACCGAAGGCGATGACACCACCCAGGACGAAGTAGTTACGCCTTCTACCCCTGAAGAGGGCAATGAATAATAAATGAGAAATGAACAGATAGAGGGAGGTACGCATACCTCTCTCTATCTGTTTTATTAAATAATAACCTTATGAAGAAGATTGTAATACTCACAGGTGCCGGTATGAGTGTCGAAAGCGGTCTTGCAACCTTTCGTGGCGGCGGTGGCCTGTGGGACAATTACCCCGTAGAGCAGGTTGCCACCCCCGAGGGCTTTGCAGCCAACCCCTCTCTTGTACTTGAATTTTATAATAAGCGTCGCGTGGAACTGCTTGGCGTCGCTCCCAACGAAGGGCATCGCCTTGTAGCCTCGCTCGAGGAGAAGTATGACGTAACGGTTGTAACACAGAATGTCGATGATTTGCACGAACGTGCAGGCTCCACATCGGTCATACACCTGCACGGTGAACTTATGAAGGTGTGCTCATCACGTAATCCCGGTGATTTACGCTATGTGCGCACCTTGCAACCATCGGCTCCCACAATAAAGATGGGTGACCTTGCGGCCGACGGCTCGCAGCTGCGCCCCTTCATTGTGTGGTTTGGCGAGGCCGTACCTCTTATGGAAGATGCCGTTGTGGCAATGCGCGACATAGATGCCTTCATCATCATAGGCACCTCGCTCAATGTGTATCCCGCAGCAGGGCTCCTGCATTATGCTCCGGCCGGTGTTCCAATCTATCTTATCGATCCCAACGACGTGGCAGCCGTGCTGCCCTCAAACGTGGTTCACATACGCAATGGAGCCTCCGAAGGAATGCGCAGGCTCATCGACACCTATTTGGCCGATTTTTAGTTAAGATTTATAAAATAGGATATAAACCTGTTTGCAAATAAGAAATAAATGCTATTTTTGTACCCAAGGGTGCAGAAATAGCATTCTTGTTTTCCAACAAACGGAATAAAAAAAGTGTTATAATTAAAAACAGATAAGTTATGAAAAAGTATTATTGTACAGTGTGCCAGTGGGAGTATGACCCCGCCATTGGCGACCCCGAACAGGGAATAGAGCCCGGAACATCGTTTGAGAACCTGCCCGAAGATTGGGTGTGCCCAATGTGTGGCGTAGGTAAAGACGAGTTTGAGCCTGTGGAGGAGTAAACCACCCCTCTCACAGTCCAAGTTTCTTAAGCAGGTCCGTGCGCCCCAAGCGGCGCAGGGCCTGCATTATTTCTCTCCTCTCCTCAGGCTTGTACCAGAAGAAGAATCTTCTTTGTGCCTCCTTGTCGCGCATAGTGCGTGCCACATACACCTTCTCGCCCGTCTCGGGGTTTATGCCTGTGTAGTACATCTCTGTTGCCATAGTCATAGGCGTGGGTGTGAAGTCCTGCACCTGTTCCAGGTGAAAATTAAGTTGCTTTGTTTCCGCCGCAAGTTCGGCCATACTCTCGAGCGTGCTGCCCGGGTGGCTGCTTATGAAGTAGGGTATAATTTGCTGCTTCAGGTTGTAGCGGCTGTTTATCTTGTCGAAAATCCTCTTGAAATCGTGGAACTGCTTGAACGGCGGTTTACGCATAAGGCGCAGCACAGCATCGTTTGTGTGTTCGGGGGCCACCTTCAGACGGCCGCTAACGTGGTTGCGTATAAGCTCCTCGGTATATCGGTCGCTCGCGGCATCGCGCTCCTTGTCGCCGCTGCGGTGCAGCAACATATCGTATCGCACACCGCTGCCTATGAAACTCTTTTTTACTTCAGGCAGTGCATCCACCTGCTTATAGAGGTTCAGCAGTGGTGTGTGGTCTATGTTCAGGTTGGGGCATATTTTGGGTTGTATGCACGACGGGCGTGAGCATTTTGCACACAATTGTTCGTTCTTTCCCTGCATCATATACATATTGGCCGATGGGCCGCCCAGGTCCGAAAGATAGCCCTTGAAGTCGGGCATTGCGGCAATCTCCTTCACCTCGCGCAGTATGCTCCTGCTGCTGCGGTTTACAATGAACTTGCCCTGGTGTGCCGATATGGTGCAGAATGCACAACCGCCAAAACAGCCTCGGTGAATGTTTACAGAGAATTTAATCATATCGTATGCCGGTATGCGCTTGCCGTTGTATTTGGGGTGGGGCAGACGGGTGTATGGAAGGTCGAAACTGTGGTCCAGCTGTTCGGTTGTCATTTTGGGAAATGGCGGGTTTATCACTACCAGCCCCTCGGTATATTCCTGTACCAGCCTTTTGGCGCTCACCTTGTTCGATTCCCTCTCTATGGCAAGGAAATTGGCTGCCTGCTTCTCCTTGTCGCGCAGGCATACCTCGTGCGCGGCAAGCATCTTGTCGTTCTCTGCATCGGGGGTAAAATCAACTTTTTTTACAAGATAACCCGTTTGTCTGGTATTTTTGGCTATCTCCCGTGCCTGTGCAGCGGTAATGTAGTCGCCACCCTCGCTTTGCAATTTCTGCTTCATTGCATTTGCAAGGGCAAGAATTGGTTGCTCACCCATTCCATATACAAGTACGTCGGCTCCACTATCTATGAGAATGCTCTTTTTAAGCGTGTCCTGCCAATAGTCGTAATGGGTGAAACGGCGCATAGATGCCTCTATGCCGCCTATAATCACAGCCGAATCGGGGAATAATCTTTTGAGTGCCGTGGAATATACCGTTGTGGCATACTCGGGGCGCATACTGTGCTTGCCGTTGGGCGAGTATGCATCCTCGCTGCGGAATCGCTTGGCAGCGGTGTATTTATTCACCATCGAGTCCATACAACCGGCCGAAATACCAAAGAAGAGCCTTGGCCTGCCCATCTTCTTGAAGTCGCGCAGGTCGTCTTGCCAGTTGGGCTGTGGCACAATAGCCACACGCAACCCCTCGGCCTCCAAAATGCGGCCTATGACTGCTGCACCAAACGACGGGTGGTCTATGTAGGCATCGCCGCTGAATATAACCACATCAAGCTCGCTCCACCCGCGCATTTCGGCCTCCTTGCGGGTGGTAGGCAACCAGTCGCTCACCTTCCTTTCACGCATCTTGGCTTTCCTCTGCAGGTTGTTCCTTGTATTGCTTTTGAAGCCAGTTGTTGTAGCAGGTCATAAGGTTGGCAAGGCCCAGCGCTTTCATATTCTCGTCATATAGCACCGTGCACAGGTCCAGCAACTCCTTTGCATCCATCTGCTGCGATGCTATGAGCGCGCGCACCGTAAGGCGCAGTTTCCCCAGCGAATCCTCGTTCACCCTGCCCAGGCTGTCGGTTATGCGGTCGAGCAGCGAATATTTTCTTATAATCTGCAACTGTTCTTCAGTAACCTCAATGGTTCTTGTTCCCGATGCATTTGCGTTTATCTTCATCTCCTTGTCTGTTATGTGTGTGTTACTCGTTTTTCTTCATTCTCACCGTGCGTGTGCCATCGCTCTCCTCGGTGATATACACCTTCACCGTCTCTTCGGGCAGCAGCTCCTCTATGAGTTCGGGCCACTCCATAAAGCAGTAGGCATCGCTGTAGATGTACTCTTCGTAGCCCATATTATATACCTCGGCAATAGATTTTATTCTGTAGAAGTCGAAATGAAAAATAGTCTCCTCGTCGCCGCTCATATATTCGTTGACAATGGCAAAGGTGGGCGAGTTTATACAATCCTCAACCCCCATCTCCTCACATATACTCTTGATGAGCGTGGTTTTGCCCGTTCCCATCTTGCCATAAAAGGCAAAAATGCGCTCTCCTTGCATAGCGGCAATGAACTGCTTTGCAGCGGTGGGGTAGTCCTCCAGTTTCTCTATTCTTATAATGGTTTCTGCACTCATTGTCATTTACCTTTTGGTCTTAGTTTTATTATGGGTACAAGCATCTCCTCGAGCGATATTCCGCCGTGCTGAAAGGTATCCTTGTAGTACTGTACATAGTAGTTGTAGTTATTGGGATAGGCAAAAAAGTTACCGCCTGTGGCAAAGATATAGCTGGTGCTTATGTTGGGCTGCGGCAGGAACGCCTTTGCCGGCTCCTTTATCTCAAAAACCTCCTTGCTGTTGTAGTTTAGCGCCTTGCCCAGCTTGTAACGCAGGTTGGTGTTGGTGTTCTTGTCGCCAATGACCTTCGTGGGGGTATCAACCTGTATGCTGCCGTGGTCGGTTGTTATAACAACAGTATAGCCATTCTCGGCAAGCTCCTTGAACAGCCTTTTTATGGCCGAGTGGCGTATCCACGATAGCGTTATCGAACGATATGCCGCCTCGTCCGATGCCAGTTCGCGCACCATCAGCGATTCGGTGCGTGCGTGCGACAGCATATCTATGAAGTTTATCACCAGCACATTTACATCGTTCTTAGAGAGGTTGTGAAGCGTGTCAAGGTACTTTTCGGCTGCGGCCGATGTCACCACCTTGCCATACGAAAAACTATCCTTGCGGCGGTAACGTGCTATCTGTGTTTCAATGAGCGCCTCCTCGTTCAGGTTCTTACCCTCGTCCTCCTCCTCGTCAACCCATAGCGCCGGAAACATCTCCTTAATCTGCGATGGCATCAGCCCCGAAAATATTGCGTTGCGGGCATACTGGGTGGCTGTGGGCAGAATACTGGTGTAAAGCCCCTCCTCTATGTTAAAGTCACCGCCAATCTCGTTGGCAAGCACACGCCATTGGTCGTATCTGAAATTGTCTATTATTATGAAAAATACCTTCTCCTTGTTGTCGAGCAGCGGGAATATACATTCGCGGAAGAGGTCGTGGCTCATCATAGGGCGCTCGCTGCGGGCAGCGCGCATCCACTCCAGGTAGTTCTTTTTCACGAAGCGGCCAAACATATTATTAGCCTCCTCCTTCTGCGCCTTCAGCATCTGCCGCATCTGGCTGTCGGCATTCTCAAGCTCAAACTCCCAATACACAATCTTCTTGTAAACCTCCTGCCACTCATCCATTGAGCGCGCATCGCTTATCTGCATTGCCAGCTTGCCAAAGTTCTGCTGGTAGGCACTGTTGGCCTTTTCGGCCACAATCTCCTCCTTGTGTATGTTCTTTTTCAGTGTCAGCAGTATCTGGCTGGGGTTCACAGGCTTTATAAGGTAGTCGGCAATTTTGGAACCTATCGCCTGCTCCATAATATCCTCCTCCTCGCTCTTGGTAACCATCACCACGGGGGTGGTGGGGGTTATTTCTTTAATTTGCAGCAGCGTTTCCAATCCTGTGAGGCCCGGCATATTTTCATCGAGCAGAATGAGGTCGAAGGGTTCGCGCTTGCACGCAGCAATGGCATCGGGGCCGTTAGTTACTTTAACAACCTCGTAATCCTTTGATTTAAGAAATATGATGTGGGCATTCAGCAATTCAATCTCATCGTCGGCCCATAAAAGTCTGTATGCCATAGTTGTTGGTTATTTTTGTTCGTCAGTTTCACTCTCGCCGCCTACGTTCTCTTCCTCGCCATAGTCGGGCTCGTCAAGGGTATAACCGTCAATCTCCAATTCGGGAATGTTGGTGAAATTCTCCTCGTAGAACAGTTCGTAGTCGGTGAAACTGTAATATTGTAATAACAAATCCAAGTTCGATTTTGATATTATGTAGGCGTTTATACCCTCCAATATCTTTGCCATATCGCCATTCTTATATAATCGTTTGCGGTAAACGTATGCCTCATCGAAGTTCAAGAACTCCTTCACCTGGAACATTGTGATATGCGACAGCGGCTGGAACTCCATTGCAAAATTGCGCACCATATATCGCGAGAAGTTGTAGCGTGCCATTTCGAATAGCAGACGTTTCTCGTCGAGCGAATCTTTGGGGTATGCAAGCACAAAGTAATACGGCTCGTTGCGCTCGCTGCTGAATGCAGGTATGCTGTCCATTGAGCCCTTTATCGTACCATCGCTCTTGCGGTCCCAGATGGACAACGAAATGCCGCTGTGCAGCAGCCGTCCCTGTTCTATGCCGGTGCTTATCTCCGCACCAATGCGGCTTATGCTGTCGGCGCTGTGATTCTGCACCAGTTCTTTCAGTGCCTCCAGGGCTTCGTTCTGCTTACCGCCATATAGTTTCGACATAGCATCTATGAACAGGAAACGTGCCCTGTGGTTGCCCTGCGGGTAGCGCTCTTTTGCCGCGCTGTTCTCAATCTCCACATCGGCATACTCCATATTGCGGTAGTGGGCATATGCCTTCACATACATAGAGTCTTCGTTATGCTTTCGCGTGGCAGCGCTCTCAAAGAAACTCGGTTGCTGAATGCGTGCCGTCAGTTCGTTTTCGGGGAATTGTGTCAGCAACAAATCTCTGTAATAGTCGGCCTTTTCAGGCTCATCCCAGCGCGAACAGGCGAGGAACAGGTGGTAATATACCTCGGCCATATTCTCAAAATCGGGATATTCGTTCACCACTTTTTCCAAGTGCTTCATAGTGAGTTTCTTGTCACCGGCTTTGTCCTTAAATACGATACCGGCGCCATAGAGAGCATCGCGCAGTGCGTTGTGCGCCTCCAGCCTGGCCTCTTCAGTGGTGGGTATTCTGCTTAAGTAGTATTCCCGTGTGGTGGGGTCGGTCGATAGGGTGTCGGGCGCGGCGGTTTCTTCTCCCGTGCCGGTAATGCTGTCATTAGCAATAGCATCGCCGCCTCCGCCGATGCTGTCGGTTGCCATCTCCTCGCCATCGGCATTCTCTATGGAGTCGCTCTCGCTGCTTAATACCACGCCGTTGCTCAATCGCCAGAAATCTTTCAGTTCGCGGTTGTTCCACTTGGATGCAAAGCTCTTTATACCCCTTGCCACAATGGCCGGGTTGTAAAAATACCATTTGCCTGCATCCTGAGGGGTGGTGGTTGTCATTGCAGCGGCAGTGCTTGCGTTTGCCAGGTTATCGGCGGCACTCTGCCTTTTCTCTTTTCTTTCCTGCTTCTTTTGCAGTTTCTCCTTCTCCTTGGCCTCCTTTATACGCTCGTCTATTATGGGGAGCAGTTGCTCCTGTGGTAGCGATGCCCAATAAAGCAGTTCGCTCTTCTCCTCCACCACGTCGGTGTATTGCACAAGCTCGGCAAGCACCTCGCTGCGGAACTTTATCTCATCCTTCTCCGGGGTATCTTCTCCCAATAGCTGCTGTGCCTTTTCGTAGTTTTCTTTCGATTTCGAGAACTTTTCCTGCTCCCAATAGATTTTGCCAAGCGACAGGCCCAGCATACCGCTGCCATACCCGCTGCCGTCGCCCTCGGTAAAGCCTTTTTCGTAGGCCTTTACCGCCTCGGTTGTATCCTTGTGGCTCAGATGCACGTTACCTATGGCATAGTATATTTGTGGCAGATAGCTCTTGTTCTTGGAGCTGCGTGCCATTCTGTTGAGCTTGCGCAGTATGCTTTTTTTGTTCTGGTTGGTGAGGCACTCTGTTTGTCGTATGCGGGCATTGAACTCAAGTTCGTAGGGCGGGTTCTGCGAAATGGTTTTTCCAAAATATTTGAAAGCCTCTTTGTTGTTCCCCTGCATTTTGTATAGCTGCCCTATGAGGTAATATTCACGCGCTTTGTCGAGGCTCTCGCTCCCTTTGCGCTTTACGGCACTTTTTATCTGCTCGGCAGCCTCGCTGTGGCGTTGCTGTTTCAGTAGCAGGCCGGCTCTTGCGTGTGCATACTCCTTTGCCAGCGAGGTTGGCAGGCTGTCGCGCTTTATGCGGTTCAGCAGCTCCTCGCTTTCGTATATCCAGTCGAGTTCGTTGTAGCATTTTGCAAGCCCTATGCGTGCTTGTGCCACAATCTTGGGATTGTTCTCGTATAGGCGGCTGATGTAAATGTATGTGCTTGCCGCCTCGGTGAATTCTCCTTTGGCAAAATAGGCATCGGCCATCATAAACCAAGCCTGCCACAGGAAAGGGTTGAACTCCTTTTGGGCATAAAAACGCTTCTTCTTCTCGCTCAGTTTCTTGCCTGCGGGTTTCTTGGGCTTTCTCTTTATGGAGTGGTTTTTGATGGCCTTTTGCGATTTCTCTATTGCGCGGTCCAGCCCCGATGTACCAATCTTGTTTGTGGCCTCGCTGCTGTTTATCATCAATGGGAGCAGTTCCAGGTAGTTGTCCTTGTGCCCGTTGAGCTGCATTTTCTTGCTCTCTTTGAAGGATACGTTGCCGTTGTAGAATGTGTTGTACTTGGCAAAGAAAGAGTGATACATACGGGTTTTTGCCGTGTTGTTCTTTCTGCTCGAGCAGGCGCAAAGCAATATGAGCGCAAGCAGTAGCAGCGGCAGTATGTGTATGTGTTGTTTCAAGTTCACCTGTTTACCAATATCTTTATATAATATATATTAACTGCAAAACGGGCCGTTTATTGCAACATAAGCAGTATTTCGTCTTTTATCTCTTGCGGAATCTCTATGCCGCGTGTCTGCAGGCATCCGGCCCACTCCTCAACCTCATTGGTCTGCATTGTGTAAAGCACGTTGCGGAACTCCTCAATCTCCTCGTCGGTGTAGTCGTCGCCCTTGCGTCCTTTGTGACGGTCGAGCTCTTCGTCGTCAAAATAGAGGTTTTCTTTGCCCGCCCCCTTTGAGCAGTTGGCGTGTCGGCCGCAGCACACACCATCGTCACCCGCGTGGTCGTGGTGGTCATCGACTACCGGCCTGTTGCGATAGAATTTGTTCAGCAGGAAGAAACCGCCGAATATGAATATAAGTATGCCTGTGAGCACAATAGCTTCGTTCATCTTACTATATAATTATTATTTTACTGCAAAAATAAGCCAAACTGCGGGCAATACAAAAAAATAGGGCATAAATCATAATATCAATTTCGTCTGTTGCTCGTTACGAAAGCGCCTGTTCTGCTTCTTGTTGCTGTGACAAATTGCCATATTTTGGAGTTGGCTTGTTGGTGTGTGATTATGCTCTTGTGCTTTGCAAATTGACAAAATTTTGCCCATTTGCTTGCATTTTGTAAATATTAAATTGTATCTTCGCCGTGCAAGCAAGTATTTTTGCTTGTTTGTGCCAATTGGCAAAATGACAGATTTTTACAAGTAATAATTATAAAATAAAGAAGTTATGGATAAATTCAGCTATGGATTAGGAATGGGAATAGGTCAGAACCTGCTCTCTATGGGTGTGAAGGAATTGAATGTCGAGGACTTTATAAAAGGCATAAAGGATGTGCTTGGTGGTGAAAAAACCGCATTGACGCACGGCGAGGCGCAGCAGGTGGTGAGCGAACACTTCCGCAAACTGGCCGAGGAGGCCTATGCCAAGGTAAAAGAGGAGGGCGAAGCGTTCCTGGCTGCCAACAAGACAAAAGAGGGCGTTGTGACATTACCCAGCGGCTTGCAGTATCAGGTGATTACCGAGGGTACAGGCAAGAAACCCGCAGCCACCGACCGTGTACAGTGCCACTATGAGGGTACCCTCATCGACGGCACCGTTTTCGATAGCTCTATCCGCCGCGGCGAACCCGCAGTGTTTGGTGTCAACCAGGTTATCAAGGGTTGGGTTGAGGCTCTTCAGCTTATGCAGGAGGGTGCAAAATGGCGTCTTTTCATCCCGCAGGATATGGCCTACGGTGCCAATGCTGCAGGTGAGATGATACCTCCCTACAGCGCACTTATTTTCGAGGTGGAACTTATCAAGGTGCTTTAATAAATAGCAATCTCCTCTATGAAAAGAGCTTTTTTGTCATTGGGTGCGGCGGCTTTGATGCTGTGCTCGTGCAGTGACCGGTCGCAACAAGAGGTAACGCTTGCAAGCACGCGCGACACCCTCTCCTATTCGGCGGGAATGTACGCTGCCAAGAGCCTTCCTTCAATGGTGTTCGACGAAATGGGTATCACAGAATCCACCCTCGACGAATTCATCAAAGGAGTAAGGGCGTCGTACCCCATTGAAATCACGCCCGAGTCTAAGGCTTATGCCTATGGCTTGAGCCTGGGTGCTGCCACAATGGAAATGCTCGAGAAATCGGGCAATGTGGTAAATGCCGGCCCCGAAGGGCTCGATGCGCGTCTTTTCCTCGAAGGTATAATAGCTGCTGCCACCAACAACCCCACGTTGTTGAAGCCCCGTTTTGCCGCCGACTATTGCAATCGTAACAAATACCTCACAAAGAGTGAGGAGTTTATGCAAAAAAACAAGAAACGCAGCAATGTAACCACCCTGCCCAGTGGCCTGCAATATAAGGTGGATGTTATGGGCAGCGGCGCGATAGCTACGGCAACCGATGTGGTCAACTGCAAGTACAAAGGAACGTTCCCAAGCGGCGAGGTGTTCGATACATCGGGCGAGGAGGCGGTTCCCTTCCCGGTGGATGGTGTCATCCCCGGCTTTTCCGAGGCGCTCAGGCTGTTCCCCGTAGGCACGCAATGCACACTGTACATTCCGTGGCAGCTTGCCTATGGAGCCGAGGGAATAGAGGGTGTGATACCTCCCTACAGTACGCTCATTTTCGAATTGGAGATTGTAAATATTAAAAAATAAGCGGCACGGCCGTGTATAAACGAAAAAACTTATGAAAACCACAGATTGTAAAGTAGATAACCTCGACCTCAAAATCCTCAGTATCATATCCAAGGATGCGCGCATCCCCTTCCGCAACGTGGCGGAAATGTGTGGCGTGTCGCGTGCAGCTATTCATCTGCGCGTTCAGCACCTCATTGATATGGGCATAATATCGGGTTCAAGCTACGAGATAGATGTTCGTATGTTGGGCTATAAAACCTGCACATACATAGGAATACGCCTTGAAAAGGGCTCTATGTACAAAGAGGTTGTCAAGCGCCTGCAGAACATCCCCGAGGTTGTGGAATGCTGCTACACCACGGGCCCATATTCAATACTTGTGAAGATGTATGCCCACGACAATGAGCACCTTATGCAACTGCTCAACGGCTCAATACAGGATATCCCGGGTGTTGTGAGCACCGAAACGATGATTATGCTCGACAATAGCATCAAGCGAAATCTTCCAATGGAGTAAACATATAAAAAAAGCGTGCCTCGGCACGCTTTTTTTATGTGCTATTTACTATCTTCGCGCTATAAACCATAGTTATGAACGATAATTTTCACCTGCAGGCCGAATATGCCGCCCTGCATAAAACATACCCCTTGGGCCGTCGTTGCCCCATAATAGGCATCACAGCCAACTATACCGACGAACGCCTCTCCACCCTTGCCGAAGGCTACTATGCGTCGGTGCTTGCAGCGGGCGGCTCGCCGGTAATAATTCCTCCATATGCCAATCGTGATGCTTTGGTGGAGCTGCTTTCCACCCTCGACGGCCTGCTGCTGTCGGGCGGTGCCGACATAGACCCTCGTTATATGGGCGAGGAACCGCGCTACGACCTGCTTCACACCATAAATCCCACGCGCGACAATCAGGAACTTATGCTCACCCTGCTTGCCACCGACCTTGGGCTCCCCATCTTGGGAATTTGCCGTGGCATACAAACGCTTGCCGCTGCGCTTGGGGGCAGTGTGCACCAGGATATATATGCCGCGCTCGGAAGCAATCTGCTCAACCACGACCAAGCGGAGGAGCGCGGCGTAGCCACCCATTGGGTAAACATAGATGAGGGCAGCCGCCTTGCGGAAATATTCGGTGAAAAGAGCCTCTTTGTCAATACCTTCCATCATCAGGCAGTGAGTCGCGTGCCACAGGGCTTTGCAGTTTCGGCCGTTGCCACCGATGGCGTGATAGAGGCAATGGAGGCCACCGACGGGCGCTCCATAATAGGTGTGCAATGGCACCCCGAAACCTTTATTCTCAAGGACGACAACCGCTGTATGCTGCCGCTGTTCCATTGGTTGGTGGGCGAAGCCCGGTTGTACCGGGCCGCAAAGGATGTACATTCAAAAATACTCTCCATAGATTCCCATTGCGACACCCCGATGCTCTTTGGCGACGGTTATGCGTTGCAAGAGCGCAGCACCCGCGCCCTTGTCGATTTGCACAAGATGCACGAGGGTGCTCTCGATGTGGTGACAATGGTAGCCTACCTTAAACAAGAGGCGCGCGATGAGGCTTCACTTGCAGCAGCCACCGCAAAGGCTTGCGCCCTGTTGCAGGGTATAGAGGAGCGTGTGGCGGCCAACAGCGCGTATGTGGCAATAACCGACAACCCCGCCGAACTGTGGCACCTTAAAAACGAGGGTAAGAAGGTAATAATGCTTGGCATAGAGAACGGTTATGCAATAGGTGACGATATTGAAAACATAGAACGTTTCCGCCGCAGGGGTGTGGTCTATATGACTCTGTGCCATAACGGCGACAACGATATTTGCGACTCGGCGCGCGGGGCAGGCGAGCACGGCGGCCTCAGCGAGTTCGGGCGCATGGTGGTGGCCGAAATGAACCGCGTGGGTATGCTCATAGACCTCTCCCACGCGGCAGAGAGTACCTTCTATGCCGCATTGCAGGCGAGTGCGTGCCCTGTGGTGTGCTCCCATTCGTCGTGTCGTGCCCTGTGCAACCATCCCCGCAACCTCACCGACGAGCAGATGCGCGCCCTTGCCGCAAAGGGTGGTGTGGTGCAAGTGACAATGTATAGCGGCTTCCTGCGTGAGCAGGGTGACGCCACCCTCGACGATTTTATGAACCATCTGTTGCACGCAATAGATGTTGCCGGTATAGACCACGTGGGCATAGGCACCGATTTCGACGGCGATGGCGGCATTGTTGGTTGTGCCGATGCCTCGCAATTGCGCAATGTCACCCGCGAACTGCTGCGACGCGGTTTCTCGCTTGACGAGATAGAAAAAATATGGGGTGGCAACTGGCTGCGTGTGATGCGCCGGGTGCAAAATGCAGCCGTTTGGGGAAAATAGGCCGTCGGCACGGCTTCTCAGGCCGTTTTTTGAAAGAAAATAAAATTTTTGAAGATATTTTTTCAAAAGTTGTTTGCATATTGATAAAAAAGATGTACCTTTGCACTCGCAAACAGACAAAAAGTCGCGGGATGTAGCTCAGCCCGGTTAGAGTACACGTCTGGGGGGCGTGGTGTCGCTGGTTCGAATCCAGTCATCCCGACAAGTCTGGAATCCTCGATAATCACAAGATTGTCGAGGATTTTTTGTTTTATATCCTTTGCTAATACATAAATTACAAACGAATATGCAAAAACACAGTTTCAAAAGCTGGCTCATAGCCACCCGCCCCTGGTCGTTCCCCGCATCGGCAATGCCGGTGGTGGTTTCTGTTGCCTATCTCTTCTGGCGCGGTTACGAAGTGGATTGGCTCATTTCGGTGTGGACACTGCTCAATGTGATAGTATTCCACGCCGCAGGAAATACTTGGAGTGACTATTTCGATTACATAAAGGGTGTGGACAGGGACGATACCGTGGGCGGTACCTCTATGACAAGCGGTGAGTTCGCTCCCCGCGAGATACGCTCGCTGGCCATAGGCCTTCTTGCCGTTGCGGTAGTGTCGGGCCTTTTGCTGCTCTGTTGCACGGGGCTGCCGGTGCTCTATTTCGGCCTTGCAGGTGCTGTTCTTACACTGTTTTATCCCTGGCTCAAATATCACGCGCTTGGCGATGTCGATATCTTTCTCACGTACTCATTGCTGCCTCTGCTTGGTGCATCATATGTGGCTACGGGCGGAGTGCGCCTCGAGGTTTTGTGGCTTGCCCTCCCCATTGGCTTTATAACTATGGGTATTTTGCACGTAAACAATATGCGCGACATAGAGCACGACAAACGTGCCGGCATCCACACATTTGCTATGCTTGCAGGCGAAAAAGTATCGGCCGTGCTCTATTGTCTGGAGATGCTGCTCCCGTTTGTGTGGGTAGTGGCAGGTGCTGTGTGTGGTGTTTTCCCCATATGGTCGGTGGCCGTGCTGCTTGCGCTCAAGCCTGCAGTGGGCAATTCCCGCAAGGCCGTGGCCTTCTTGTCGGCGGGCAGCAAGGCGCTTGTGGGGGTGGATGAAGGTACAGCTATGTTGCAGCTTATGTTCAGCCTGCTCTTTTCCGTTTCACTTGTAGTTGCAGCATTGGTATGATGAAGAGGCTGGTATTTACTATAGTTCTTGCGGCCCTGCTTTGGACCGTGATGTTCTCTCCTCTTACAGCCCCCTATGTAAACTTCTGGTGGGCGATGACAGCCTCGGCTGCCACACTCTCGTTGCTTTCTACAATATTTCGCCCGGGGTGGTGGCGTGGTATCCGTTTCACTATTAATGAGGTGCTGCTTGGCGTGGCAATAGCAGTAGCCCTGTGGCTCGTCTTTTGGGTGGGCGACAAGGTGTCGCAGCTGCTCTTCGACTTTGCACGCCCGCAGGTGGATGTCATCTATGGAATGAAAGATGGCGAGTCGCCGTGGTTGCTTACGCTGCTTATGCTCTTTATAATAGGCCCTGCCGAGGAGATTTACTGGCGCGGTTATGTGCAGCGTACATTGTCGGAACGCATAAACCCCAATATGGGTTTTCTTGTCACCACCGCTGTCTATGCGCTTGTTCACGCGGGCTCGTGCAATTTTATGCTCACAATGGCAGCATTGGTTGCCGGTTTTGTGTGGGGTCTGCTTTATCGTCTTTTCCCGCAGCGCTTTGGTGCGATAATTCTTTCGCACGCATTGTGGGATGTGGCAGTGTTCATATGGTTTCCCATTTAGGTGAATGTGATATATAGAAAAACGGCAGGCTGCGGCCTGCCGTTTTTCTATATATCCCTGTTACTCCCGTCCTTTTTCGTCAAGGTACGAATCTTTGAACCCCAGGAAGTAGAGCACGCCATCGAGCCCTATGGTGTTTATAGCCTGCTGTGCATTGGCAACAACGCGTGGCTTTGCGTGGAATGCTATTCCCAAACCGGCCTCGCTCAGCATAGGAAGGTCGTTGGCACCATCGCCCACGGCAATGGTTTGCGCAATATCCACCTTCTCCACCTGTGCAATCAGTTTTAGTAACTCGGCCTTGCGTCTGCCGTCAACAATTTCGCCCAGGTAGCGGCCGGTGAGTTTGCCGTTCTCGTCTATTTCAAGCTCATTGGCATATACATAATCTATGCCATACCGTTTTTGCAGATACTCGCCAAAATAGGTGAAACCTCCCGATAAAATGGCTATTTTATAGCCATAGCGTTTGAGTACATACATAAGGCGGTCCACACCTTCGGTTATTGGCAGGTTCTCGGCTATTTCGCGCATAACCGACGAGTCAAGCCCTTTGAGCAGCGCAACGCGCTCGGTGAAGCTCTCCTTGAAATCTATCTCGCCGCGCATTGCACGTTCTGTAATCTCCTTTACCTTGTCGCCCACGCCGGCACGCATTGCAAGCTCGTCTATAACCTCGGTTTGTATGAGCGTGGAATCCATATCGAAACATATGAGGCGGCGCATACGGCGGTACATATTGTCTATCTGGAACGAACAGTCCATCCCCATCTCGCTTGAAAGGCGCAGCAGTTCGGCCTGCATTGCATTGCGGTCGTGCGGTGTGCCGCGCACCGAAAACTCTATGCAGGCGCGCACATTCTTTTTGGGTTCGTCTATGGATATGCGGCCCGACAGACGGCGTATGGAGTCTATGTTAAGCCCCTGCTCGGCAATAAGGTGGGTAACCGCCTCAATTTGCGCTGCCGACAATTTGCGCCCCAACAGCGTGATGATGTAGCGGTTCCTTCCCTGGCGTTTTACCCACGCTTCGTAGTCGTCAGCCTCCACGGGGAAAAATCTTATGTTTATGCCAAGCTCGCTTGCCTTGAAAAGCAACTCCTTCATTACGTGTCCCGAATTCTCCTCAATCACCCTTATGAGTATTCCAAGCGACAGGGTGCTGTGTATGTCGGCCTGTCCTATGTCGAGAATCGTTACATCGTATCTCGACAGCACCGACATTATTGATGCAGTGAGCCCGGGACGGTCCTCGCCTGTAATTCTTATGAGTATAAGTTCTTTAGCCATTATTATTCTTGTTGTTTGTTCTTTATGCTGTTAATCTTCGTAAAATACCCAAAAATACTTAATTCCACCGATACTTTACAACCATTCGCGCACTTTTTACTAAAAAAATATTAAAATATAGCTATTTATAACAAATGTTTATTTTCTTTGTACATTGGTAACTGCGTGCATTGCAGAAAGCCGTGCTTGAACATTGCAAAATAAAGAACAAAAAAGATATGAAAAAGCATCTATTATGTATTGTAGCCTCTCTGCTTGCAGCAGTGGGCGTGAATGCGCAAGATTGGTCGGTGTTGCTGACCGGTGTCAACGGTCTCCCCGGTGTAGAAACAACCTTTGCCGCCGGTGAGTACTATAAATTTGCCTCACCCGTTTATGAACTCGGCACCACGACGCAGACCATACGCATCATTGTGCTCGATACAAAGAACCACGAGCAACCCAATGGCAACAACTATTGCTTTGCTCTTTCGGAACTGGCAGTGTACGATGCCGAAGGCACAAAAGTGAATTACATTGCATCGTCTAATGCCGACCACAACAATCTCAGTTGGAATAGCGATGGCGATGGCCTTTTAGCTCTTTCCGATGGCGATTACTCCACCTATTTCCACTCTATGTGGGCTTCTTATGGTGCAGTTCCCGAGTATCACTACATACAGTTGTCACTTATGAAGCCGGTATCGGCCTTTTCGCTTGAGTGGGGCACCCGTGCCAATGAAGATAAAAATGCTCCAATAAAGGTTGCCGTTACGCTTGGAGACGACTACAACCCGTCTGAATTAGGAGGTGAATTTGAATTGGGCGATGTGGTTACAACCGCAAGCGAAATAGCACAGCAAGGGCAGCTTTTTGTGATGAAGAGCAATACCGTTACCTCGTTCACTACATCCAATGGTGATAAATTTACAGGCAGCGGCCCGGTATATCTGAATTGTGCCGAGAGCGGCACCGCCGATGCCACGTTTGCCAATGCGGTACAGTTCCTTGGTGTGGGCGATGATACGTACGTCGTTTATTGGCCCGCAGCAGGCCTTTTTCTCAAGAATTCGGGTGCCGATTACAATGGCTTTAACGGCTGGCAGTATAGTACATCCTCTCTCGACGAGGCGGCAGTTGTGAGCATCACACCATTGGCTTCGGGCGATTTTGAAATGAGCTACACAAGCACCTACAATGTTACAACCACAGAAGGAACCAATGCTGTTACCGACCTCCTTTATGTGGGTGCCGATTTGCGCGACAATGTTGCATCTAAAACAAAAACCTTTGCACCCGATAAAAAAGAGGCACTCGAAAACGGGAACTATAGCGCCGGCTTTGCCTTGCCCATAGGCTTTAACTGGACCATTTACAAAGCCAACCTGTATGACGAGACGGTGTCGTCGGTAGCAATATCTATGTCGCAATTGGCACAGGTGCGTCTTGCACCCGCGGTTACCGAGGCCAACGGCTACATTGCGGAATATGGCGATTTCGATGGCACTTGCAGCCAGGCCGTTATTGACAACCTCAATTCGGCCATCAATGTAGCCAACCAATTGATGGCTGCCGGTTCGTCGCCCACGATGGCGCAAATAGACGATGCCGCCAAAGCGTTGCAGACAGCTATGGTAAATTATATGATTTCTAAATTGGATTATTACCAAACGCTTGTTGCCACCTTGTTGGCCGAATCGGAGTTCAGCACCTATCCTTATGTCACTAATACCTATCCCGAGAGTTCGCGTGCTATGCTGGAGTCGCTTGCCGCAAGCATAGCCGATGCCGTGGACAAAACCAATGTGTATGCTGCCGACCATTTCGTGAAATTGTACGCGCAGTACGATACCGAAATTGCACGCTTCCATTCAACAAAGATAGCATACCGCACACTGCCCATAAGCTATGGTGCGGCCGATGGCCTGCCCGGCTCGGTAGAAAGCTATGGTGGTTATGTGTGGGATACAGGCCTTGTAACCCTTAATCGCAGCACTTCAGGTGTGCGCCTCACCTTCCTTGCAAGCACCGATGCCCTGCAGTTGTATGAAGGCTATCCGATGATAAGTCTTGGAGAAATTAAAATTTTGGATGGCGAGGGCAACCCGCTTGCTCTTACCAAGAGTAGTTTTGCAACCAATTCACAGGAGTTGTCCGAGGGGCCTATTGCCAATATCTGCGATGGTGATTATTCAACCTATTGGCACTCGATATGGAAATCGGGTACAATGAACCCCGTGGGTGAAGTATATTTGGATATCACATTCCCCGCACCTATGCAGACATTTACAATAGCGCTCTATGGCCGCGACAATGCCCTTCTGTTCCCCACCGAAATAACAATGTCGGCACTTGGCAGCGGACAGAATAGTGACAATACGATAGATGGCGATGCTGTTTATGTATATTTGAGCGATGGCGGTGTGGAAGCCTTTCTCCCATCCGACGTGGATGGCAAATACTACACCGATGGCGATTTCCTATGCTTCCCAATGAAGAGCGGCGATGTAATCTACTATGCATCGCAGGAGTATGACAGCATTTCAACCGTTGCCCCCGCGTTGCCCGAGCTTACATCATATAAATTCAACAACAAGTATAACCCCACGCTGTTTGTCGATGTGGAGGCAGCGGCGATAGAAGATAATATCTATCTGCCGGTGAACGCTATAGGCAAGTGGCTTACTGCAAGTTTCCAGGTGAGCGACGACAAGGCCGTGGCTTATGTGGGCGATGTGCTGCAGGAGTCGAAGGTAACACGTCAGAGTTTTGCCTCTCCCGTAACCTATACCGTTACATACCCCGGTTACAATCGGGTAAACGGTATGGTGAAGGTGCAGGATGCCGTGTGGGAATATAGCGGTGGCGAGGAGACTGCAATGGCGCTCACAGCCGATATGTTAAGCACCAACAAGCCCTCGACAAACCAAAACGAGAGCGTTGCCAGCCTGCTCGACGGCTCCTCTTCCACAATATTCCACTCTACCTGGGGCAGTGCCAACGATGCAACAATCGATGTAGATGCATACATTGATGTGGCTTTGCCCGTGAGTGCCGAAAATATAAAACTCTATTACCAGTGTCGCCCGCAATCGGGTTACAATCCTTTGGTACTCGAACTCTATGGCGGCAAAGATAATGGCGATTGGGAACTGGTGCGCACCCTCACAACTGCCGATGGTATGCCCACAGGCGGTTATGGGCAGCAGTATAACTCTCCCGTCATCCCCTTTGGCACGGAATACACCAAATTGAGAATTCTGCAAACATCGGGCGAGTATTCAAAGAACCATATGGCGCTATCCGAGATGCGCCTGTACGAAGTCGCCGGTATCGATTCGGTACTTGTGAGCGATGCGGTATATGAAACAAAGCGTGTACCCTTTGGTCGTAACTACAATGTTGAAATCGATTGGCTCACCGACAATGCCATATCGGCTCCCCGCATAGATATAGATATTGAAGGCGGCCTTTCTGTTACCAGCAAAGAGACCTACTTGAATGCTAATTTCCGCATCACGGGTTATGGCGTTTACGATAACTTTGAAGATTCGGTGCAGGTAAAGGGCCGTGGAAATATTACCTGGGGCTATGCCAAAAAACCCTATCGCCTGAAATTTGCCGATAAAGTAAAACCATTCGGCCTCACCAAAGGAAAAAGTTGGGTGCTGCTTGCCAACGCACAGGAGGGCTCTATGCTTGCCAATGCGGCGGCAATGAAGATTGGCCAGATGGTCGGTGCACAGTTCACCAACCACATAATACCGGTGGAACTGTATATGAACGGTGTGTATATGGGCAGCTATATGTTCAGCGAGCACGTTAGTATGTCCAACAACAGCGTGGATGTAGATGAGGAGGTTGGTTATCTGCTTGAACTCGATTCATACTACGACGAGGACTACAAATTCAAATCAACCTACTATTCTATGCCGGTAAACGTGAAGGAACCCGACCTTACGGAATACACCAAGCCGGCAGCCGCCGACCGCCTGGTTCTTATAAGGAACGATTTCAATGCACTCGACACAGCGGTATATCACGGAAACTCGCTCGATGATATTCTGGACTACGATGCCTTTGCACGCTTTATGCTCACCAACGACCTTGTGAACAACCAGGAGATAGGGCACCCCAAAAGTACATACCTCTTCAAGGAGGAGTTGGAGAACCCCGAAAGCAAGATAAAGTTCGGCCCGCTGTGGGATTTCGACTGGGCTTTCGGTTACGAGAGCACAAGAAACTACTGCACCTCCGATTACACATCGTCGGTGTTCAATTACTCTATGTCGAGCAGCCCCGGTTACAGAATGCTCAAGGATATGATGAGCAACAGCACCGTGCAAAAACACTATTATAAAGTGTGGACCGAGTTCCTGGATAAAAACTCGCTTGCCGAGTTCAACGACTATATGGACAGCTACGTTGCATTTGCCAACTCGTCGTTCCAAAACAACTATATACTGTGGGGCGATGGCGACGACTACGCAAACATCTGTGGCCGCACTAAATCGTGGATAGGCAATCGTGCCGAATATTTGTATAGCAATCTCACCGAATATGGCCTCGATGAGTTCCTCTATCCTCTTGTGGCCGATGTTAACAAGAACAACTACGTAACAGTACACGATGTTGCAATAACCACGGCATACCTCAACAGCAACACCCACAAGTCGTTCACCTACTCAAAGGCCGACGTTGACAGCGACGGCTTCATCACCAACAGCGATGTTCTTGCAATAGAGAGTGCGGCAGCCGATGCCGATGTGCTCTCGGCAATGGATTATTACAATACTCCACTTGCAATAGGCGAGTTGTATGTGAATAATTTCGAGTTGGTGATGAACGAAGACTATCAGCTGCCGCTGAATCTCAATTGCTATGGCAATGAAAACTACAAGGCAATGCAGCTCGATATAACCGTGCCCGATGGTGTGATGATATTCGATGCTGCAGCAGCAGGCTCGCTCACCGACCACCGCGTGAGCCTCACGCAGCGCGATATGACAACCTATCGCCTTATCATATATTCGGGCAGCGACTCTATGTTTGCCACCGAGAATGGCGATGCCGTTGTTAACCTCACACTCAACAGCTATGCCGTGGTGCCCGAGGAGGAGCGCGTTATCTCGATATCCAATGTGCTTGCCGTCGATGAGGCTACAGAGGAGTTGCGCCTCAACGATGTTGCCGCCACATTCGGAGTGGCCACAAACATATATGACGTGGCTGCACCCACAGCCTCGGTTAAGGGTGGCGACGGCTGCATAACCATTGCTGCACTCACCGCTCAGCAGGTATATGTATATGGCGTTGACGGCCGTGTGGTGCGCAGTCTGAACGTGCCCGTTGGAACAACCCGCGTGGAACTGCCCACAGGCATATATGTGGTGCTTGGTTCAAAGGTGGTGGTGCGATAGTATGTATATAAACCAAATGATACTTATAATAGAAGAATAAAAACATTAAGAACTAACTTATGAGAATTAAAAGTTTACTTGTCGGTTTCCTTATACCGGCACTGGGGTTTGCCCAGAATTATGAACTGCCTAACCCTGACAATGCGCCCGCGCCTTGTCATCCGGTACCGCACGAAAGACAAATTTTGTGGAACGAAACAGAGTTTTATGCATTCTTCCACTATGGTATGAATACATTCACAGGCTTGGAGTGGGGCTTCGGTAACGAAGATGAGTCGAAATATGCTCCTTTGGCATTCCCCAACCCCGAGCAGTGGGTGACATCGGTGAAAGCTGCCGGTATGAATGGCGGCATCGCAGTGGTGAAACACCACGACGGTTTTTGTTTGTGGCCCACCGCAACTACCGAGCATAGCATAAAGAATGCAGGTAATGAATATGGTCGCACGGCAAACATCCCCAAATTGTTTGCCGATGCAAGCCAAAAGCACAATATGAAGTATGGCTTCTACATCTCTCCTTGGGACCGTAACTCGGCACACTATGGCAAGGATACCTATGTTTCTGAAGTTTTCATAAAGCAGTGTGAGGAGCTTGCCGAGTTTGGAGCAGACCAGTTCGAGATGTGGTTCGACGGTGCACGTGGTGGCGACGGTTACTATGGTGGTGAGGGTGGTACCCGCTCCATCGATGCCGAAATCTACTACGATATACCCAACCTGCGTGCCCGTGTGCACCGCATAGCCCCCAACTGCGTAATGTGGGGTGTGGGTGGCGAGGCCCGCTGGATTGGTAACGAGTCGGGATATGCCGGTGAAACTGACTGGGCTATGACCGACTATATGTCCGAAACCGTTGTACGCGAAGAGGGAGATATAAACGGCTGGATCTGGAACCCGGGCGAAAGTGATGCCAAGGCTACCAACAACGGCTGGTTCTGGCACAGAGGCGAAACAATGAAAAGCGCCGAGCGCCTGTTCCAAATGTACCTGGAGACCGTGGGCCGCAACGCCACACTTATTCTCAACTGCCCTCCCGATGAGTACGGCGTGCTCCCCACCAACACAGTGAACGAGTTGAAGAAATTGGGTAAGATGCTCCACGAACGTCTTGCCGTGCCCGTATATGGGCTCGACGAGAGCACCGAGGCCACCGACCTTGCCAAACTGGCAACCATTGAGGTGAGCGATACACGCACAGGCGGCAAATATGAGAAAAGCAACCTCACCGATGGCGACAAGGATACATACTGGGGTACCAACGATGGCGACCTCGATGCAACAATCACCCTCACTTGGGACACCCCGCAGGTAATCCGCTACCTTGTGATGCAGGAGCCCATCAAGTTGGGCCAGCGCATCAAGGATTTCAAGATAGAGTACACCGAAGATGGCTCTACTTGGGTTGAACTTTGCCCCACTATGCAAACCACAACCATAGGCTACAAACGCATAATACCGCTTAACGGCAGCACAAGCAACAGCTATGGCAACGGTTACAATGCAAAGCAGTTGCGCATCACCATTCTTGACAGCCGTGCGTGTCCGTTGCTCTCTAACCTAAATGTTTACTAACAGACATCAACACTAATTATAAAAACAGAAACTTATGAAAAAGAATATCATCCTTTCTGCTGCGTTGATGTTTTTCGGGCTCACCGCGCAGGCACAGACCACGATAACATTCGATAGCGAAGATTATAAATCTATAAGCGTATACGACACTTGGGCGGAAAGTCCTTTCCGCGCAGAGAATCCTGTAATAGACTTTGATGCTGCAGTTGTTGCCAACCCCGATACCGAGGTCGACGAGGTGTTGGGTGTAGCTCCCAATGCAACAGAAAACGTTGTGAAACTGCGCCGCAGCCGTTACGGCAGCAACACCTTTGGTGTGCGCATCGACCTTAAAGAACCCATCCGTATGACCAAGCAACTCCAATACATCCACGTGATGACCTATCTCAAGGAGAAACCTGCCAACAGCCGTATGATGGTTATTGGCTTGGGCAAGAGAGTAGAGGAGAGCTGGAATTGGCAGGACGGTGAGGACGAGCAGTTCTGGGCGGTTACAACCTCTGACATCAAACCCAAAGAGGGTTGGCAGGATATTGTGGTGAGTTTCAAGGGCTTCTCATACTCTAAAGAGGAGAATGCCGGCAGCGGTATCGATATATACTCGCTGGTTATTGTTCCCGATGTTCGCTCGCCCCACGCCGATACCGAAGACTGGTATGCCTATTTCGATGAAATCGTTATAGACAACAATCCCGACAAGCGTTTCTCCACCGATAAGTACGCTCTCACTTATGACCAAGATGCTGCAACCACACGTAACGACCGCCGTCTCAACGGCGTAGGCCTCACATCGAATGGTGTAAGCTACTCTTCATCGGCAGCAGCAGGTAAGGTTTATACCGATAATACCGCTTTGAGTGTATTCTCGGCCAAAGCAGGCGAGCAGGTGCAGCCCACATTCAACTATACAGGTACTTGGATGAGCGCCTATGTGTATGTCGATTGGAACAATGACGGCAAGTTCGAGTATACACTGAACGATAATGGTACTCCCGCCGCAGGTAGCGATGTCGTAAGCTATAGCGCTGCGCAGATAAATGGCACTTGGTACAAGAGCGATGGTACAACAACAAGCAATGGTAACACCATTGGTGGCGGCGTGCCCAAGTTTACAATACCCGAAGGTACCCCCGCCGGCTTCTATCGTATGCGATACAAGGTCGATTGGGATAACATCAACCCCGCAGGAGCCAGCACTATCATTTCAAACGGTGGTGGTTATATAGACGTGATGCTCGACGTGCGTGGCGACAATGTGGTGGTAAACGCTTCCCAGCTCAATGGCGACATTGTGTTGGCTTCGGATGGAAGTGCTTTGCAAGGCTACACAGCCAATTATGCCGAGCCTTTGACCGTGAAGGATATTCCGGCTCCCGGCTTTGTGCAGTATGGCTTCATCCTCAAGTATGGTTATAACGTAAATGCAGCCGAACAACTCGATGATAACGGCAACCCCAACTGGATAGAGATAAATGTTCCCTACACAGCCATTGCAGCCGACGGCACATATACCATCCCCGCAGAGTATATGCGCGGAAGCCAGGTAGGTATTAAGGGCGATATGCAGCAAGAGCAGCTCTACACCGTAAAGGTGGTGGGTGTTGAAGGAGAAGGTGGCGTTGTATATGCCAACATAGAGACTGCCGATGGCGGCACGGTATATGCTACACAGTTCTTCTCGGTAGAGCAACTTGCTCCCATTGCAGTTGACGGCTGTAACGCCACAATAAGCATCGAAGACCGCGTTATCACTGTAACATATACTCCGGGCCCTGCCCCTTGTACCCCAATATCCTCTCTTTCTGAGCTGAAGAACTATAAGCTCTATCAGGTTTCAGCAAAGAGTGGCGAAGGCTATTGGGCATATAACAGCAGTATCACCGACGAGTATATAAGCCTGCGTGGTATGACCAACCACTCTTATAACAACCTCCCCGGCAATACTTCAGTGGTTAACATATATAAAGAGGAGGTTGACCCTTTTGATGAAACTGTCGTTTGGCAGATATTTCAGGAAGGCGGCAAGTACTATATGTACCAGCCTGCAAGAAAAGCCTATGTAACGCGAAGCGGCAGAGATTATAAATTTACAGAGGAAAAAACAGCATTAGACGGCATACGTGCCAACAGTGGCGACTACGAAGGAACCTTTGGTATTCACGCAGGTGGCGGTTACAGCGATGGCTCCACCTATTTTGCCTGTATAGTGACAAATGAAGCTGCTATCGCTGTACGTAACTGGAGGTGGGACGACCACGGCTCGGTTGTCTATCTTATAGAGAACCCCAATGTATATACCATCGATTATCTGGTAGAGGTTACAGGTAACGACAACGGCGGCATCACATTCGAGGGTGTCGAATATGCCAATGGCGACAATTTTATCTCTACCAGCTTTCTCACCGATGCCGATTTCACGGTAAAGGCTATAGAGCACTATACCACATCGGTGGCTCTGGATAAGGAGAACGGCAAGATTACGGTAGAATATGTTGGTGATGAAACAACGGGTATTGTTGAGCTGCCCGCAGCCGAGGGCTCTACGGTTATTTACGACCTCTATGGCAGGCGTGTGGAGAATGCAACCAGGGGTGTGTACATTATGAATGGCAAGAAAGTTGTTCAATAGGAACAATATTTATTTCAGCACTCTTTGATAAGAGTGTGGTAAACAGTTAGAAAAAATGGCCGGCTTATACCGGCCATTTTTTTGTATGATAGTTTCTTTTCATTTATCTCACTATGTTCATCTCGTCAATCAATCGCTTGCAATTGCCATATTTCTCAATGATGAAGAGCACATAACGGATATCCACGTTTATGCAACGCTGCAGCTCCTTGTTGAAATTGATGTCGCTGCTCAAAGACTCCCAGTTGCCATCGAATGCAAGGCCAATGAGCTCGCCGCGTGAGTTCATTACAGGGCTGCCACTGTTACCGCCGGTGATGTCGTTGGTTGTCAGGAATGCCACGGGCAGGTCGCCGTTGGGCAGTGCATAGTCGCCGTAATCCTTTGTAAGGTATAGCTCCTTAAGGCGTGCGGGCACGGTGAACTCGCTGCTTGTGTTGTCCTCCTTCTCCATTACACCGTTCAGCGTGGTGTAGTGGTTGTATGTAACACCATCTTTGGGCTGGTATGCCTTAACGCTGCCATATGTGAGGCGCATTGTGAAGTTCGCATCGGGTGCCATAGGTGCTTCGCCGGCCATCTCCATCAAGCCTTTGAGGTATGTCTTGTGCAGGCCGTTAATGGTGTTGTTGAACTCCTTCTGGCTGTTCATAATCTCGCGGTATTTGCCGTAGATTGCGTTACGCAGCTGCACTGCCATATCCTTCTGCAGTTTCTTTGCTGTGGGTTTTTTGAGGAACTTCTGCACGTTCTTCTCGCTTGCCATTATAGAGCTCTCATATACATCGTCTATGTATTTCTCCATATTGCCCTTGTACTTCTTGTTCATCTCGTTGAGCAGGGCGGGGCGCTCCTCCTCGGTTGTGAGCGACATATAAAGGGGAATAAGAGCTTTGGCAACGCGGCAGTCTATGCGGTGGTTGTAGTCGCGGTCGTGCACCCAGCTGTAGTAGCTGTTGACAGCCTCGGGCTTCTCAAGGAACCGGGCATCGGCTGTGCTGTCGTTGCCATAGGCAAGGTTGCGGCGCACGAACTCAATGTTGCTTATGAGCTCCACAACCAATGTGGCAAGATACTCGCTGCGGCTCTGTGTATGTATGGCTGCGTTGATTTCCTCTACAACGGTTTCGTAGCTCTTGTTCCCCACCTTCTGTGCAAATGCCTTGAAAGCAGCCTCTTTCTCCAGCTTTGTCTCCACCACCTTGTTGTCCACAATGGCCTTGTTCATACCAATGGAGTTCTTCCAGTAGTTGCTTATGCGAGCCATCTTGCTTGCATACTGTATGTTCACAGCCTCGTCTTTCTCCATCTCCTCGCGTATGATTTTGAGGGCAGCATCGCGCATTGCTATTCTGGGCTCGTTCTGCGAGTACATACGATGCTTCACCTCCTCGCCTGTGAGGTAACGCGATGTGCTGCCGGGGAATCCCATAATCATTGCAAAATCGTCGTAGTCGATGCCTGCAAGTGAAATGTTGAGATATTTGGGTGTGCTCAATGGGATGTTCTTCTCGCTGTATGCAGCAGGGTTGCCAAGCGAGTCGCCATATACGCGGAACACCGAGAAATCGCCTGTGTGGCGTGGCCACATCCAGTTGTCGGTTTCGCCACCGAACTTGCCTATTGAGTTGGGAGGTGTACCCACCAGGCGCACGTCGGTATATTTCTTGTAATATACAAGGTAGTACTTGTTGCCCTCGAAGTAGGGGAGCAGCTGGGGTGTGAGATACTTCTTACCCTCGATGCTGTCCTCCTCGAACATCTCGGCAGCAATGAGTGCGAGTGCTCGCTCGCTGAATGAGTCCTGCTCGCTCAATGTGCCGTCGGCTATGCGTTTGTTGATGTCGTCGGTAACATCCTTGATTTCTGAAACGAATGTAAAGTTAATGTCCTTGCAGGGGAGTTCCTCTTCGTAGCTCTGGCTCCAGAAACCATCGCGCAAGTAGTTGTGCTCCACGGCACTCAGCTGCTGTATGTAGCTGTAACCGCAGTGGTGATTGGTGAGGATAAGGCCGTTGGGCGACACAATCTCGCCTGTGCAGCCGCCACCGAAAATACCAATGGCATCCTTCAGCGATGCGCTCCCGGGGGCATAGATGTCGTCGGCAGTGAGTTCAAGGCCAAGCTCGCGCATAGGCTTTTCCAAATTTTGGCTACGCATAAGCTGTAGTAGCCACATACCCTCGTCGGCAACCATCTGTGCCGGTAGGGCTATTGCTGCAACAAGCAGCGCCAATAATGTTTTTCTCATAATATTATGTTTATATAATGTTTATAAAATTAAGTAATTTATTATTTGTGCGCGAAGATAGTGAAAAAAAGTGCACCGCCCTTTCTCTTTTGTGCGAAACTTACTCTCCACTCCTCCTTTTTTTGTTGTAAAATGTTATAGTTTAGCGACAAATCATAAAATAGATTAACAAAATATTGCCATATGGGAAATGTTGTTATCTTCGCCGTGCAAACACCCAATACCATAAAGAACTATGAAAAACTCTTTCGCACTCTTTCTCCTGTCGATAGCACTTCTTTCCTGCGGTAACGACTTTCGTGTAAAAGGCACCATATCCTCCGATGCAGTAAATGGCGAGTATGTATATATTAAAAGGGTTGAAAACGGTGTGGTGCATACAATAGATT
The DNA here is from genome assembly GCA_017503645.1 of Bacteroidaceae bacterium. Taxonomy (GTDB): domain Bacteria; phylum Bacteroidota; class Bacteroidia; order Bacteroidales; family Bacteroidaceae; genus HGM04593. The sequence continues at coordinate 48,100 of JAFVSR010000008.1, read as the reverse complement.
CCTGCCTTGTGCAGCACGGTGTCTTTGAAATGGGTGGCACAGCCGATACTGCCTTCATCACTTCGCTCTACATTGGTTCGGTGCCTATCCTACCTTTTGTGGCTGAAAGAGGTTGCGTGGAGATGCAGATAACCGATAATGCGGTAATCATAAGCGGCACCCCGTTGAATGAAGAGCTAAATGAGCTAATTGCCAAGCAGGCATCGCTCGAAAGGCGTATGACGGAACTCGAGCGCCTGGAAACCTCTCTCATTCTCAATGGCAGCACAGCCGAGGCCGCAGCCGATTGCGTGAGCGACTCCATTGAGGCGGTTGGCGCATCGGTGCAAAAACTTATGAACAGCTATGTGAGGCGCAATTTCGACAATGTCCTTGGCCCCTGTGTCTTTGCACTTATGTACAGCGCCGTGCCTGCTCCCATACTCGACGATGAACTTGAGACGTTGTACAACGATGCACCCCCTTCCTTCCGCAACGACTCTTTTGTGAAAACCTTCTACGACGTGGCGCGCGAGAATGCAGCCCGTCTGCAGCAGATGAGATTACAATAATATAGCAGAAGCGATGGCCGCGGCCATCGCTTCTGCTATATTATTGTGGCTTTTTGCATTATGCCTCTCCAAGAGTCTTTGCGATAACTTCGCGCGATGTCTTCATCAGATACTCCACATTTTCGGCATCGCGGCCAATGCACTCGATGGGTGCGTGGAATGTGAGTGTGATGGGCGACCAATGCAAGAATATATTGCCCGGGGGCATAAGCCTGAAGGAACCTTCGATGGCTACGGGAACGACGGGCTTCTGTGCCATATTTGCCACCACAAAGGCCCCCTTCTTGAATCTACCCATCTTGCCGTTCTTGCAACGTGTGCCTTCTGGGAAGATTGCCATTGATTTGCCGCTCTTGAGGATATTGAGCGCTTTGCGCAGAATGTCCTTTTGCGGGGTGGTGCGGTCAACATATATGTGGTCTGTGTCGGCACAAGCCTTGCCCAACAGGGGCACCTTGCGCAGCGACGCCTTCATCATCCATTTGAAATTCTTCTGCACATAGCCATACATTACCAGCACGTCGAAGAATCCCTGGTGGTTTGCCACAAACACATAGTTCTTGTCCTTCTCCACATACTTCTTTCTGTCTACCACCTTCACAGGTACAAGGCATATCCAGCATACCACGCGGAATAGGATGAGTGCGGGGTAGTAGTCGCCGTTCTTTACCTTCAAATATCTGCCAAAGAGGCTTATACAAATACAGGTGATTGCAATAACCAACAGGACTGCCCACCAGGCAAATACCAATTGGTACAACACATAAAGCGGGTGTAAAATGGTTCTTAGTTTCATTGTCTGAAATTGTTTGATAATATTGCGCTAAGTTAACTTTTCTTTTTAGATTTTTGCTATAAAAAAGGAACTAAATACTATTTGCCAATATTTTTGAACAAGAATTTGTGCAGTTGGTCGGGCGGCAGGCGTCTGCGGCTTGCATAGTCGATAAATTGCTCGCGGCTTATATTGCCCACTGCAAAGTATCGAGCGGCAGGGTGCGAAACCATAATTCCGCAAACCGATGCGTGGGGCTGCATCGCTCCGTTTGTCGTCAGCTCTATCCCTATTTCATTCAGTTGCAGCAGTTTGTCTATTATGAATATTACCGATTGGTCGGGCAGCGAAGGGTAGCCCACTGCGGGGCGTATGCCTTGGTATTTTTCAAGGTTCAGTTCCTCGGGTGTCAGTTGCTCGTCGGGGGCATATCCCCATAATGCGGGGTTGGTGCGCACCTCCCTGTGCATAAGGCCGGCAGCAGCCTCGGCCAGCCTGCTTGCCACGGTTTGCGTGAGCAGGCGTTTGTATTCATCATCGTTGTTGTGTTCTGAAACATTGCACGCGGTGGTGGCAAACAAGCCTATGTTGTCGCCGTGAGGAGAAACAAAATCGCTAAGGCATATGTTGGGCTCTCCTGTGCGGGCGTGCTGCTGGCGCAGGAGAGGCAGGGTGGTGTGCCCCTCTATTATTATGTTGTCATCGCATCCTGTTGCACTGCACAGTGCAAAAACGGCCTTTGCCACAATGCTGTCACCGCTCTCTATCAGTAATGCAATGGCATCGTTCTTCACATCCTGCGCCTGCTTGCTGTTAGTGTCACGCGGTGCAATGCCCCAAGCGTGGAAAAAGTAGCTCCAGTCTATGTATGGCAGCAATTGGGCTGCGGTGTAGTGGAAAATCTTTCTTTTCATCTATCAAAAACAAGCGCCTTGCCTCGTACCTCCTCGTTTATTTTGCCCTCCTTGTATGCGCACTCGCCGTTCACCCAGGTTTGTGCAACAGCCCAGTTGAAGGTGTCGCCTTCGAACGGGCTCCATCCGCATTTGCTTATGATGTCGCTCTTTTCTATGGTGTGCGGGCAACCATTGCGCAGCAGCACGAAGTCGGCTGCATACCCTTTTTTAATGTACCCTCTCCTGTTTACGCCGAATATGCGCGCGGGTGCGTGGCACATTTTCTCAACCATATTTTCAATGGTGAGCACCCCCTCATCCACGAGCTTGAGCATTGCGAGCAGTGAAAACTGTATGCTTGGCATTCCCGATGCCGCTGTGAGCGCGCCTCCCTCCTTGTCTTTGGGCAAGTGTGGTGCGTGGTCGGTGCCTATAACGTCTATGAGCCCGTCGGCTGTTGCCCGACGCAGGGCATCGCGGTCCTCGCTGCTCTTAATGGCGGGGTTGCATTTTATCTTTGTACCCAGGCGTGTGTAGTCATCGCTGCAAAATGTGAGATGCGCGGGTGTCACCTCGGCTGTGATGTTGCTGCCTGCGTTCTTGAACAAGGCAAGCTCCTTCTTGGTGCTTACGTGCATTACGTGCAACTTAGTGCCGTGCTTTTTGGCAAGCTCTACGGCGCTCTTTGTGCTGCGGTAGCAGGCCTTGGCATCCCTTATCACGGGGTGGAAGGTGACGTCGGGGTTGCTTCCTTCGCTTGCAACCACCTTTTTGGCATTTGCGGCAATGGTCTTGGTATCCTCGCAATGCACGGCAATGGGCAGGGTGGCGGTTGAGAATATTTTGTCGAGCTTGTCGGCTTCGTCAACCAGCATGTTGCCGGTGCTGGAACCCATAAACAATTTTATGCCGCATACACGGCGGGGGTTGAGCTTTGCAAAATATTTATAGTTGTCATTTGTCGCACCAAAGTAAAACGAATAGTTTACAAGGCTCTCTTTTGCTGCAATGGCGAATTTCTCCTTCAGTGCCGCGGGTGTGGTTGTTTGGGGCACGGTGTTGGGCATCTCCATATATGATGTCACACCGCCGGCAGCTGCCGCACGGCTCTCGCTGTTTATGTCGGCCTTTGCTGTGAGCCCGGGCTCGCGGAAGTGTACGTGGTCGTCAATAACGCCCGGTATCAGGTACATATCGTGTGCCTCCACTATGCAGTCAACCTCGCCGCGGGGCAGTTCGTTGCCGCGTAGTATTTCCGATATCCTGCCGTTGTTTATAACAATGGAGCCTTTGAACTGCTCCCCCTCGTTCACTATTGTCGGGTTGCTTATAAGTATTCTCATTGTCGCTTTCTTTTTTGGCGAAGATACAAAAAAAAGATGTCAAAAAAAAGAGATTGCCTTTATCGGGCAATCTCTTTTTGTATCTTTTCGGCAACCTCGGCAAACTCCTCCGGTGTCAGTTTTAGTTTGGGATTGGTAAAGAGCATATCTCTTTCGCTCTGCATAGGCACCAGATGTATGTGTGCGTGTGGCACCTCCAGCCCCAAAACGGCCTGGCCCACCTTGATGCAAGGGAAGGCGCGCTTTATGCCCTCGGCCACTCGCTTTGCGAATACCTGCATTGCACCTATCTCTTCGTCGGTAAGGTCGAAAAAGTAATCTACCTCGCGCTTGGGTATCACAAGGGTGTGCCCCTTGGCCAGCGGGTTTATATCGAGGAATGCATAAAATTGCTCGTTCTCGGCCACCTTGTAACTGGGAATTTCACCTGCAACTATTTTGCTGAATATTGTTGCCATAGTTCTTTCTTGGTTATTAAAACTCAATGTTTGTAATCTCAAGCGACAGTTTGCCCTGGGGCACGGTGATTTCGGCAACATCGCCCACCTTCTTGCCAAGCAATCCTTTGGCAATGGGGGTGTTGATTGAAATTTTTGCCTCGCGCAAGTTTGCCTCGCTCTCGGGAACTATTGTATATTGCATTGTGGCACCGGTTTTGGTGTTCTTGAGGCTCACTTTTGTGAGCACCTGCACGCTGTCGGTGTTAAGCTTGGAGGTGTCAATGATTTTGGCATCGGCAATAATCATTTTAAGCTCATTGATTTTCATCTCCAATAATCCCTGCGCCTCTTTTGCTGCATCATACTCTGCGTTCTCCGAAAGGTCGCCCTTGTCGCGTGCTTCCGCTATCTGACGAACAATTTCGGGGCGTTTCGCCTCCAACTCTTTTAAATCGGCTAACAGTTTCTTGTAGCCCTCTTCGGACATATAACCCATTTCTTCTTTAGTATTTATATGGTTTTTGAAAAAATATTAAAACAAAGGATTCCGGCACGGATGCCGGAACCCAAAATCTCGTTGTTGTGATTGCAAAGATAGCTCTTAAAAATTGAAAAGCAAATTAAAAATGAAAAATTTTACTTTTTACGTTTTGTGCTTAACATCTTTTTTTATAGTGTTTTGCGCTTTTTTCACTTTTTAAGCAAATCCTCTATGGCAGCCTCGAGGTTCTCTATTTGGTTGTCGCGTGCAACGAGTTCGTTGTCGCGGTTTATGAGGTAATACGTGGGCAACGATTGCAGGTTGTACAAAAGAATGTTCTGCGAGCTTTGTCCGTCGCCGTCGCGCACGCATATCCACGGCAGTTTGTCGGCCGAGTTGTTCCAAAAACTCTCGTTCGTGTCGAACGACACCTGGTACACCTCGAACCCGCGGCTGCGGTATTTCTCGTATATCCGGCGCAGCTCTATGTTGCGACTGCTTATTTCGGCTATGCTGTAAACGGTGAAGTCGAGCAGCACCACCTTGCCTTTGAGCGACCGCAGGCTCACCGAGTCGCCGTGTATGTTGGGCAGGTTTATCTCGTAAAGTCCTATCTTTTCTATGCTCTCGCTCTCTATGTCTATTGTGTCGCGCGGCGCTGCGGGGCGAGTGGCGGCCATCCCCTTTGTGGCTATGTTGTATAAATGTATTGCGCGCGTGGCGTGCGGGCGACTGCCGTGCAGGCTTGTTGCCACGGCTGCAAAGCAGTGGCTGTCGAACCTGTTGGCATTGGGCTCAAATATGGGCTCGCCGTTAAGGCGTATAAAGAGTGCGAAATATGCACTTGCCTTGTGTGGCGCAGCGGCTATGTATTGCCTGAAGATGTTCTGCTTGAATTCGCCTATGAGCGTGTATATCTTTTCCCTTGTTTCTCCAATGGCGGGCGCGCTGTTTCTTATGAGATGTGCCACCTGTTGCTGCAGCGACTGTTCGAGTGCTGTAATCTCCTTTATGCGCAGGCTTTCGGGCGAACCCTCTATTTTGCAACTGTCGGCAAAATGGGCGGCTGTACTCTTTATTTTCACCGTTTCGGTGCTGTCTATTGCTATGGTTATGCGCTTGCCGCTTCCTTGCAACTGCAATGCATAAAAATCGTAGCACTCGGGTTGCGGTTGGCGAAACTTGAAAAAGCCGCTGCGCCCCATCTTTACCGAATCTATTTTCTCGGTCTTTGTTATACCAATGTGCGACAGATAGAGCATCTTGCCCTCACTGCCTTCAATCTCTCCTTCAATGGTGAATTGCGGCGTCTGTCCGCAAGCAAAAAGCATTGCTGCCAACCCGGTGAAAAGGAGCGCTTTTATTCCTGTTATGCGTGAAATATTCATATTTTTATAAAAATGTGTGGGCAAAGATAGTTAAAATGTGGAAATTTATTTATCTTTGCGAGAATTTAGAAATAAAAAATAATAAACAGATAAAAAAGATGAATGTTGTAACAAAGAATGTGGCTTTGCCCGATGGCCGCGTAATCACCATTGAAACAGGTAAGCTTGCAAAACAGGCCGACGGTTCGGTGATGTTGCGCTTGGGCAACACAATGTTGTTGGCGACCGTTTGTGCAGCAAAAGACGCTGTCCCCGGCACCGATTTTATGCCTTTGCAGGTAGAGTATAAAGAGAAATATGCTTCATTTGGCCGTTTCCCCGGTGGTTTCACACGCCGCGAGGGCAAGGCTTCGGATTATGAGATTCTCACTTGCCGTTTGGTTGACCGTGCTCTCCGTCCTCTTTTCCCCGATAACTATCACGCCGAGGTGTATGTAAACATCGTGCTCTTCTCGGCCGACGGTGTCGATATGCCCGATGCTCTTGCCGGTCTTGCAGCATCGGCCGCTCTTGCTGTTTCCGATATACCTTTCGGCGGCCCCATTTCGGAGGTTCGCGTGGCACGCATCGGTGGCGAGTTCGTAGTTAACCCCACATTTGCACAGCTCGAGAATGCCGATATGGACATTATGGTAGCTGCAACCTACGACAACATTATGATGGTTGAGGGCGAGATGAAAGAGGTGTCAGAGGCCGACCTTTTGGAGGCAATGAAGGTTGCTCACGAGGCCATCAAGGTTCACTGCAAGGCTCAGATGGAGCTTATGGAAGAGGTTGGCTCAACCGTAAAGCGCGAGTATTGCCACGAGGTGAACGACGAAGAGCTCCGCTCTCAGGTTCACGAGGCTTGCTATGCAAAGGCATACGCCGTAGCTGCAAGCGGCAACAACGACAAGCACGGCCGTGCAGCCGCTTTCGATGCAATAAAGGATGAATTCAAGGCACAGTTCACCGAGGAGGAACTCGAGGAGAAAGGTGCACTCATCGACCGCTACTACCACGACGTGGAGAAAGAGGCTATGCGCCGTTGTATCCTCGACGAGGGCAAGCGTCTCGATGGCCGCAAGACAACCGAGATTCGCCCCATCTGGTGCGAGGCAGGCTATCTCCCCGGCCCCCACGGTTCGGCAGTGTTCACACGTGGTGAGACACAGTCGCTCACAACCGTAACACTCGGTACAAAACGCGACGAGAAGATTATCGACGAGGTTATGAACCAGGGAACAGAGCGTTTCCTCCTTCACTACAACTTCCCTCCCTTCTCTACAGGTGAGGCACGCGCACAGCGCGGTGTAGGTCGTCGCGAGATTGGTCACGGTAACCTTGCTTGCCGTGCGCTCAAGAATATGATTCCTGCCGACTACCCCTATTGTGTTCGCGTGGTTTCTGATATCCTGGAGTCTAACGGTTCTTCTTCAATGGCTACAGTATGTGCAGGTACACTTGCGCTTATGGATGCCGGTGTGAAGATTAAGAAACCCGTATCGGGTATAGCAATGGGCCTTATCAAGAATGCAGGCGAAGAGAAATATGCCGTGCTCAGCGATATTCTTGGCGACGAGGACCACTTGGGCGATATGGACTTCAAGGTGACAGGTACCGTTGACGGTATCACAGCCACACAGATGGATATCAAGGTTGATGGTCTTTCTTACGAGATTCTCGAGAAGGCCCTGAACCAGGCACGCGAGGGCCGTATGCACATCCTCGGCAAAATCACCGAGTGCATCGCAGAGCCCCGTGCAGAACTCAAGCCCCACGCACCCCGCATCGAAACTATGCGCATCCCCAAAGAGTTCATCGGTGCAGTTATCGGCCCCGGCGGAAAAATCATTCAGGGTATGCAGGAAGAAACCGGTGCCACTATCTCTATCGAGGAGGTTGATGGCGAGGGTATCATTGAGATTGCAGCAAACAACGGCAATGCAATTAACGAGGCCATTGCAAAAATCAGAGCAATCGTTGCCATCCCCGAGGCCGGTGAGGTTTACGAGGGTACAGTGCGCAGCGTAATGCCCTATGGCGCATTCGTTGAGTTTATGCCCGGCAAGGATGGTCTGTTGCACATTTCAGAGATAGACTGGAAACGCTTTGAGACAATGGAAGAGACCGGTATCAAGGAGGGTGACAAACTGCAAGTGAAACTTGTGGAGATAGACCCCAAGACCGGTAAGTTCAAACTGTCGCGCAAGGCGTTGGTTGAGAAACCCGAGGGTTATGAGGAGCGTGAGCGTCGTCCCCGTCGCGAGCCCCGCCGCCCACAGGCATAAATAATGGAAGCCGTTGAACACACGTTCAACGGCTTCTTTTTTATAGATATTTTTTTCATTTTTTCATACAAAAAAACGCTTGCAGATAGAAAATAAAAAATGAGTTTTTTATATCTTCGCATCGATAAAAATCAATTAAACTATGAGAAAGATTAGAGCAGCCATAGTAGGATATGGCAATATTGGTAAATATACCTTGCAGGCACTCACCGCAGCCCCCGACTTTGAGGTGGCAGGTGTGGTACGTCGTTCCGGAGCCGAGAATCTCCCCGCAGAGCTCGCAGGCTACAATGTGGTAAAGGACATACGCGAGCTTGGCGATGTTGATGTGGCAATCCTTTCTACTCCCACCCGCAGTGTGGAGCGTTATGCAAAGGATATTCTGGCGCTTGGAATAAACACCGTGGACAGCTTCGATATCCACTCGAAAATTGTGGAGTTGCGCCGCTCGCTGGGCGAGAGTGCCTGTGCCGGCAATGCTGTGTCTATTATCTCGGCAGGTTGGGACCCGGGCAGCGATTCGGTTATCCGTGCCCTGTTACAGGCAATCGCCCCCAAAGGTATCACATACACCAACTTCGGTCCGGGTATGAGTATGGGGCACACTGTTGCCGTTAAAGCTGTCGAGGGCGTAAAAGCTGCCCTCTCTATGACAATCCCCGTGGGTACGGGCATACATCGCCGTATGGTATATGTGGAGATTGAGGAGGGTTACGACTTCTCGCAGGTGGCAGCAGCCATAAAGAGCGACCCCTATTTTGTGAACGACGAAACACACGTTATGCAGGTTCCCTGTGTGGATGAACTGCTTGATATGGGCCACGGTGTGAACCTCACCCGCAAAGGTGTTTCGGGAACCACTCAGAACCAGTTGTTCGAATTCAATATGAAGATAAACAACCCGGCCCTTACCGCGCAGGTGCTTGTTTGTTGCGCACGTGCCACAATGCGCCAACAGCCCGGTTGCTACACTATGATAGAGATTCCCATCATCGACCTTCTCTACGGCGACCGAGAAGATTTGATAGCACATTTGGTATAATAAAACAATGAACGGGGCCATAGCCCCGTTCATTGTTTTTTATATAAAAGAGACGTGAATATTGGTACCATCGGCCGTAAACTCGCTTTTTTTTATTATTTTCGCGCTCTGATTTAATGAAATAGAATTATGAGTGAAGATAAACGTGCCTCATTCGGAGGTAAATTGAGCGTGGTGCTTGTGGCTGCGGGCAGTGCCATAGGCCTTGGCGCATTGTGGCGTTTCCCCTACATCGCAGGCAAGCACGGTGGTGCTGCCTTTCTGCTGGTGTTTCTGCTTAGTGTGTTTGTGGTGGGTATTCCTGCGATGCTTGCCGAGTTTGCCGTAGGGCGTAAATCGCGCAAGAATGCAGTGGGTGCATTCCGCAAACTATCTAAAAAGTGGAGTTGGCTGGGCTATAACGGTGTGGTGTGTGCACTGCTCATAACCGGTTTCTATTATATCGTTGCGGGTTGGTCGCTGGAGTATCTTGTAAACTCTGTAACAGGGGTGCTTTACAGTTCCCCGATGTCATTCACCGAGCAGTTTGCCGCATTCCAGGGCTCTTGGCGCCCGTTCTTTTATGCAGTGGTCTTTATATTGCTCACTCACATTATTGTGGCGCGTGGTGTGGAAAAAGGTATTGAGAAGGCTTCGCGCATAATGATGCCCGCCCTCTTTGTAATCCTTATTATAATGGCGGTGCGCGTGGCGTTTATGCCCAACTCGATTGAGGGATACCGTTTCTTCCTCTCGCCCAACTTCAAAGAGGCATTTACCTCTGAAACCATTATGATGGCCATTGGGCAGGCATTCTTTTCACTTTCGGTGGGTATGGGCTGTATGGTTACATATGCATCCTATTTCAAGAAAAACAACAATCTTGTCTCCACGTCGCTCAACGTGTCGTTGCTCACTCTGTTGGTGTCGCTGCTTGCAGGCCTTGTGATTTTCCCAGCGGTGTTCAGTGCCGGTTTGCAACCGGCCGAGGGCCCATCGCTCATCTTTATCACGTTACCCGAAATATTCAAAGGGATGCCTTTTGCCCCGTTGTGGTCAACCGTCTTTTTCCTGTTGGTGATGCTGGCATCGCTCACATCCACAATCTCTTTTCACGAGGTTCTAACAGCCTATTTTGCCGAGGAGTTCAAGCTCTCCCGCAAGTGGGGTGCCCGCATAACATCGGCAATCTCGGTAGTATTGAGCGCGCTCACTGTGTATTGTGTCTTTGATTTCGATTTCCTGGGCGTGAAGGCAACGGGCGTCTCTTTTATGGATGTGTTCGACTATGTTAGTGCCAACATCCTTATGCCGCTTGGAGCTATGTTCACCTGTATTTTTGTTGCGTGGGTGATGGAGCGTAACTTTATGCGCGACGAAATAACCAATTACGGCTCTCTCAAAAGCTATGTGATGCCTGTTGTGGTGTTTATGCTGCGCTATGTAACCCCGCTGTTGATATTGTATATCTTCTTCAAGAATTTAGGAATACTTTGATAATAACTAAGGCCGCGAACGCGGCCTTAGTTATTTGTAGATTTTTGTCATCAACATATCAATCGCTGTAATATACTCTCTTAATTCGTGTCGATACTGCTGTGAGCACCTCATACGGAATGGTGTCGAGCCAGGTGGCCACCGTTTCCACCGACAGGTTGGGGCCGAAAATCTCCACGCTGTCACCCTCGCGGCACTCAATATCGGTGACATCCACCATACACACATCCATACATATATTACCCACATATGGTGCCTGCTTGCCATTTATTATGCAATAGCCGCGGCGGTTGCCCAGGTGGCGGTTAAGCCCGTCGGCATACCCAATGGGCAGTGCCGCTATGCGCGAAGGACGTTGCAGCAGCCCCTTGCGGCTGTATCCCACGGTTTCGTCGGCAGGCACATCGTGTATTTGCAATATTATTGTTCTCAACGTGGAGATGGGGCGCAGTGTGGCATCGCCGCCCATAGGTGATATTCCATAGAGCCCTATTCCCAGACGCACGGCGTCGTACTGCACGTTTGTAAAGCGCTCGGCGCCTGCGCTGTTGCATATATGGCGCAGAATCTTGTGCTTGAAGGCGGCTTGCAGTGCGCTGCTTGCCTGCTCAAAGCGCCTTATCTGCTCCTGTGTGAAGCTGTCGAAAGCTGTGCTGTCGCTGCCCACGAAGTGCGAAAATACCGAGCGCGGGGTGAGCGCGTTTTGCTGTTTAAGTTCCTCTACAAGTGCGGGAATCTCGCTCGGCAGGAATCCTAACCGGTGCATTCCGCTGTCTATCTTTATGTGCACGGGGTAGTCGGTTATTCCCTCACGGCCGGCGGCCTGCACCAGCATACGCAGCATACCAAAACTATATACCTCGGGTTCTAATTTGTTGTCGAACAGTGTGCGCACGGTGCCCGGCTCGGGGTTCATAACTATGATACCGGTAGTTATGCCTGCCTTGCGCAGTTCGGCACCCTCGTCGGCCACAGCCACGGCAAGATAATCCACTTGACAATCCTGCAAGGTGCGTGCCACCTCCATTGCGCCGGCCCCGTAGGCCGATGCTTTTACCATACAAATGGTTTTAGTGTCGGGCAGTAGATTATTGCGGTAGCGGTTGAGGTTGTCGCGCAAGGCGCTCAGGTTCACCTCCAAAATGGTTTGGTGCACCTTCTTTTCCAGCGCCTCGGTTATCTCCTCAAAACGGAAGGCGCGTGCCCCCTTTATGAGTATGGCCTCGTTGGCAAGGTTGTGTAGCTGCTCGCTGCCGATGAACTCCTCGGTGGTGGAAAACAGGTGGCACTCGCAGTCAATCCTCTTAAGCCTTTCTCTCTCGCCTGTTATGTCTTTTCCTATTCCTATGAATTTGCTTATTCTATGGCTGGCAATCTGTTGCGCCACTATGCGGTAAAGAGCGCGTGTGGAGATACCTGTCTGCTTTATGTCCGATAGTATAAGTGTCTTTCTCAGGTGGGGCAGCGTGCTGCAACGACGCTCCATAAAGTCGAGCGCAATCTCCAACGATGCAGTATCGGCATTGTAACTGTCGTTTATGAGCATACAGCCGTTTTTGCCCTCTTTTACCTCCAGGCGCATAGCCACCGGCTCCAGTTGCGCCATACGCTCGGCGATGGTGTCGGTGGGTATCATCAGATAGAGGGCTGCTGCAAGGCAGTTGATAGAGTCCTCTATCGATGCGTCGTCGAGGAAAGGTATGCGGTAGCTGCTATCGAATGTGAGATAGCGATACTCTACGGTGGTGCCATTATCCTCCTTCTTTATGGCCTTTATGTATAGCGGCTTGTCGCTGTCTTTCTGCGACCAGGCAATCTCGCGCGACGGCAGCAGCGATTGGTTTATGCAGCCGGCAATGAGCGGGTTGTCGGCATTGTATATCAAAATGTCGCACCCCTTGAACAGGGCAAGTTTCTCGCGGCACTTCTCCTGCATTGTGCTGAAGTTTTCCTGGTGTGCCTCGCTTATGTTTGTGATGATGCCTATCGTGGGGTTTATGATGGTTTGCAGGTTGTCCATTTCGCGTGGTTGCGATATGCCTGCCTCAAAAATACCCAATGTGCTCTCCTCGTTCAACTGCCACACCGACAATGGCACGCCTATCTGCGAATTGTAGCTGCGGGGCGAGCGCGTTACCATATAATTGGCCGCAGTAATGTAGTACAACCACTCCTTCACTATGGTTTTACCATCGCTGCCCGTTACTCCCACTACGGGAATGTCGAACAGCTTGCGGTGGTGCGTGGCCAGCTGTTGCAATGCCTTTACACTGTTATCCACTATTATGAAATTGGCATCGGGGAATTCCTTTGCAACGCTCTCGCTCTCCACCACAAAATTCCTCACGCCACGTTTGTAGAGTTCTCCCACAAAGCGGTGTCCGTCGCCGTGCTTGGTCTTTATGGCAAAAAAGAGAGTCTCCTCGGGGAATCCTAACGAGCGGCTGTCGGTGAGCAGGCGCGAAATGGTGCTTGCGCTCTGCGGCCCCGTGTGGCGCGCCTTCAATATGGCGCTTATTTGTTCAATAGTGTATTGCATTGTTCTATATCCTTTTCAAAATTAAGGTAAGGATGCTGTTGCTTTACAGCCTCTATCTTTTTAAGTGTGGCGCGCATAAAATCCCTGTATGCGTTGCCGGTGGCATCGAATGGCTTGTGTGCCATAGCTCGGTTTATATCCTCTATTGTTTGGCACAAGGCGCGGCTGCCTTTGCTCAAATATGCATCGGCAAATTTTTCCCATATGTATTCCACTGCCTGGGGTGAGGGGTGTGTCATATCTTCGGCATAAAAGCGGTAGTCGCGTAGCTCGTCGAGCACTATCTCGTACGACGGGAAATAGGCTGTGTTATTGCCCAACCTCTTTTGCAGCCGCTCTATTGCAAGCAGCAATGTGGCTTTGCTCAGTTGGTTGTCGTGTGCCCCGTCGCGCAGGTGCCTTATGGGGCTTACGGTGAAGATAATCTTCACATCGGGGCGGCCTGCTATTATAGGTGCAAGCGCTTTGCTCACCGCATCGGCTATCTCCTCTGTGCTCAACAGCCTGCGCGTGAATTGGCCTGCGGGCAGCTTGTGGCAGTTGTTTACCACCATACCATCGCTGCCAAGTGTGTAAACATAGGCCGTGCCAAATGTAATTATCAACACATCAATTGTTTGCACGCGCCCGTGTGCCTCCTGCAAACTGCTGTTTATGCTTGCCAACAACTCCTCTTGCGTGTGGCGCGAAAAGTCGCTGTGGTGCAGCAGGCTGTGCCATCTCCCGCCGTTCTCGACAAGCTCGGGCGACAGGGCTGTGAACGGCTCTCCCGTCACTATCCTATGCAGAATGGTGGCAATGGATAGAGGGTTGTATGTGATGCCGAACGGATTGGTGCAGATATTGAACTTGCACGCCTGCAATCTGTGCCCTATGTTTTGTGCAAAACAGGAACCCAAAAGCATTATGTTGCTTTTGTGTGCAATTTCAAAGTCGCTCTTTGCTGCATTAACAGGCGTGGTGAATATCATATGGCTCTAATTTATTACAAATTTAATGAAGTTAAACGATTATTGCTTATCTTTGCATTCAAAAAAAACGCAATTAAAAGTTTTTTGATAAAGTAAGGAGTGTGGGCTCTTTTATGGCGTGCCTGTTCAAAAAAATGCTGAAAAATTGTTTTTTTACATTTTAACCTATATCTTTATCGTTGGCAAATTGCTATTATAAGAATATGGAAAAAGAAAACGATACAAAATATCCCATTTTGGGAAAGATTGATTCCCCTGCCGACCTTCGTGCATTGCCCGAGGATAAACTCCCCGACGTGTGCAGGGAATTGAGAAATTTTATCATAGAATCGTGCTCCACCAATCCCGGTCACTTTGCATCAAGTCTTGGCTCGGTAGAGCTCACAGTGGCTTTGCATTATGTGTTCGACACCCCGTCGGACAAACTTGTGTGGGATGTGGGCCATCAGGCTTATGGCCATAAAATACTCACCGGCCGTCGCGACATATTCCATACAAACCGCAAATTGGGTGGCGTAAAACCCTTCCCCTCGCCCGATGAGAGCGAATACGATGCCTTTATGGCAGGGCACGCCTCAAACTCCATATCGGCGGCACTCGGTCTTGCCGTGTCGGCAACCTTGCAGAACAAGGCCGACGAGCACGTGGTGGCAATCATAGGCGATGGCTCTATGAGTGGCGGTCTGGCGTTTGAGGGCCTCAACAATATGTCCAATTGCGAGAACAACCTTCTGGTTATTCTCAACGACAACAATATGTCGATAGACAAGAGCGTGGGTGGTTTGAGCCAATTGCTCATAACAATGCACTCGTCGCGTTTCTACAACAAGGTGCGCAACAAGATAGCCCGCGGTCTCACAAGCATAGGTCTGCTCAACAAGCGCCGTGCAGGCGTTATCACACGCTTCAACAACGGGCTTAAGGCTATGCTTTTCCGTCGCCACAATATCTTCGATGTGATGGCAGCACGCTATTTCGGCCCCATAGACGGGCACGATGTGCTCGAACTTGTTCGTATGCTGCGTATGGTGAAGGATATGAAGGGCCCCAAGATGCTTCACATAAACACGGTGAAAGGCAAGGGCTTCGAGCCTGCCGAAAAGACACCCACAGTGTGGCATCAGCCCGGCATCTTCGACATTGAAACAGGTGAGCGCATAGTGAAAGACAGCGCCAACCCCCGTTTTCAGGATGTCTTTGGCGAAACACTTGTGGAACTTGCCCGTGCCAATGACAAGGTTGTGGGAATAACGCCTGCTATGCCCACAGGCTGTTCTATGAACCTGCTGATGAACGAAATGCCTCAGCGTTTCTTCGATGTGGGCATAGCCGAGGGACACGCGGTGACCTTCTCGGCCGGCCTTGCAAAGGGCGGCCTGGTTCCCTTCTGCAATATCTATTCGTCGTTTATGCAGCGTGCATACGACAACCTCATACACGATGCGGCACTGCAACGTGTGAATATGATACTTTGTCTCGACCGCGCAGGTATTGTGGGCGAGGACGGCCCCACGCATCACGGAGCTTTCGACTTAGCCTATCTGCGCCCCATACCCAACATCACAATATCCTCGCCCTATGACGAACGCGAACTGCGCCGCCTTATGTACACGGCCCAGCAGCCCGATATGGGTACATTCGTCATACGCTATCCCCGTGGCAAGGGCTCTCTTGCCGACTGGCGTTGTCCGCTTGAGTCTGTTCCTGTGGGCAAGGGCCGTCTTATGCAGGAGGGTAGCGATGTAGCTCTGCTCACATTGGGCCCCATAGGCAAACTTGCCGAGAGCGCCATAGCAGCAGCCGGTGAACAGGGCGTGAGCGTGGCACACTACGATATGCGTTACCTCAAACCCATAGATACGGATATACTGCACACCGTGGGCGAGAAATTCAAGTATGTGATTACTCTTGAGGATGGTGTTGTCAAGGGTGGTCTTGGCAGTGCTGTTGCCGAATATATGACACAGAATGGATATACCCCGCACATAATAACCATAGGTATTCCCGATCTGTTTGTAGAACACGGAACAACCCCCGAACTTTATAAAAAGTACTCGATGGATAGCGATGCCGTTCTGCAAGCTATACTGAAATGCAAAAAACAGTAGTATGAAAATTGTTATAGCCGGCGCAGGTGCCGTTGGTACACACCTTGCAAAGATGCTTTCCGTGGGCAACGAAAATGTGGTGCTTCTTGACGAAAGCGAGGAAAAACTGGGCAAGATGGAGTCGCTTTTCGACCTCAAAGCCCAAGTGGGGTTACCTACAAAAATTTCCGACCTCAAATCTGCCGGTGCCAACGATGCCGACCTCTTTGTCGCCGTTACTCCCAACGAAAGTGACAATGTGACGGCCTGTATTCTTGCTCACTATCTTGGCGCAAAGAAAACCGTTGCGCGCATCGACAATTACGAATACCTGCAACCCAAAAACAAGGCCTATTTCGTGTCGTTGGGAATAGATTCGCTCATATACCCCGAACAGCTTGCCGCAGAGGAGATTGCCACCAGCATCAAATACAGCTGGATGAGGCAGTTCCTTGAATTTGGCAATGGCGCACTTGTTATGGTGGGCGTGAAAGTGCGCGAGGGCGCTCCCATCCTGGGTACCCTGTTTAAGGATTTCCCGGGTGATACCCCATATCATATTGTGGCCATACAACGTGGCGACGAAACCATCATCCCACGCGGCAATGATGCCGTGGAGCCCGACGATCTTGTCTGCTTTATGACCGTGAAGGAGAAGATTCCTTACGTGCGCAATATGTGTGGAAAATCGGAATTTTCCGAGGTGCGCAGCCTCATCATAATGGGCGGCAGCCGCATTGCCGTGCGCACCACCAAACTCATCCCCGATAACATAAAGGTAAAAATAATCGAGAGCGATTTGGCACGTTGTCGCAAACTGCTTGAGCTTGTCGATGACAAGGTGATGATAATAAACGGTGATGCTCGCGACCCCGAACTGTTGCGCAGCGAGGGTATGGAACATACCGATGCCTTCATCGCCCTCAGCGACAATTCCGAAACAAACATACTTGCCTGCCTCTCGGCAAAACGCTCGGGGGTGTATCGTACCGTTGCCGAAGTTGAGAATATCGAATACATATCAATGGCCGAAAATATGGATATTGGCTCGGTGATAAACAAGAAGAAGTTGGCGGCAAGCAATATCTTCCAAATGATGCTCAACACCGATGTCTCCAGCGTCAAGTGCCTCACCTTCATACAGGCGGTGGTAGTGGAGTTCCCCGTGAAAGAGGGTGCCCCCATCACCAAAAAGGCTGTGAAGGAGTTGTCATTGCCGGCGGGTGCAAACATCGGCGGCCTCATACGCAACGGCGAGGGTATGCACGTAACGGGTAACACCGTTATCCAGGCCGACGACCACGTTATCGTATTCTGCCTGGAACAGGTGATAAAGAAACTTGAAAAATATTTTAATTGATGTTTCACCCAAAAATCATATCAAGGATTCTGGGCCTGCTGCTTTTCATCGAAGCAGCCTTCCTGCTCACAAGCCTTGCCGTAGCCTTCTACTACCACGAAACAATAATAGATACATACCTATACACCCTTGCCGCGATGGTGGGCACGGGTGCCGTGCTTGCATACATAGGCCGTGGCAAGGAGCGCAACATATCGCGCAAAGATGGCTATATAGTGGTTACCTTCTGTTGGATATTATTCTCTCTGTTCGGTGCCATACCATACTATTTGAGTGGCTCGCTCCCATCGGTTACCGATGCCTTTTTCGAAACAATGTCGGGTTTTTCCACTACAGGAGCCTCGGTGGTCAGCAATGTCGAAGCCTTGCCACACAGCCTTCTCTTTTGGCGTTCAATGACACATTGGGTAGGCGGTTTGGGTATAGTGTTCTTCACCGTGGCGGTGTTCCCCGTGTTTGGTTTGGGCGACATAAATCTGTTTGCAGCCGAGTCGGTGGGCCCTATGCGAGCCAAACTGCATCCCCGCATCTCGGTTGCGGCCCGCTGGATTCTCACAATATACATAGGCCTCACAATAATAGCCACCGTGTCGTTCTATCTTGCCGGTATGGGAAAGTTCGATGCGCTGTGTCACGCAATGTCCACCGTCTCGACGGGTGGCTTTTCCACCAAGCAGGCAAGTATCGCAACATATAATTCTCCGCTTATAGAATATGTGGTTACGCTATTTATGTTCTTGGGTGGTGTTAATTTGTCGTTGCTCTATCTGTTCTTTTTTAAGGCTCGTTTTGGCGACCTCTTACGTGACAGTGAGTTTCGTGTATATGCCGGCTCGGTGCTGCTTTTCACTATACTCATTACCGTTGGGCTATTCTTCACCACTCCAATGGGCGTTGAGGAGTCCTTCCGTACATCGCTTTTTCAAGTGGTGTCAATACAGACAACAACCGGCTTTGCCACCTCCAACTACGTGCTGTGGCAGCCAATATTATGGCTTATGATAAGCGCCGTTATGTTTCTTGGTGCCTGTTCGGGCTCCACAAGTGGTGCTATGAAGTGTGTCCGCATATCAATCCTTGGGCGTGTGATGTTCAATGAGTTTAAGCGCATACTGCACCCCAATGCGGTTATTCCTGTGCGTATGAGTGGCAAGATTGTTCCCTCATCGGTGCAGTCGGCCATCTTGGCCTATACCGTTATATATGTGGCTACCGTTGTGGTGGGGGTATTTGTAAATATGACTTTCGGTCTCGATTTCCTTGATGCTTACGGCCTTTCGGTAACGTCGGTGGGTAACGTGGGCCCTGCGTTCGGCCATTATGGTCCTATGGACTCGTTCTCCACGCTTCCCGCGCTCGTTAAGTGGTTCTGTTCGTTCCAGATGCTGGTTGGCCGTTTGGAATTTTTTGCGGTGCTCCTGTTGCTTATGCCTGCTTTTTGGAGGCGTCAGTAGTTGCCACCGTCTCCTCTTTTCCTATTGTTTGCAATAGTTGTTCAATGTCATCCTTCAAACGCTTGTAGGGTGCGGCCTCTTTGTAATTGGTGTTCTTGCTGAGCATAAGCGCCACATCGCACTGGCTGTGGCGGTACGAGGAGAGCTCGTTGGCATATTGCTGGCGGTGATATGCATATTTTTCAATCTCTCTTTCGCGCTTGCCACGCAGAAAACGGCATATGGGCGAGAGGATGCGCATAACAACGCTGTCCATAATGTGGTGCCCTTGAATATAGAAATAGCACTCCTCGGGCACTATTCCCATCGTGGTAAGCTCCTTCTTCAGCTCCTCATAATCATCGAGCAGTTGTGGGTGGTTTTTCTCCAAAAGAGCGATGTTGTGGCTCACGCGCCCCTCGAGCTGTTTGAGCGATAGTGCAGGGTTCTCTATGTTGAAGGATGTGAGCCTCACAATCTCGCAAAAGCGTTGCATACTCATTGTTTTGAGGTCGTGACGGCGGTATAGCAGAATGTTCCACACAAACAGCGGGTAGCATATTTGCGAGTATAGTTTCATAAACGCGGGAATATCCATCACGCTCATATCGTTGAGCGTGCTTTGCACGCACACCTGCTTAAGACTGTCGGCATAGCATTTGAGATTCTCTATCGAGTATGCATAGGTGTGCAGAATGTATGGGTTGTTCAGCATCTGCCGCGATGTTGATGTGGCACCCTGCATCAGATAGTCGTAGTCGGCATCTACGCAGGCAATCATATTACGCCCTACAGCCTCGCCCAACATATTCATCATAGCCTGCTTCTTGCCCTTCGTGAGCTTGCCGCGTGCCGGCAACATCACCTCGAATTTGTAATGCTCGTTCTCGAACTCCTCGAATATGCTGCGCCAGAAGGAGATATCGTCGTAGCTCTCCACATAGGCTATTATGCGGTTCTTTGCTCTCTTGGGGCGCAGTTTGTTGGCGGCCTCAATGAAAGCGGAGTTCAGGTAACCGGTGAGTTTCTTCATTATGCTTGCGTGTGGTGTGTCACGGCATTGTTATCTCCTCCATCTCTATCACGGCATCGGCCCAGCCGTCCATAATTATGGCGGGCGAGTGTGTGCATAGTATTATTTGCACGTTGGGGTTCAGCGTGCGTATAATATTTACAAGCCTTTGCTGCCACTCTATGTGCAGCGATATTTCGGGCTCGTCCATAAGCATTACGCAATGCTTGTTCTCTTGCACAAGTGCGGTGAGCATTATCACAAGAATCTGCTTCTCGCCCGAGGATAGCTTATAGGGCGAGATGGTTTCGCCATACTGCTCAAAGAAAATCTCGTTGCTCGTGCGGTTTATTGTTTTGGCCGTCGCCGTGAAAAGTTCGTCTACAAGGTCCTGGAACAGTTTCTTAGGCTTGGTGAGCTCTGCTGCCGCCTGTTGGTCCTCGGCTTTGCCGCTTGTGAGCAGGGCTATTATCCTGTTGCCTATGTTCACCTGGTAGTTCAGGTAGCGACGCTGCAGGTTGTATAGCTGCCAGTCGAGTTCGGTGCGTATCTCGGCACCGGGAATTTTGTCAAGCAGGTCGCCACGCAGAATGGGGCGGTCGATACTGCTTATCACATCGAACATTATGCTTGTGGCATCCTCGGGGTAGAATTTTATGTGCACGCCGTTTTCGGGGTTGGCGGTGAGCCTTCCTTCGCGCATAATATCCAAGTGGCGTGCCGACCTGTTGATGACCGTGCTCTTGCCCATACCGTTGCTGCCGCTCAATATGTTCACATCGGGGCGCAGTTCCCAGTAGATGTGTTTGCGGTTGGCCCACAAAGAGTCTATCTCTATGCTTTTTATGTATTGCCCTGTCTTTTCCATAATTATTCTGTTTATCGGCATCGCCTGCTCACAAAATTAGCATAATGTTTTATAGATACAAACAACGGATAATTAAAATTTTCTTAATTCATTCTGCCGCCCTGCAAAAAAGCCCTATTCCACGTGAAATTGTAAAACGGGGCAATATGCAAATGTAAATAAACACTAAATTAGGGATTTTTCAATAAAAATAGTGGCAGTAACTATTGCGGGCTGCCGATAAACTGCTTAAATTCGCAAACAGGCGATGGCCTGCATACTGTATAAATATATAGGTTATGGTAAAGATTTTTTGTGTAAACAGTGGCGAGACAAAGAGTTTTCAGTCGGGCATAACGCTGCGCGATGCCTGCAAGGAGTTTAACCTGAATCTTCCTTACGATGTTATAGCAGCACGTGTGAACAACGAGATAGAGGGGCTCAATTTCAAGGTATATAACCACAAGGATGTGGAGTACCTCGACCTCACATCCGACGATGGTATGCGCGTGTATGTGCGCTCCCTCACATTCGTTATGATGAAGGCGCTCTATGACCTCTTCCCCGGCGGGGTGGTGCGTTTTGAAAATCCTATATCAAACGGCTACTATTGCCGTATGGAAACACCCCTCGATGACGAACAGGTGGCCCGTGTGCGTGAACGTATGCTCGAAATAATAGCCGAGGACCTTCCCTTTCACCGCGTCGATTGCCACACGGCCGAGGCGATAGAGGTGTTCGAACGACTGGGGCGCATCGACCGTGTGCGCCTGCTCAAAACATACAAATATCTTTACACCAGTTACTATAAACTGGGCGACTACATAGACCACTACTACGAAGGACTTCTCCCAAGCGCAGGCTATATAAAACTATTTGAGATTGAAAAATTTGCCGAAGGCGTTCTGCTGCGTGTGCCCGATAAGGAGTGCCCCACTACGCTTGAGGACAAGGTGCCGCAGGAGAAACTGCAAGAGCGTTTCGAAGAGCGCTTGCATTGGCACCAGATAATGGGTGTGGAGACCATAGGCGATTTCAACCTTGCGGTAAATGCCGGGCACGCCGTGGATTTGGTGAACGTGGCCGAGGCGTTGCAGGAGAAGCGTTTCTCGGCAATGGCCGACGAGATAAAGAGCCGCGGTGCAAGGGTTGTGCTCATAGCCGGCCCATCGTCATCGGGTAAAACAACATCGAGCAAGCGCCTCAGCGTGCATCTGCTTGCTTGCGGCCTTAAGCCGTTTGCCATTTCGCTCGACGATTTCTTTGTCGACAGGGTGCTCACTCCCCGCAAGCCCGACGGTGACTACGACTTCGAGTCCATCCACTCGATAGACCTCCCCTATTTCAACGAGTCGCTCACCAGGATACTTGCAGGTGAGGAGGTCGATTTGCCATACTACAATTTCGTCACCGGCAAGCGCGAGTACAATGGAAAGAAGATAAAACTCACACCGCAAATGGTGCTTGTGATAGAGGGCACGCACGGCCTTAATCCCATGCTCACACAGCAGGTGCCCGATGATGACAAGTTCCGCATTTATGTGTCGGCGCTCACCTCAATGAAACTCGACTACCACAACTATATCTCCACGTCCGACACCCGCTTGCTGCGCCGTATGGTGCGCGATGCCAAGTATCGCGGCTATTCGGCCATTGAAACCATAAGCCGCTGGCCCAGTGTGCGTGAGGGCGAAGAGGAGTGGATATTCCCTTATCAGGAGAATGCCGACGTGATGTTCAACTCCTCGCTTTTCTATGAGCTTGCTGCCTTCAAGGCACAGGCTGAGCCTATGCTGCGTGCTGTGCCGCAGAGTTGTCGCGAATATTCTGTGGCCCGCAGACTATTGCGTTTCTTGGATTATATTATACCTTTGCAGGAGAATATATTGCCGCCCACATCCGTGTTGCGCGAATTCCTGGGTGGCAGCACATTTACCTATTGACCTATGGCAAAAAGTACCTTTTCGCAATCGCAACAGCAACAGCAGTTGCAAACACTCACCCTCTCGCCGCAGCAGGTGCTGGTGGCGCGCCTCTTGGAACTCACAACCATAGAGGTAGAGGACCGCGTGCGTGGAGAGGTTATCGACAACCCTGCTCTTGAGGCTGTGGAGCCCGAGCACGTTGTCACCGATTCCATCCCTGCCGACGAACTTAATTCGGCCGACGATTACCGCTCGGTCGATGATATCCCCGATTACAACGGTTGGGACTATCACAATGCCGCGACCACCGTGGATATACCCGTGAGCGATGCCCAATCCTTTGGCGATACGCTCATAGAACAGCTTGGCGAGCTCGCGCTCACCCCGCAGCAGCGTGCCATAGGGGAGTATATAATAGGCTCGCTCGATGATGACGGCCTTTTGCATAAACCCCTTGCCGAAATTGAAGACGAACTTCTCCTTTATGCCTCCATAGCTCCGTCGCAGCAGGAGATAGAGGAGGTGCTCAAAATGGTGCAGTCGTTTGAGCCGGCAGGCATAGCGGCACGCTCCTTGCAAGAGTGCCTGTTGCTGCAGATTGAGCGCAGCAGTGCAGAGCGCGACCTCTCCCTGCACCGCCGCATCCTCACCACCTGCTACGACGATTTTGCCAAAAAACGTTGGGATGCCATCCCCGCGAAACTCAATGTGAGCGAACAGGAGTGCCGCGATGCCATTGCCGACATTGTGCGCCTGAACCCCCGCCCCGGGGCCGCCCTGGCCGAGAGCGTGGGCATCAACCACCAACAGATAGTCCCCGATTTCAATATCGACATACAGGGCGACGAGGTAATAGTTTCGCTAAACAATAATTTTATGCCCACCCTCCGTGTGAGTGCCGAATATGAACAGATGCTCGACGAGCAGGCCAAGAGCAACAACCCCGAGCACCGCTCGGCAGCCCTCTTCCTCAAACAGAAGATAGATGCGGCCAAGGGCTTTATAAGCGCCATAAAGCAGCGCGAGGATACACTTATGCGCACAATGTGTGCAATAGTGGAGGCTCAAAAACCATTCTTCACGGGTGGCGGCGACGAGTCGCTGCTCACCCCTATGATTCTTGAAGATGTGGCCAAGCGGGCCGGCTATGATATCTCCACCGTGTCGCGTGTGAGCAACAGCAAGTATGCCCAGCTGCCGTGGGGCATATATCCTCTTAAATATTTCTTCAGCGATGCCGTTGCCACTGCCGATGGCGGCGAGCGCTCGGTGCGCGAACTGCTCATTGCGTTGCAGGAACTTGTGGATGCCGAGGACAAGCAAACCCCTCTCACCGATACCGAGCTTATGGAGCAACTGCACGCGCAGGGTTTTTCGCTTGCCCGCCGCACTGTGGCCAAGTACCGCGAGCAGCTGCATATTCCGGTTGCCCGTTTGCGTAGGGGGTAATCCACAATAATTGACGTCCAATAAACTGCCATACCCCCAAAATCCCACCATATCTTTTGCTCTTTCGGAATTTAGCTGTAAATTTGCAATAATAGAGAGTGGGGTACACAACCGCTCCATCATAGGATAACACTATCCCGGCACATATTTGAAAATGAGAAACGTATGGCAAAGAAACAGATTACAATCGAAGAGGTAAAAGAGGACCTGCGCTACCTGCGCCTGCTGGCACGCGATTTCCCCACGGTGTCAAGCGTCACCACAGAGATAATAAACCTGGAGGCAATTCTGCAGTTGCCCAAGCCCACCGAGCATTTCCTTGCCGACCTGCACGGCGAGAACGAGGCCTTCGAGCACGTTCTGCGCAACGCATCGGGTAACATTAAACGCAAGGTGAACGACCTCTTTGGCAGCACCCTTTCCGACAAGGACAAAAAGGAACTGTGCACCCTCATCTATTACCCCGAGAAGAAATTGAAGCTGGTGAAACAGGATACTGAAAATATGGATGAGTATTACACCGTGATGCTCAACCGCCTTATCACCGTGTGCCGTAATATTTCATCGAAATACACCCGCTCAAAAGTGCGCAAGAGCCTGCCCGAGGAGTATGCATACATCATAGAAGAACTTTTGCACGAGGCCAATGACGACCGCAACAAACTTGCCTATTTCTCGGCCATCGTGAACACAATCATCTGCACAGGCCGTGCCGACCACTTTATCATAGCCCTCTGTTCGCTCATTCAGCGCCTTGCCATTGACCGCCTGCATATTCTTGGCGATATATTCGACCGCGGCCCGGGTGCACACCTCATAATGGATACCCTGTGCAACTATCACCATCTGGATATCACCTGGGGTAACCACGACGTGTTGTGGATGGGTGCTGCAGCAGGCAACCTTTGCTGCATTGCCAGCGTGCTGCGCCTCTCTTTGCGCGATGCCAACACCCGCACGCTCGAGGATGGCTATGCCATAAATATGGTGCCGCTGGCAACATTCGCAATGGAGCAGTATGCCGATGACCCCTGCGAGATATACATTCCCCGTGTAGATGAGGAGCGCACCAACCACACCGAAAAGGATATACGCCTCATTGCACAGATGCACAAGGCCGTGTCGGTAATCGAGTTCAAGCTGTCGGGGCAGATAGCGCAGAAATACCCCGATTGGGAGATGCAGGATCGTTGCCTTATGGAGCACATAAACAAGGAACGTGGCACAATAACCATCGACGGCAAGGAGTATCCTATGCTCGATACCCAGTGGCCCACACTCGACCCTGCCAATCCGTATGCCCTCACTCCCGAGGAGGCCGACCTTATGGAACGCTTGCGCTACTCGTTCACCCGTAGCGAGCGCCTGCAGAACCACGTGAACTGCCTGCTTATGCGCGGCGGTATGTACGTGATATATAACTCCAACCTTATGTTCCACGCATCGGTTCCTTTGAACGAGGACGGCACAATGCGCGAGGTATCCATCAACGGCACTGTTGTAAAAGGCAAGGAACTTATGAAAAGGGTGGAGCGCATAGCACGCTCGGCATTCGACAACGACGTGGATGCACAGGAGCGCGAGGTGGCCCGCGACTTCTTCTGGTACCTGTGGTGCGGCCCCCATTCGCCCCTCTTCGGCAAGGCCAAAATGGCCACCTTCGAGCGCTATCTGCTCACCGACAAAGAAGTGCAGAAGGAACCCAAAGGGTGGTACTATATATTGCGCGACAAAGTCGATGTGTGCGACTATATACTCGATGAGTTCGGTGTGCAGGGCAGCCACCGCCACATAATAAACGGCCACGTTCCGGTGCGTGTGTTCAAGGGAGAAACCCCCATCAGGGCCGATGGCCGTATGATGGTTATTGACGGCGGTTTCTCGCGCGTATATCACAATCGCACCGGTATTGCGGGCTACACACTGGTATATCACAGCCGTGGCTTCCAGCTTGTTCAGCACGAGCCGTTTACATCTACCGAGGAGGCTGTAATCAATGGTACCGATATCCACAGCACCACGCAGATTGTGGAGATGATGGGCCGCCGCGAAAATGTGGCCGACACCGACATAGGCCGTGGCATTATGCTCAAGATAAACGACCTGGAGAAACTGCTCACCGCATACCGCAAGGGTATCATCAAAGAGAGGCCGTAGCCATTTTATAAAACCGCAAAAAAATAAAAATACGATATGAAAGCAATAGTAAGCGTAATAATGGGAAGCACATCGGACCTTCCCGTAATGAAAAAAGCAACCGATTTCCTCAACGATATGCAGGTGCCCTTCGAGGTAAACGCCCTGTCGGCTCACCGCACCCCCGAGGCTGTTGAGGCCTTCTCCAAGGGTGCGAAAGAGCGTGGTGTGAAAATCATTATCGCAGCCGCCGGTATGGCAGCCCATCTGCCCGGTGTGATAGCTGCAAGCACCACGCTGCCCGTTATAGGTGTGCCCATCAACAGCACCCTCGACGGAATGGATGCCCTGCTTGCCATTGTGCAGATGCCTCCCGGCATTCCCGTTGCCACAGTGGGTGTGAATGCATCGCTCAACGCTGCAATACTTGCCGTGGAGATGCTCTCGCTTGCCGATGACAATCTGGCAGGCCGCCTTGCAGCCTATAAGGAGAACCTTAAAAAGAAGATAGAAAAAGCCAACGAGGAGCTAAAAGAACTTGAATATGAGTACAAAACAAACTAATATCAATCTCTTTAATTACAGCCGTCGTGCCACAGTGGAGGTGAACGTGGGTGGTGTTACCATTGGTTGCAACAACCCCGTGCGCGTGCAGTCTATGACAAATACCTCCACAATGGACACCGATGGCAGTGTGGAGCAGGTAATGCGCATAGTGGCCAAGGGTGGTGAGCTTGTACGCCTCACCACGCAGGGCAACCGCGAAGCGGTGAACCTCGGCGGCATAAAGGAGCAGTTGCGTGCCCGCGGCTGCAATGTTCCGCTTGTGGCCGATGTCCATTTCAATGCAGCCGTTGCCGACACCGCAGCCCGGTATGCCGACAAGGTGCGCGTGAACCCGGGCAACTATGTGGATGCCGCCCGAGTGTTCAAGCATATCGACTACACCGATGCCGAGTATGCAGCCGAGCTTGAGCGTCTGCGCGAGCGCTTCGTGGCTTTCCTCAATCTGTGCAAGGCCAATGGCAAGGCTATTCGTGTGGGTGTGAACCACGGTTCGCTCTCCGACCGCATAATGAGCCGCTACGGCGACACCCCGTCGGGCGTGGTGGAGTCCTGTATGGAGTTCCTGCGCATCTGCCGCGACGAGAATTTCAGCAACGTGGTTGTCTCCATTAAAACCAGCAACACTGCAATGATGGTTACCACCGTGCGCCGTTTGGTGGCCGTGATGCAGAGCGAGGGCATTTCCTTCCCCCTGCACTTGGGCGTAACCGAGGCGGGCGATGCCGAGGACGGCCGCATAAAGAGTGCCGTGGGAATAGGCGCCTTGCTTGCCGACGGCATTGGCGATACCATTCGCGTGTCACTTGCCGAGGCTCCCGAGAACGAAATTCCCGTGGCAAAGGAGCTTGTGGAATATATATCAAAGCGTGCGGGGCACGCACCCATTGCGGGCGAGCCATACGAAGGCTTCTGCTACCAAGAGCCCGTGCGCCGCGCTACCGTGGCTGTGGGCTGTGTTGGTGGCTCACAGGTGCCTGTGGTTGTGGGCGAGGCTGTCGATAACCCCGACATCACCCCCGATTTCATCGGTTCGCAGTTACCCACGGTAAGCATCGACGAGGCTGCCGATGGCTCTGTAATATCACTCTGCATCCGTTGCCTTTCACCCGAAAACATCGCCAAGCTAAAGGCCCTCAAAGATATTATAATAGTGGCAAACAGCACCCACGCCAATCCTGTGGGCGAGCTGCGTGCGGTAATCCATAAATTGGTCGCAGCGGGTGTCGCTGCTCCTGTTATAGTGCACCGCTGCTACAAAGAAACCGCTGTGGAAACATTGCGCATAAAGGCTGCTGCCGATTTGGGCGTGCTGCTCATCGACGGTCTTGTCGATGGTATTTGGCTGGAAAACCCCGGCATTGCGGCAACCGACATCAATTCCATTGCATTCGGCATTCTGCAGGCCACCCGTGCCCGCATAAGCAAAACCGAATATATAGCCTGCCCGGGTTGCGGTCGCACAATGTACGACTTGCAAGGCACGCTTGCCAAAATAAAGGCTGCCACAGCCCACCTCAAAGGTCTTAAAATTGGCGTTATGGGCTGCATAGTGAACGGCCCGGGCGAAATGGCCGATGCCGACTATGGCTATGTGGGTGCAGCCCGTGGTAAGGTGAGCCTCTACCGCCAAAAAGAGTGTGTGGAAAAGAATATCCCCGAGGATGAGGCCATAGAGCGCCTGTTGCAGCTGATAGACAGCGACAAGGCGAAGAGATAACAAATATATTTATCACAGACAGGGCAGCGTGATCACGCTGCCCTGTCTGTGTGTTGTCGCCTTGCAAACACAAGTGAATATGTGACAATAAAAAATAAATTTTATGGTAAAATATCTAAAAACAGAAATGAACTAAACAAACCGGCAACCACGGCTGTTAAGTAATTGTTACTTAATAAAAAATATATAGATTGTGGATGCTGCAAAATTCAGGAAGGAACTGTTAGAGGTGCAGTCGGAACTGCAACGCTTTGCGTACAAACTCACAGCAGATAAGGAGGAGGCTAACGACTTGCTGCAAGAAACATCGTTAAAAGCACTTGACAATATGGACAAATACACGCCCGACACCAATTTCAAGGGCTGGATATATACCATAATGCGCAACATATTCATAAACAACTATCGCAAGGTGGTGCGCGACCAAACCTTTATAGACCACACCGACAACCTCTTTCACCTGAACAGCTCTCAGGAATTCGATGACTACGTCACGGAAAACAATTACGACAGCAAGGAGATTTACCGCGTTGTAAACAGCCTCCCCCGCGAATACCGCATACCATTTCTTATGCACCTGTCGGGCTTCAAGTACCGCGAAATAGCCGAGCGCCTCTCCCTGCCGCTGGGCACGGTGAAAAGCCGCATATTCTTCACCCGCCAGCACCTGCAACGGCTATTGAAGGATTACAGGTGATGGAGATGTGCTCTCATTTAACTCATAATCAAAGCTTTTGCGCTATCTTTTTGTTTTGTGAAGAAATAATATCCCTTTTGAGCATTGATTGCTAAAAAATGTTTATATTTGCAACGATTCGTGACAGTCGCTATTCAACGTATTTTATATGTTTGCTTTTGTGGCTGTTAGCATAGCCAGCGGGGAGAAATCCGCAGGCGCAAGAAAGCATTTTGTTTAAGTCCGAATCTTAAATTCGCCAAATTTTTAACAGAGGACCGAAGCAATCAATGCTCATTCTGTGTATATGCAAGTTATGTGCGTTCTGCGCATAGCTGTTGTGTATATCCACGGCGTGGGAATATTGTTTCTTCATAGTTCATTCTGTTGGGGCGTTTGGCGATGCCTAAGATTCGTGGACGTAAGACGATAGGTCTCACGTCTTTCTTGTTTTTACACGTAGTCAACGGTGCTTTCGCCATCTTTTGGCAGTAAACCTTATAAAATATAAAAAGCTATGAAAAAAATGAAACATCTGTTCTCTTTGCTGTTGCTCCTTGTGTGCGTGCAAGCATATTCGGCAATGGATGGCTCGGGAGTGCCCGAGGGCGACACAAACTATTTCTACATCGAGGAGGACTGCACCGTGCAGCCCGGCGGTGACAGAACCAACTACATTGTAGCATTCAGTGGAGATGATTACTACACTGCCTACAACATTGTGTTCGGCTTTCCCGAGGGCATAAAAATAGACTTGAAAAACGATGGCACGCCACGTGCCACAATGTACACCGGCAGCGGCACCCCCTATCCCTATACCATAGAGGAGGTTGAAAACGAAGATGGCGAGCTCGAGGAGGTAAAGGAATATACTCACCTTGTAGCCAGCAATGTGGTCGATAACACACTGCGTTTGGGCTGCTACTCCGTTCAAAATGCCGACTTTACAAAAACCAATGGCCGTCTTTTCCGTGTCTATTTCACCGCTTCGCCCTACGTGAAGCCCGGCCCCCTGCCCATAACCTTCACCGAGCAGAAATTTGTGAAAAGCGACGAAACTGCCAAGGTTCCCACCAACTACACATCTACCGCAATCACCGTGGGCACCACCAGCAAAATAACCCTCAATGTGTCGGCGGCAAACAAGTTCGGCACCTGCATACTGCCCTTCGATGCCGCAATACCCGAGGGCCTCAAGGTATATAGCTGCTCGTCGGTAGATGGCGATTGCCTTGTGCTCACCGAGCAACAGAGCTTTGCCGCATACACACCCTACATACTCTATGCCGAGAACGGCTGCACAGCCACCCTCACGGGCGAGGTAGATGCCACCAAGTATCAGGAGACCGTTACCGATGGCTACATCAGCGGCACCGTTGTGACAACCTCGGTGGCAGGTGGCACAGGCAACTACGTTATGCAAAACAAGGGCGACGGCCCTATGTTCTACAAGGTGGGCGACACCCCCTTCTCGCTTGCCCCGGGCAAGTGCTGGCTCACAATTCCCAATGCACAGCAGAGCGCCCTATCCTTCCGTTTCCAAGATGGAACAACAGGCATTGGCAGCATAGCAACCGCTGATGCGGGCAACACCATATACGACCTCAACGGCCGCGTGGTTACCAATATGCTCCCCGGCAAGTTGTATATACAGGGTGGCAAAAAAGTGTGGGGCACCGATAAATGATGCATTCTCCTCTTTGCGTTTTGTCATTCCGACAGAGCCTTGCGACGAGGAATCTCAAATTTAGATGCTTTTTAATAGAACAAAAAACATTAAAAAATATAAAGCTATGAAAAAGAGTTTTTTTAGACAACTGTTCACCGCCCTGTTGCTATTGTGCGGCACGGTGGCAAGTGCACAAGATTTTCCTTTGTATTTTGGTGCTAAAGATGGCCTCCCCGGCACCGTACCAAGCGGTAGTTCTCAAAAACAATGGGAGAGTGGTACGCTTAATTTTGGAAACGAAGTGAATGGTCTCCGAATAACAGTATTTGCTACAACAAAACTGGATGAACTGTATAATAATTTCCCAATGACAGCTCTTGCCGAGTTGGAGTTTTACGATGGCGATGGTAACAAAATAGAATATACTGCCGATGATGTAACAACCAACTCCTTGGAGAGCTCTGAAGGCTCGCTTGCTGCATTATGCGATGGTGATTATTCTACCTTCTATCACTCTACTTGGAAGACCGGAACAACCCCCGATAGCTATGTATATGTGGAAGTGCAATTC
Organism: Bacteroidaceae bacterium; assembly: GCA_017503645.1. GTDB lineage: Bacteria > Bacteroidota > Bacteroidia > Bacteroidales > Bacteroidaceae > HGM04593. The sequence continues at coordinate 16,479 of JAFVSR010000008.1, read as the reverse complement.
CCGCAAGCAGTGACAACTGTAAATATAAAGCTGGTTGAGCGAAATACAATGAACCCGTTAATGCCTACAAGTATAGGTGTAACAGAAATCGGAGTATTATGTCCTTTGGGAACTTTAAGTTTAAGTGGTACTTGTGGCGATAATACCTATTGGGAATTGGATAACGGAGTCCTCTCTATTGGTGGCGAGGGTGCAATTACCAATAATCCTTGGGAACCATACTCAAACTCAATAAACGAAGTTGTTATAGGTGAAGGCGTAACAAGCATAGGAGGTTCTGCGTTCTATGGTTGCACCGGCCTCACCGGCATAACAATCCCCAATAGGGTAACAACGATTGGGAGCAGTGCGTTCCGTGGTTGCACCGGCCTCACCGGCGTTACAATACCTAATAGCGTAACAAGCATAGAAAATTACGCGTTCGAGGGTTGCACCGGCCTTACCGGCGTAACTATCCCCAATGGCGTAACAAGCATTGGAAATTATGCATTCCAAGGTTGCAACGGCCTTACCAGTGTTACCATTCCCAATATCGTAAAAAGCATTGGAAATGCTGCGTTCGCTGGTTGCAGCAGCCTTACCGGCGTAACTATCCCCAATGGCGTAACAAGCATTGGAAATTCTGCGTTCTCTGGTTGCCGCAGCCTCACCGGCATAAATATCCCTAATAGCGTAACAAGCATAGAAATTGCTGCGTTCTATGGTTGCACAGGCCTCACTGCAGTTCACATAAGCGACCTTGCAGCTTGGTGTGGCATTGCTTTTGGCAGTAATAATGCCAATCCGCTGTATTACGCAAAAGCATTGTATCTGAATAATGAGTTACAAACCAATATTGTAATCCCCGAAAATATAACTGCGCTTGGTAACTATACATTTGAAGGTGTGAATGAGCTTTTTACACTCGAAGCAACCACCCCACCCGCAGTTACTTCCAATACCTTTTCATCAAATGTGTCGTTTTTAGTGCCCGTTAGCGCATTGGGTACATATAAAAACGATGCAAACTGGGCTACATACGCCTCAAATATTGTATCGGCCGATAAAGCTGTCCTTACACTCGATGTTACAGCCGAAGAGGGCTCTTCTGCATTGCTTAAGGAGATTGGCGATGCAAATACACAGAGTGTTGTGGATTTGACAATTAAAGGCAGTATAAACAGCTACGATGTAATTATTTTGCGCGACAAAATGCCCAACTTGCGCCACCTCGATATAAGCGAGGCCGCTGTGGTGGCAAGCAGCAAGGCTTTCTATGGAACATCGTGCACGGGTGAAAACGATTTGGGTAATGATGCTTTCCGTGATTTGTCGAATCTTTTTAGCGTTAAACTGCCTAAAGACCTTGTGCGCATAGGTAATTATATGTTCTATGATTGCGGCGGGCTTAAAACTGTTACAATGGGTAATAGTGTAAAAAGTATTGGCGAAAGAGCGTTCTCTGGTTGCTCTGGCCTCACCGGCGTAACAATCCCCAATAGTGTAACAAGCATAGGCTCTTATGCGTTCCATAGTTGTGGCGCTCTCGCAAATGTTGCAATGGGTAATAGTGTAAAAAGCATAGGTTCCTTAGCGTTCTATAATTGCGACGGCCTCACAAGCGTAACAATCCCCAATAGCGTCACAAGCATAGGAGGTTCGGCGTTCTATAGTTGTGGCGCTCTCGCAAATGTTGCAATGGGTAATAGTGTAAAGAGTATTGGTTACCAAGCGTTCTATTATTGCAGCGCCCTTAAAGAAATTAAACTGTCCCCCACATTGCAGACAATAGGAAGTAGTGCATTCTATGGTTGCTCTGCCCTTGCCGAAGTGCGCCTCCCCAGTTCAATATTGTCGGTGGCAGAGAGCGCTTTCTCAGGTTGCGATGCAATAAAGAATGTATATACATATACCATTGAGCCCACAAGCATAGCGGAAAGTACATTTACTACCTCTGTATTCCAAAACTCTACGCTGCACGTGCCCTCCACAAGCTACTGGAACTACTACTGGGACGATGGTTGGAAGCGTTTCCTCAACCTCTCTTATTTCGATGAACCATACGACTACTTCTACCTGAACAACGACTACACACTCGACGAGGAGACCGGTTACATCGATGGTATCCCCGATGTGGATATAAACGCCGGTGGTGGTCTTGTGGTAGAGGGCGAGACAAGCGACAACGAGGACGTGAAACAGGAACTTGGCGATGTGAACATTAACCACGATGGCAGCGGCACCAGCGGCTCCATCATAGGCGACAACAACGTGCACGCCGATAACCTCAACATAAGAATAAGCATCAAGGGTGGCCGTTGGTATTTCTTCGCCTTCCCGTTCGATATTCCTTTCTCAAAGATAAGTATGGAGAATGGCACACAGTATGTGTTCCGCTACTACGACGGCGAGGAGCGTGCCAAGAATGGCAAGGGTGGTTGGAAGGATATTAACGAGAACCACCTGAAGGCTGCCCGCGGATATATATTCCAAGCCGCTGCCGACGATGTGCTTGTGCTTAACATTGCCGATGTGCGCTTTAAGAAGGAGGATAAGTACAACGAGCTTGTGGAGCACGTTACCGAGAACTTGCAGGATGCAAGCTGGAACTTCACCGGTAACCCCTACCTGAGCTACTACGACATTAACAACCTTGGCTACGATGCCCCCATCACAATATGGAACGGCACTTCGTACGAGGCTATACGCCCGGGCGACGACGATTACCACTTTGCTCCCTTTGAGGCATTCTTTGTGCAGAAGCCCGAGGACAAGGGTAGTGTGGATTTCAATGGCGATGACCAAAAGACTCACAAGAAGGCGCAGGCTGCACAGGCTGCCAACGCTGCAAAGCGTGCAGGTGCTCCCGTGGCACGCGACCGCAAGCTGGTGAATATTGCCATAAGTGGCGAGAACGCTGCTGCCGACCGCACCCGCGTGGTGTTCAACGACAAGCAGTCGCTTGCCTACGAAACAGCTTGCGATGCCGTTAAGTTCGAGAGCGATGCTGCCGCACAGCTATATACACTCGACAACAAGAACGTGCGATATGCCATCAACGAGCGCCCCGTGGGCAATGGTACCGTTCCCGTGGGTGTGAAACTTGCCAACGGCGGCCGCTACACTATCTCGGCCGAGCGTATGGACACCGCCGTTCTGTTGAAAGACGAAAAGACCGGCACCGTGCATAACCTTGCCGAGGGTGCATATACCTTTATTGCCGATGCGGGCACCGACGAGGCACGCTTTGCGCTTGTATTCAACGGTGGCACCACAGGCATAGAAAGCGCCGTTGCTGCCGATGCAGTTGCTGCAGTAGATGGTGGCGTGAACATTGAGAACGCCGCCGGTGCCGTGGTAGAAATATATACCGCAGCGGGCGCAGTGGTTGTTTCCGACGTTGTGTCGGGTTACGTGGCTCTGCCTGCCGGTGCATACATTGTTAAAATCAATGGCAACAGCATAAAGGTTGCCGTAAAGTAATCTAAGCGATGAAAACTGTAATTAAATATCTGTTGTGTGCGCTACTCCTGCTATGCGGGAGCAGCCTGCACGCGCAGGTCGATTTCAACCCCACCAACCCGTCGGAGCCTAACCTATATTTATATAGGAATGTATCGGTGGCATCGTATCCATCGGCAGCGGGCTATGTGTCGAGTGGCGGCCGTTGGTTAGAGGGCAGCTCGCACACGCTGAGCACATCGGCGCGCAGCACCCTTTACACCTTCTCGCACTGGACACTGAACGGCGAGTATTATTCATCATCGTCGAGCTTCACATTTACGTTGGGCAGCGAGGATATGGCGTTTGTGGCACATTACGATTATACGCCCCCCTCGCCATCGGAGCCAAGCCTCATTATAAAGAACGAATTGTTCCTTGTGCCTTACCCCGAGGGTGCCTGTACCTTTAACCGTGCAAGCGGCACCAGCGTGCTCTACGACGACTGGGTTACTCTCACAGCCACCCCAAGCACCGGTTTCCAATTCATTGGTTGGTACGACGGCACAGGCACCAAGGTGAGCAGCAGCCTCTCGTTCAACTACCAAATGCCCGACGAGGATGCCACCCTCACCGCCCGTTTCGAGTATAACCCCGCCAACCCGTCGGAGCCCTCGGGCGACGGCTCGCAAACCAATGTGCAGACAACCCCGCGCGGTGATGTGAACAAGGACCTTGCAGTGGATTTGCAGGACGTGGTTGTTGTTATGAATGTTTTTCTTGATAACGCCGATGACGAAGAGGACAATGCGCTTTGCGACCTCAACGGCGACGGAAAGGTGGATATTGAAGATGTGGTAATAGTATTAAATGTGTTCTTAAAGAAATAGATATGAAACAATATAAAAAACCTATGGCCGAATTTGTGACAATTGGTTGCATCGGCTTTATTGCGGCATCGCCCGCAGGCCCCGAACTTAAATATACATCGGAAGAGGCCGACAACAATGTGGAGGCCCTTTCGAAAAAACAGGGCAGTTCCTGGGGCGATCTGTGGAACAAGTAAAAATCAGCACAAAAAAAATAGAACCACCAGGTTCTATTTTTTTTGTGCTGATTACGCATTTTTCAGCCGATTTTGTATGCACGTTAGTTAAATGTTGCTAAAAATTTAGCAAAAATGTGGTAAATTTATTTTTTATTTGCTATAATTGCACCGTGTTAACTATTAAACGTTATTACTATGAAGCGGAGCAATCGATTTTTAGTATGTGAAAAGTTAGAGAGAAATCAGGCACGCCTGCTGGACACAGCAATGTCATTTACAAAGGATATTGCCGAGGCGCAGGATTTGCTGCAGCAGACCTCGCTTGTTATTCTTGCCGTTGCCGACAACTATGAGGAGATGGGGTGTTTCATTGGCTGGGCCACGAAAATTATGAGAAACATACACCTGAATAACGAGGAGTTCAAGAAAGTTCGTAAGAAAATGGGCTATGATGATATCCCGGCCGACGATCCTAATGTCGCAGTATGCGAAAACGATGAAACGTGTTATTGTCGTGACGTGTACGATTTCATCGCAGCCGGCCTGCCAAGCGAACAGGCCGATGCCATATCGCTCGCCTTTGAGGGATACAGCTATAACGAGATTGCCAATGAGGTAAGCACCACACCGGCCACAGTGAAAAACCGCATTCACGCTGCGCGTACCACTCTGCGCAAAGAGTTTGGTGATTGAGATGTAAATTAAACGGGTTCTTGCTATATAATTCTATTTTTTATCATTATCTTCGCAAGTTAAACAGGAGATTATAAACGATAAATAATAGAATGATATGGAAAATAACCTGATGATATATAATACGCTGTCGCGTAAAAAGGAACTATTCGAGCCGTTGCACGCCCCCAATGTGGGCCTTTATGTGTGCGGCCCCACTGTATATGGCCCTGCTCACCTGGGCCACGCACGCCCAGCAATTACATTCGACGTGCTCTTTCGTTACTTGCAGAACATTGGTTACAAGGTGCGCTACGTGCGCAACATCACCGATGTGGGGCACTTGGAGCACGATGCCGATGATGGCGAGGACAAGATATCGAAGAAGGCGCGCCTTGAACAGCTTGAGCCTATGGAGGTGGTGCAGCAATATACGCTTCACTATCACAAGGTGATGGAGGCGCTCAATGTGTTGCCGCCAAGCATAGAGCCGCACGCGTCGGGCCACATAATAGAGCAGATAGAGCTCGTGAAGGAGATTATGGACAATGGCTTTGCATACGAGAGCCAGGGTTCGGTATATTTCGATGTGGCAAAGTATGACAAGGCGCACCACTATGGTGTGCTGTCGGGCCGTAACCTCGATGAGGTGCTCAATACCACACGCGAGCTCGACGGTCAGAGCGAGAAACGCAATCCCGCCGATTTCGCTTTGTGGAAATGTGCGCAGCCCGAACATATTATGCGTTGGCCCTCTCCCTGGAGCAACGGTTTCCCCGGTTGGCACTGCGAGTGCACCGCTATGGGCCGCAAATACCTGGGCGAGCAGTTCGATATTCACGGTGGTGGTATGGACCTTGTGTTCCCCCATCACGAGTGTGAGATAGCGCAGGGTGTGGCAGCTATGGGCAAGCCTGTGGTTAAATATTGGATGCACAATAATATGATTACCATAAACGGCACCAAGATGGGTAAGTCGTTGGGTAATTTCATCACCCTCGACGAGTTCTTCACAGGCTCGCACAAACTGCTTGCACAGCCCTACTCGGCTATGACAATACGTTTCTTCATCTTGCAGGCCCACTACCGCAGCACAGTTGATTTCAGCAACGATGCATTGCAGGCTGCCGAAAAGGGTATGCAGCGCCTTATGGATGCCTACAAGACACTTTGCGGTCTCACCTCGCAGGGCGAAACATCTGTAGATGTTGCAGGCTTGCGTGCCAAGTGCTATGCTGCAATGAACGACGACCTCAACACCGCGCAGGTAATTTCGCACCTGTTCGATGCATCGCGCGCCATCAATCAGATTGCCGACAAAAAGGCTACAATATCGGCAACCGACCTGGCCGAGCTCAAGGAGACCTTCGCGCTCTTTATGTTCGACATCCTGGGCTTGAAGGAGGAGCGTGGTTCCGACAGCGCCCGCGAAGAGGCATTCGGCAAGGTGGTTGATATGTTGCTCGAGCAGCGCCAGGCAGCCAAGGTAGCCAAGGATTGGGCTACAAGCGACAAGATACGCAACGAGCTTGCTGCACTCGGCTTTGAGATTAAAGACTCAAAGGATGGTGCAACCTGGAAATTGAACAAGTAGGGGCACACCCGTGTGTGCGCCCTATAAGGTGCGCGGCTAAGTTTAGACAAAGGCAAAATCCGAAGAGGAGGGCTTTTTGAGTGCTATTCAATGATAACATAACGAACCCATTGATTGTGAATAGAAAAATATTCCGTATAAACGCAGCGCTTGTATTGCTGTTGGTATCTGTCATACTTCTTGTTGCCTGTGGTGGCAACAAGAAAGCCCCCGCACAGGTCGAAATGGCTGTGGTGGTTCCCGTGTTCGATGCCGACAGCGCATACAGCTACGTGGAACGCCAGGTAGCCTTCGGGCCCCGCGTGCCCAACAGTGCGGCACACCGCGCCTGTGGCGATTATCTTGAATCGTTTTTGCGTGCTTGCGGTGCCGATGTGGTGGCGCAGCAGGTGGAACTCACAGCATACAACGGCGACCGTTTGCAGGCCCGTAACATTATTGCGCAGTTCCAACCGCAAAACAAAAAACGCGTGATGCTTTGCGCCCATTGGGACAGCCGTCCCTGGGCCGACAGCGACCCCGATGAGAGCAACCATTACAAACCCATTCTTGGCGCCAATGATGGTGCAAGCGGTGTAGGTGTGCTCTTGGAGATTGCGCGCCAGATATCGTTGGTGCGGCCTGCCGTGGGAGTGGACATTGTGCTGTTCGATGCCGAGGACTACGGCCGCCACGAAAACGACCCCTACAACGGGCCTGGAATAGACAACTCCTGGGCGTTGGGTTCGCAGTATTGGGCTCGTTTCCCCCACAAGAGCAACTACAACGCCCGTTATGGCATATTGCTCGACATTGTGGGTGCCCCATCGTCGCGTTTTCTTCGCGAGGGCATTTCGGAGCATTTCGCCTCTAACATCGTGGATAAGGTGTGGGCGCAGGCTGCCAAGTGGGGCTATAGCGACTACTTTGTGAACGAGCAAGGCGGTATGGTTACTGATGACCACTATTATGTGAACAGTTTTATGGGCCTGCCCTGCATAGATATCATAAACTACGATGCATCGAGCCCCAATGGCTTTGGCCCGCATCATCACACGGTAAAAGACGATATGGACTGGATAGATGCCGCCACGCTTAAAGCGGTGGGGCAGACCGTGATGGCTGTTATTTATAACGAGAAATAGGCAATGAGTACGATAAACGAAAAACAAGATAATATAATAGAGGAGTTCAGCGGTTTCGACGACTGGCTCGACCGCTACCAGTTGCTTATAGACCTGGGTAGTGAGCAACCCCCGCTCGACGAGCAGTACAAAACCGACAATAACCTCATCGAAGGCTGCCAGAGCCGTGTGTGGCTGCAGGCCGATTATGTAGATGGCAAGGTGCTTTTCCGTGCCGAGAGCGATGCGCTCATAGTAAAAGGCATTGTTGCATTGCTCATAGATGTATATTCGGGCCACACCCCCGATGAAATCCTTGGCAGCGACCTCTACTTTGTGGAGGCCATAGGCCTTAAGGAGCATTTGTCGCCCACCCGCAGCAACGGCCTTCTTGCAATGATTAAGCAGATGAGGCTCTATGCGCTTGCCTTCAAGGCAAAGCACGGGTAAAGGATAACGACTATACTATATCAACCCCGGCTTCGGTAACAGATAACGTTACATCGGCACCTTCTATAAGCGGCAAGTTGTGGTTGCAGTGCCCCACAGGGAAATTGAAGCACACAGGTATGTCGTACTCCTTAATTATATTATGTATAAGTTCGTAGGTGGTGCCGCCAAAGCCGGTGTGTTCCTTTACATCGGTAAACTGCCCCACAACGAGCCCGCCAATCTTCTCCAACGCCCCGGCATACTTCAGTTGGTACATAAGCCTCTCCACACGGTATGGTAGCTCGCCCGTGTCCTCTATAAAGATTATTCTTCCATCGGCAAATATGTCATATCGCCCGCCTGCCAACGCTGCCGTTACCGACAGGTTACCGCCGACAAGCGTGCCCCGTGCCTCTCCTTTTATATTAAGGCTGTGTGGCGGTATGTGGTAGCGGGGATTTGCTCCTTTGAGAATATCTATTATTTGCAGTGTGGTGCTGTCGGTCGGCAGGGTTGCTATGTGGCGGCACTGCGGGGCGTGCAACGACTGTACGCCGCTTGCAAGGCAGGCTGCGTGCAAGGCCGAAATGTCACTCATACCTATCAACCACTTGGGGTGGCGTTCTATGAGCGGGGCAAATTGCTCAATCAGATGCACGCTGCCATATCCTCCATAGCTGCATAGAATGGCTTTTACATCGCTGCGTGCAAGCAGTGTGGCAAGGTCGCTCAGCCGTTCGGCTGCCGTGCCGCTGTAATATCCGTTGCGCGTGAGGCAGTGGGGCGCTATCTCCACCGCAAAACCGTGGCTGCGCAACACCTGTGCAGCCTGCTCCACAAGTGCCGGTTCGCGTATGGCACCGGCAGGCGATGCTATGGCTATGAGGTCGCCCTCTTTAAGCGGTGCTGGGGTTATCATTGCGGTCTCTTTTCGATAATAATATAGATGCTGTGCCAAACTCTCTAAATATCAACGCTTGTGTCATATCGAGCGCACGCGAGATATCTCAATCGCTATTTGCTTGGAGATCCCTCACTGCGTGTCGGGATGACATTGAGCAAGGGGCCTGCTCAATCGCAAGCCTTGGTGCTCACAATCTTATACAGCTTGTCGGCGGGGCGCACCTTGGCGGGTACCTTGAACGATACATATACCCCTTTGGGCACTGTATCCACGGGGCCTAAATCCACACGCGCCTCCTCGAGCTCCAGGTACATTGCTCCCGTTGTGGGGCCTGTTACAAGCAGTTTGTCGCCCACGTGCAGCTCGCTTGCCTCTATGTAGAACTCGCCCACGCCGAGCTTTGAAAAATATTTCACTCCGCGGCCCACATACACCTTTTTCTCTGTGGCTTGCGAGCCATATATGTTGCTCCACTCGCCAATCTTCTGCCCCAGATAGTAGCCATCCCAGAAACCGCGGTTGAAAACGGTGGCCAGGCGGCTGTCCCACTCATCCTTCTTCTCCTCGGTGAATGTGCCGTTGATGTATGCCTCTAAGGCTTCGTTGTAACAGCCTGCCACGGTCTGTACATATTCGGGGCCACGGGCACGCCCCTCAATCTTGAATACTCGCACGCCCGCCTCAATCATTTTGTCCATAAAACGTATGGTCTTTAGGTCTTTAGGCGACATTATGTACTTGTTGTCAACCTCGAGTTCTATGTCGCTTTCGCGGTCTTTTACAATGTAGCCGCGGCGGCACACCTGCATACACTCCCCGCGGTTGGCGCTGCGGCCAAGCTGGTGGAGCGACAGGTAGCATTTGCCCGAAATGGCCATACACAGCGCTCCGTGGCAGAACATCTCTATTCTTATGAGCTCGCCTTTTGGGCCGCATATGTTCTCGTCTATTATAACCTTGTGTATTGCAGCCACCTGCTCCATATTAAGCTCGCGTGCAAGCACCACCACGTCGGCAAATTGGGCATAGAATTTCAGGGCCTCGCTGTTGCTTATGTTCAGCTGTGTGGACAGGTGCACCTCCATACCCACGCGGTTGCAGTACTGCATCACAGCCACATCGGCTGCAATCACGGCCGATATGCCACTCTCCACTGCGGCATCCACAATCTTGTGCATCATATCTATGTCGTTCTCGTATATGATGGTGTTCACCGTGAGGTAGCTTTTTATGTTATGCTCGTCGCATATCTGCGCTATCTCCCTCAGGTCGTTTATGGAGAATGCACTTGCCGAGTGTGAACGCATATTAAGGTGCTCTATTCCAAAGTATATGGAATTGGCACCTGCCTGTATTGCGGCTGTGAGGCTTTCGCGTGAGCCCACAGGGGCCATTATCTCAATTTCGTTTCTCTGAATCATATTCGGGCGTTTCTGTGAAAATGTTATTTGGCGCTAAGTTACTAAAAAAAGAGAAACAACAGCCATACGCTTGTGCAAAATGTGGCTGTTGCTCCCTGTTTGCGATTATCAAAAATAGAGTTGTTACTTTATCTGCTTCAATAGAATGAATTTATCCTCATAATCGTAAACGGTATCTTTGTATGCCTTGAACTTTGCATTGTGCGGGTAAAATGTGGGAATCTCTTCATCATACACAAAAATAACTCCTCCCGGGCTGTTCTCATATTCTTGTGGTACCCATTCGGCTGAATACACAACGTGTCCATTGTGCATAAACAGTAATATTTCAGTTAAATCTTTCGAGGAATATTTCTCATTATAATACTTTGCCGAATCCCATTCAATATCAATGACTTCAGCTAAGTCTATAATGCACTCTCCGTTTCTGTTCTTCTCCCAAAAGTACTTCCACTCAATGAGCCTGTCGAATTTGTTCTTCGATGGCTTCATAAAAATATAGTAGGCAATTGTGAAACATACGAAAAACGCCACTGCTGCAAATGATAGTATTGCAGCTGTTTTCAGCGCCCTAATAATGAACTTTATTGCTGCGGTCATATATTTTTTCATTGTGTCCCTGTTTGCTTGGCGCTAAGTTACTAAAAAAAGAGAAACAACAGCCATACGCGTGGCGTAAATAACTTGAGTTTGATATAAGACTTCCACTATATATTGGTGTGTTTGTATAGTGCTCCGCATTGCTTGCTGGCGCTCTGTGGCTGCGGCTTGCTGCTCATTGCTTGTAAATTCCCGTTTTTTGCACTAATTTCGCAGGCAAATAGAAAACTGTATGAAGATAGCCGATATTGAATTTGGGCAGTACCCTGTGTTTCTGGCCCCAATGGAAGATGTAACCGATGCTGCTTTCCGCCTGCTGTGCAAGCGGTTCGGGGTTGATATGGTATATACCGAATTTGTGTCGAGCGATGCTCTTATACGCGATATAAACAGTACGGTGCGTAAACTCACTGTTTATGAGCAGGAGCGCCCTGTGGCCATTCAGATATACGGCAACGAGGTGGCTCCTATGGTCGAGGCCGCCAAGCGTGTGGAGGCTGCCAAGCCCGATATCTTGGATATAAATTTCGGCTGCCCGGTAAAAAAGGTGGCTCGCAAGGGGTGTGGTGCGGGTATGTTACAGAACATTCCCAAGCTACTCGAAATTACCAAAGCTGTGGTGGATGCAGTGAATATTCCCGTGACGGTGAAAACCCGTCTGGGCTGGGACGAGAACAGCAAGTGCATTGTGGATCTTGCCGAGCGTTTGCAGGATTGTGGCATTGCCGCCCTCACCGTGCACGGGCGCACACGCGCGCAGATGTACACCGGCGATGCCGACTGGACTCTCATTGGCAAAATAAAAGAGAACCCCCGTATGCACATTCCCATAATAGGTAATGGCGATATCAAAACGCCCGAGCGTGCCCGCGAGTGTTTCGAACGCTATGGGGTAGATGCCATAATGATAGGGCGTGCCAGTTTTGGTCAGCCGTGGATTTTCAGGGATGTGAAACACTTCCTGCTCACAGGTGAGCCGGCGCTCCCCTTCACCTTCAAGGAGTGTATGGATATATTGCGCACGCAGGTGCGCGACAGCGTGGAGTGGTTGGGCGAGCGCCCCGGTATTTTGCACGTGCGTCGTCATCTTGCGGCCACCCCTCTGCTCAAGGGCTTGCCCGATTTCCGCCCTTTGCGCATTGCTATGCTGCGCGCCGAGAAGGTTGATGAGCTTATGACTATTATGCAGGAAATAGAAAACACATATGGTAATAAATAACACAAATGGCACTCCCCGGAGTGCCATTTGTGTTATTCCGCTGTTTGTGTATGTAAATTATTCCTCGGCAAGCCCCATTTCTACCCAGCAGGCGAAAATCTTCTCGCAATCCTCGCGGGCGGTATTCTCGTCAACCTCGTATTCGCGGGTGAGCAGTTCCACCATAGTGTCGATGGTGAAGCTGTCGAGTGTGCAACAGCCTTCCCATAGATAGGCGGCTGTTTCGTTAAGGCTTATTATTTTGCTGTAATCTACATTCTCAATACCTGTGGGCACTATTATATATTCGCCACATACGTTTTGCAATTCAAAACCTTCTTTAATCTTCATATTGTCAAAATATTTTCAAAATTATTCTTCTGTAAAAAGCAAGCAGCCAACGGCGTGCGGGGTTGCAGGCCTGCCACGTGGCCGAGTAGTATCGCCATAGCTTGCTGTTGGTGCTCACATATTTTCCCTTGCGTATGAACGCCTCGGCTGTGCCCACTAATTTGTCGGCAGTAAATTGTTCCACCATCTTCAACGGGTTACCATCGCCGCGCATCGTTATTATGTCACCCTCTATCTTTATTATGCGGTGCAGTGCATATCGCTGTGGCTGCACCTCGGCAAGTACCACCTGCCCCACACGGGGTTCTGCGGGTGGCGCGAGAACAACTTTGTCGCGCCCGCTGCCCAAAAACGGATGCATACTTACGCCGTAAACGGTGAAGGTGACGCTTTTGCGCCCCTCCTGACGAAAGCGGCGCACCACCTCCTGCATAAAAACGTGGTTCTTTACCCTTATTTGCCTTTTTTCTCCCTCCATTACAGCCCGAATGCGTTGCTCGATACCTGCGCTGCCTCCTTGTCGGCGCGGCAATAGAGTGTGTGCACCGGTATTCTACTCAATATCTTGCTTATGGTGCCACAAATCTTCATATGAATATCTTTGTCGAACTTCATTGTGGACATAGAACTCAGCAATATGCCGAATGCCACGGGTATTTCTTCCCTCTTGATGCTGTTCTCCTTCTCCTGCTCAATGGCTGCAAAGCCGCCAATGGGGTATTGCACGTTCTTGTATATCGGGCGTTTGCCGCTCCAGGGAGAACCATACACTATGGGGGTGCCGTCGTCGGCTATTCGTATCACGGGGTTGTCGTCGTTTATCAGTGTACTGCCCTCTATGTATTTTACCCACATATCGCTGTGTGTGCTCTTGCCCTGGCCGCTCTTGCCGAGGAACATATATGCTTTGCCACTGTTTTCTACCACCGACGAATGCACAAGCAGGGTGTTGTGTTGCGCGGTGCATATTGTGTATATGAGCATCATCGAGTTGTTTACGCCAAATGCCTTCTGCGCATCGGTACCACGTGTGGTGACGCTTATGTTCTTGTACTCCTCGTCGGTTTCAATGAACGCGCAGGGGCTGTTGCCCATCAGAATGAGCACCTGGTACGAACCGTTATCCCTTTTATATACTTCGAACGTGGCCGAAGGGCAGGGGAATGTTCCTATCTTTTTGCCTTGCCACGATGGGATGATGCTGTTGTCGATGGTTACGGTAAAAAGAGCCTCACCTATCTGCTCGGCCTTGAAAGGCTCCATTGTGGGTAGTAATTGTGATGTGTTTCCTTCCATATTGTTTATGGTGAAGGGGTGTCCGCCTACAATGTAGTGTGTCTGTTGCATATATTATGGGATTCTGGGTTAGGAGTTTTCAATGTGCGAAGATACTACAAAATGCTCAATTTTCAACCATATTCAACCTCTTTTTATATTTATACATTATTATATATAATAGATATGGCAGGCGAAGCGTTGATTGCGTGTTTTTTTTTGAAATAAAATGGGCTCCATTCGTGTATCGTTGTATGTTTTTTACTATATTTGATGTCTCCATCGAATATAGGATGCACCTCGGCATAAAAATCAAACAAGTTTGTTTTTTTCTGCGCTCGGTTTTCACTACATTTGCTGTAATTTGGATAGAACGATAAATATAAAAGGTAAACTGCTCCTCACCCACACACCGTTGGTGATGGGTATCTTGAATGTCACCCCCGACTCCTTTTACGCCTCGTCGCGTAAGAACGATGGTGACAGCCTGCTCGCAACAGCACGCGAGATGTTAGATGCCGGGGCTGCTATTCTTGATATAGGCGGTTGTTCCACACGCCCCACAGGCGAGCCTGTTCCCGAGGAGGAGGAACTGCGCCGTCTGCACGCAGCGCTCGATATTCTCGATGCCTCCCTGCCTGAAGATACGGTTATTTCGGTAGATACCTACCGCGCCCGTGTGGCGCGCGAGTGCGTGCAGAACCACAACGTTTCTATTATAAACGATGTGTCGGGTTACGATTGGGATGTCGATATGTTCGGCGCAGTGGTGGAGCTCAATGTGCCTTATGTCTTAACTCACTCGCAAGGGTGGGCCGGCAGCTCGGCGGAATATGCCTCTTTCCTGCCCGATGTGCTTGCCTCTCTTTCGCGCAAGGTGTGGCAGTTGCGTCAGGCGGGTGTCAAGGATGTTGTTGTCGATCCGGGCTTTGGCTTTGGGAAAAGCGTGCAACAAAACTACGAACTTTTGGCATCGCTCCCGCTTTTCGAGCAGTTGGAGGCACCGCTCCTTGTGGGGCTGTCGCGCAAATCAATGATAACAAAAGTGCTTGACAATACTCCTGCCGATGCCCTTGCAGGCACTGTGGCGTTGAATATGGCAGCCCTTGAACGCGGTGCCGACATCTTGCGTGTGCACGATGTGAAGGAGGCTGTGGAGTCGGTAAAGCTCTATTCGGAATTGAAAAGGGCGCACGAAGGGCTGTTTGGCGAAAAGAAGAACAATACATATATATATTAGGATAAGATGTTTTTTGAGATTTCCATAAAAGATATAGTAGATATAATACTTGTGGCGTGTTTCCTGTACTATTTCTATAAACTTATGAAAGAGTCGGGCTCGCTCAATATATTCTCGGGGATATTGGTTTTTATCCTCTTGTGGGTGTTTGTTTCGCGCGTGTTGCAGATGAAGTTGCTTGGCTCTATCTTCGACCAACTTATGAGCGTGGGAGTTCTTGCGCTCATCATAATATTCCAGGATGAGATTCGTCGCTTCTTCAAAACACTCGGCACACACAGACATTTCCGCACACTGGCCGGTTTTTTCTCGCGCAAGGAGAATGGTGATGAAAAAGCCTCGCTGGTCCCTGTGGTGATGGCCTGTATGAGTCTTAGCCAACAAAAGGTGGGCGCGCTTATTGTGGTTGAAAGGAATGAGAACCTCGACGAATTTGTGCAAACGGGAGAGAGGATAGATGCCGCGTTGAGCCAGCGACTGATAGAAGCCATCTTTTTCAAGAATGCTCCTTTGCACGATGGCGCCATAGTTATACAGAACGGGCGAATAACGGCTGCACAATGTATTCTGCCGGTGTCGCACAATCTGAATATCCCCAAAAAACTCGGTCTGCGCCACCGCTCGGCGATGGGCGTTTCCGAGAAAACCGATGCCATAGCCATAGTGGTTTCCGAGGAGACCGGCGCCATTTCGGTTGCGGTAAATGGTAAATTCAAGCTTGGTCTCACGGCCCAACAGCTCGAAAGTATTCTGTCCAAATAGTTTTTTTTACAAAATCTGTTGGTGAGCGCGCAATTTGCGCGCTTCTTTTTTTGTTGCGAATCCCTCTTTTTGCAAGGCGATAGAAAAACTCATCAAAAAAGTGAAATTTTTCTTGTTTTCTAACAGCTTGAAAATCAACGCTTGCGAAAAAAGATGAAAAATTTATTGAAAAAAAGAGTGGAAAATGTTTGGTAGTCCAAAACTTTGCCTTACCTTTGTACTCGCTTTCGGCAAGAAACACAGTGAATGCCGATGAGCAAGATGATCCTTGAAAACATTCCATACAGACAAGCAGTACAACGTACTAATTGAAATAATTAGTGTATAAGTAAGGAACAATAAAACGAACCGTCAAAATAATTTGATGTACTTTTAATTCCGGCCGGTATCAACTTAAGACAAAATACTTTTTTAAGTATTACAAATAAAAATTTACAACGAAGAGTTTGATCCTGGCTC
>JAFVSR010000075.1 GCA_017503645.1 Bacteroidaceae bacterium | reverse complement strand
TATTCGAGATTTATCTCAAATATGCTTAATTTCGAGCGCAGAAAAAACAAACTCGTTTGATTTTTTTGCCGAGGTGCCTCCTATATTCGAGATTTATCTCAAATATGCTTAATTTCGAGCGCAGAAAAAACAAACTTGTTTGATTTTTTTGCCGAGGTGCCTCCTATATTCGAGATTTATCTCAAATATACGCAAAAACGGGCAGAAACAATAAAGTTTGCATTGATATTTTTCGAAGCGATTGCGGCAATCTCTTTTTTATGGTAAATTATTATAAATTTATAATTATAGTGTGGTAAAATGGCGGTTTTTAGCTAAAAAATGATTTACTTTGCAGAATATTTGAATGCTGATTAAGAACGAATAAATAAAACATAGATTATGGCTCAAGAAGATGTATTTAAGAAAGTGGTCGCTCACTGCAAGGAGTATGGTTTTGTTTTCCCCTCGAGCGACATATATGATGGATTAGGCGCAGTTTACGACTATGGTCAGATGGGCGTGGAACTGAAGAATAATATCAAGACATATTGGTGGCAGAGTATGGTGTTGCTCAACGACAACATCGTGGGTATCGATTCTGCAATTTTTATGCACCCCACAATTTGGAAGGCATCGGGCCACGTCGATGCATTCAACGACCCCCTCATCGATAACCGCGATTCAAAGAAACGCTATCGTGCCGACGTGCTCATAGAGGAGCAGCTTGCAAAATATGACGAGAAGATTGAGAAAGAGGCCGCAAAGGCTGCAGAGCGCTTTGGCGACTCTTTCAATCGCGAACTATTCCTGGAAACCAACCCCAAAGTGCTTGCCGAGAAGGCTAAACGCGATGCTTTGCACAATCGTTTTGCTGCTGCTCTCAATGCTATGGATTTGGACGAGTTGCGCCAGATTATCATAGACGAGGAGATTGTCTGCCCCATTTCGGGTACACGCAACTGGACCGAGGTGCGCCAGTTCAACCTTATGTTCTCCACAGAAATGGGTTCTACAGCCGATGCTGCAATGAAGATTTATCTGCGCCCCGAAACTGCGCAAGGTATCTTCGTGAACTACCTGAACGTACAGAAAACCGGCCGTATGCGCGTGCCCTTTGGTATAGCACAGATAGGTAAGGCTTTCCGTAACGAGATAGTTGCCCGCCAGTTCATCTTCCGTATGCGCGAGTTCGAGCAGATGGAGATGCAGTTCTTCGTGCGCCCCGGCAGCGAGCTCGAGTGGTTCAACAAGTGGAAGGAGACACGTCTTGCCTGGCACAAGGCCCTGGGCTTTGGCGATGCATCGTACCGTTTCCACGATCACGATAAACTTGCCCACTATGCCAATGCTGCCACCGACATCGAGTTCAAGATGCCTTTCGGCTTCAAGGAGGTAGAGGGTATCCACTCGCGTACCAATTTCGACCTTAGCCAGCACGAGAAATATTCGGGCAAGAATATCAAATACTTCGACCCCGAAACAAACGAGAGCTACACTCCCTATGTTATTGAAACATCTATCGGTGTTGACCGTATGTTCCTCAGCATTATGTGTGCATCGTATTGCGAGGAGAAGCTCGAAAACGGCGAAACCCGCGTGGTATTGCGCCTGCCCGCAGCCCTTGCTCCGGTGAAACTGGCTGTACTTCCTTTGGTGAAGAAAGATGGTCTGCCCGAAAAGGCTCGCGAGATTATGAACGAACTCAAGTTCAATTTCAATTGTTACTACGAGGAGAAGGACTCTATTGGCAAACGCTACCGTCGTATGGATGCCATTGGTACTCCCTACTGCGTGACAGTGGACCACCAGACACTCGAGGATGGTATGGTTACTCTGCGTGAGCGCGATACAATGGAGCAGCGCCGCGTTGCCATTGCCGACCTCCGTGGCATTATAGAGGACAACGTAAGCATTACCTCGTTGTTGAAGAAACTTGCTTGATTTTTCAGATGAAGAATATAGGAAAAACAATACTCGTGTCGTTGCTCGCGCTCGTGGGGTTAGCCTCTTGCAGCGAGAGCGACGAGTATGCCGAGTATGCCAATTGGGAGCTTAAAAACACCCAATACATAGATTCCATTGCCGTGGAGGCTGCCGAAAACAGTGACGGCGAGTGGAAGCGCTTTGTGGCCGTGGGCCTGAACCCCGATGCGGAGTGGGAAAACCAGTACTATGTATATTGCAAGGTGAAGAGCAGCGGTACGGGAACCACACACCCAATGTACAACGATAACGTGTGGGTGAACTATTCGGGCAAGCTCATAAATGACAAGATATTCGATGCCTCATATTCGGGCGAGCTCAACCCCGATTACGAAGCGCCTATGCAACTTGCTCTCAACGAATGTGTGAAGGGCTTCACAACCGCCGTGCAGGAGATGGTCAGGGGCGATATATGGGAAATATACATACCCTCCACGCTTGGCTATGGTGCCATTGACAACGGCGTGGTACCTGCATACTCCACACTCATATTCACCGTGAATCTTGTAGATTTCTCTCACCCTAAAGCAGGCGAATAACTATGGATATTAAAAAAGACGGTCAGTTGCAGATAGAACTTAAAGAGGATGTTGCCCAGGGCGTTTATTCGAACCTTGCCGTGATAGCACACTCATCCTCGGAGTTTGTAATGGATTTTGTGCGCATTATGCCCGGCGTGGCCAAGGCGCAGGTGAAGTCGCGCATTGTAATGACACCCGAGCACACCAAGCGTCTGGTGCTTGCCCTGCAGGATAATCTGCGCAAGTACGAGGCCCAGTTTGGCGAGATACGTTTGCCCGAGCGCCAGGGATATATACCCGTGGCTCCATTCAAGGGCGAGGCCTGATGGCGTGGCAATAAAAGAAAAAACCAAACGGCGTGATGGTTAGTCAACCATTACGCCGTTTGTTCTGAATTCCGATAACGAATAACCTGTGTGCCGTTTGAAATAGCGGTTCAGATAAGATTGGTCGGGGAAATTAAAGTCGTTCACAAGTTCCTGAAAACTTTTGTGCGTGTACATAAGTGCCACCTGCAATTCAATTATGGTGTAGTGGTCTATAATCTCCTTGGCATTCTGTCCACCTGCCCGCTGGCATATCGAGTTGAGTTGGCGTGTGGATACTTTGAGGCTGTCGGCGTAGAACTGCACCGAGCGGTTCTCGCGGAACTTTTTTGCCAGCAACACGCGGAACTCATAGAACATCTTGTCCTTGTTTTCCGATATATGCTCTTTGATGCTGTTTGCGTTCTCCTTGTTTATGCGCTGTATGTATAGCAGCAGGGAGTTCACAGCAAGAATCACATTCTGGCGGCAATACTCCATATGCCCCTCGTTGCCTGCAAGCTCGGCATCGAGTATATCTATCTGTCTGAATATGTTTGTAACGTATTCGCTCTCCAGCTCGTTGTTACCGCCTTGGTGTATGCGGCGCTCTATCGTCTGCATTGTTTCGGGGCCCATAGAACTGCGCGCAGCAAGCCATATGTGCTTGGTGAGGCCCAGCAGGCGTGCCGAAAAGTCGCTGGTGATGTCGAGCAGCAGAATGTTGGAGTTTGCAGGGCATATGATTATCTGCCCGGGAGTGAAGCGATACTTCTGTCCATCGATGGTAAAGAGAGCCTCGCCACTTATGCCGTAAAAGATTGTGATGTGTTGCAGTTGGTATGCGTGTTGCATAAACTGCTGCAACGACGATTGTGTGGTGGCGAACCCCTGCAGTGGCAGCTTCTTCAAATAGATGTTGTTCATAGCTTCAAACAGGAAATGTATCTTCCGTCATATGTGGAGCTAGAGGGAGTCGAACCCTCGTCCAAACGAGGAAACCATACGCTTTCTACACGCTTAGTCTTCGGTGGGGTTTTCGAGCACAAGCAAGACCGAGACCACCAACTTGTGCCTTATCCTCTAAAATCTCACCACAGCATCAAGGCCTGCTGCAGCCAGTCCCGATTTGCCTGCACCACCTTGTCGGATTGCTTCGGAACAAGAGCGTCCGGGTGATGTCTCGTTCCCGCACCTGGTGCAGGAATAAAGCTAATCTACTGTACTTCGATTAAGCAGCGAGAGCATAAGAAGTTTCGCCAGATAATTGTTGAGGGCTCAGATTATAGTGCAAACCAACGAGGCACTGCGTGCTTACGTACCTTTTCTACCCGCTGTCAAATCCAGATAGCCCCGGTATCGTGTTGCAAAGATAGTGTAATTTTCTTTTTCCTCAAATAGCATTTTTCTCTTTTTTTCTTTTTGCACTCTGTTTTAAGTATAAAAAGAACACAGAACTTTGCCGTTTGTTAAAATTGTGTGTTGTGTGCAAAGGTGTTGTGCATATAGGAAAAAAGGAGTACTTTTGCGTTGTTAAAACAGTGTGAAAGGGTTGCATCTATGACTCATTTATATATATGGTTTTTGGCATTGGCATTGGCAATGGATTGCTTTGCGGTTTCTGTGGCAAGCGGCATCATATATGGCCGCGTACGTTGGAAACCTATGCTTGCAATGGCCACGCTGTTTGGTTTCTTTCAGGCTTTTAATCCCTTTGTGGGGTGGTTGGCCACCGACCGCTTCCGTTACCTTATAGAGAGTATCGACCATTGGATAGCCTTCTCCATTCTTGCATTCCTTGGAGTGCGTATGATAATGGACTCGTTTAAGGAGGAGGAGAAAAAGGTGTTTAATCCTCGTAAATTAAGCGTCATATTCACTCTTGCCATTGCCACCAGCATCGATGCTCTGGCGGTGGGCGTTTCATTCTCCTGTATGGGTATAACCGCTTTTGGCAACCTTGTGTATCCGTTGGTGGTGATAGGGGTGGTGTCGTTTGCAATGTCGCTGCTTGGCCTTTTTCTTGGGATATTCTGCGGTAAGGGCTTTGCGCGCAAACTGCGCGCCGAACTATGGGGTGGTATCATTCTTATAATAATAGGTATAAAGGTGCTTGCCGAGCATCTGTCGTGGTGGTGATGAATGCAGACTTATTGAAATATATATCCTTTGGTTCGTTGGCGCTGCTTGTGGTGGTGCTTGTGGCATCCACGATGGTGGGTGCTGTTTGGGGTGCGCCGATTGCCCATAGCGCAGTGTACTCCTCGCCGTTGTTTGTGGCGTTGTGGGTGGTGATGCTTGCGTCGGCGTTGCTATATATATTCAACACCCCTATGAGGCGTGTCGCCTCCTCGTTGTTTCTTCATTTGGCATTTGCTGTGGTGCTTGTAGGCGCTTTCGTCACATACGTCGCAGCCGAGCGTGGCACGCTTGCCTTGTGCAAGGATGCTCCCCCGTCGAGTATGTTTGTGACCGATGACGGTTCGCTTGCCAAGTTCCCGTTCAAGGTTACTTTGGAGCATTGCGCAGTGGAGTATTATGACGACGCTGTTTCGCCACGCAACTACACGGCACGCATAGCTGTGCAACCGCCTGTGGGCGATGCAGAACAGGCTTCGCTCTCGATGAACAACACATATGACAGGGCGGGGTACCGCTTTTACCTCTCCGCGGTAGATGGCGATTGTGTAACACTGCTTGTGAGCCGCGATTCCTGGGGAACCTCTATCGCTTATGCCGGTTTCCTGCTGTCGGCTGCGGGCTTCGTGTTCCTGTTTGTGGCGCGTAACACCCAAAAGCGTGCGCTTATGCAGCGCCTTGCTGCTGTGGGTTATCCGCGCATAAAGATGCCGTCGTCTCATTGGTGGCAGATTGTTGTAAGCTCTTTGTTCTTTTTTGTGGTTATTGGCTATATGGGTGTACGTCGCTGGATGGATGGCGGTCTGTTCCCCGTGTCCAATGGTGCCGAGGTTATGATGTTTATTGCCTGGTGTGCCTTTTTCTCTGTACTGTTCTTTCGCAAGAGCCGTAGCTTGGCTTTAGGAGCCTTTGTGTTTGCTTTTATATGCGCCGCCGTGTCGTTGTTGAGCGGTGTGGCCGCATCGGGGCCGATACAGCCCGTGTTGCGCACGCCTTTATTGCCTTTGCACGTTATTACAATAGTGCTCTCTTATGTCTTTATAGGGCTTTTGGCCGTTAATGCTCTTGTGTCGCTTGTGCTCTATTGGCGTACCGGGGATTACAAGCGCTTGGAGAATACTGCCCTCTGTGGGCGTGTGATGCTTTATTATGCCAATTGGTTGCTTATGGCAGGCATTTTCCTGGGTGCAGCCTGGGCCAATATTTCGTGGGGCCGTTATTGGGGGTGGGACCCTAAGGAGGTGTGGGCGCTTATCACTCTTTTCATCTGCTCGTTTGGTTTTCACACCCGCTCCTTGCCGTTTATGGCTCGCCCTCTGGTGTTTCACTATTTCTGTCTGGTGGCATTCCTTGTAATGCTTTTCACCTTTTTTGGTGTGAATTATCTGCTTGGCGGGCTGCATAGTTATGCGTGATAAAAAAACAAATAAGTGGCAGCCACGGCTGCCACTTATTTGTTTTTTAGTTTATTGCAATGTGCGGTTTATCGTGCGTAGTTCACTGCACGTGTTTCGCGTATTACGGTAATCTTCACCTGTCCGGGGTAGGTCATTTCGTCTTGAATCTTCTTTGCAATCTCACCCGATAGCAACTCGGTCTGCTTGTCGTCTATCTTGTCGGCACCCACGATTACGCGTAGCTCGCGACCGGCTTGTATTGCATAGGTCTTTGTCACGCCGGGGTACGACATTGCAAGCTGCTCCAGGTCGTGCAGACGTTTTATGTAGGCCTCCACGATTTCGCGACGTGCGCCGGGGCGTGCACCCGAAATGGCATCGCACACCTGAACAATGGGGGCTATGAGGCTTGTCATCTCCACCTCGTCGTGGTGAGCGCCTATGGCGTTGCATATATCGGGTTTCTCCTTGTACTTTTCGGCAATCTTCATACCATACTCTGCGTGTGGCAACTCGGTCTCCTCGTCGGGCACTTTACCGATGTCGTGCAACAAGCCGGCGCGTTTTGCCTTTTTGGGGTTAAGGCCAAGCTCGGCTGCCATAACGGCACACAGATTGGCTGTTTCGCGTGCGTGCTGCAACAGGTTCTGGCCATATGATGAACGGTACTTCATCTTGCCTATGATGCGTATGAGTTCGGGGTGCATACCGTGTATTCCCAGGTCTATGGTAGTGCGTTTACCGGTTTCGATAATCTCCTCCTCTATCTGCTTTTTCACCTTGGCTACCACCTCCTCGATGCGTGCAGGGTGTATGCGGCCGTCGGCTACAAGCTGGTGCAGGGCAAGGCGTGCAATTTCGCGGCGTACGGGGTCGAATGCACTCAATACGATGGCCTCGGGGGTGTCGTCAACCACAATTTCCACACCGGTAGCGGCTTCCAAGGCGCGTATGTTGCGGCCCTCGCGGCCAATGATGCGGCCCTTCATCTCGTCGTTGTCTATGTGGAACACTGTTACCGAGTTCTCTATGGCTGTTTCGGTGGCCACGCGCTGTATTGTCTGTATCACAATCTTCTTGGCCTCCTTGCCGGCGGTCATCTTGGCATCGTCGATAATGTCGTTGATGTACGATGCTGCCTGGCTCTTTGCCTCCTCTTTGAGCGACTCCACAAGGCGCTCCTTTGCCTCCTCGGCCGAAAGACCGCTGATAGCCTCCAGCTTCTCGCGCTCCTGCAAGTGCAGTTTGTCAAGTTCTTCTTGCTTGCGCTCTACAAGCCCCTTCTGTGCCTCGAGGTTTTCACGCAGGTTCTCCACCTCGTTCTTGCGACGCTGCAGGTCCTCGTTGCGCTGGTTGAACTGTATCTCACGCTGTTTCAAGTGGTGCTCGGCCTGCTGAATCTTGTTGTTTCTTTGCGAAATCTCCTTCTCCAGCTCTGCCTTTTTGTTAAGGAACTTCTCTTTTACTTCGAGCAACTTGTTTTTCTTTATAACCTCGGCCTCTTTGTGCGCTTCGTCGATGATACGCTGGAATTTCGCTTTGAAGCCGAAACGAATTATTACGTATTGGCAGATGCAGCCTATGAGGGCTCCTGCAACTGCACCAATGACTAATGATGTTGATGTAAGCATAATGTTACGTTAATTAATATATATAATAAAACGCACCGCAATATTCAAGCCCGATGTTGGTCTATCGGCTTTGTGAATATGGCAATGCGTGAACTCTCAATAAAAAAGTGTGGAATCACTTATTTTCTTGCAGGGTGCTGTCTATGAGGCGCGAAAATTCGTTTACCTTTCTCAATACCTCGGCAGAACCTGCATTATCGGTCTGTTTCACCTTTTCCAATGCAATGTCGAGAGCGGCCATTATGAGGACACGCACCCCTCCCTCGCCCGAAAAACGTTTTTTATATATAGCCAGCTTTTCGTTTGTCAAACGTGCTGCCTGGCGGTAGTATGGCTCCTCGCTCGCTTTCACGGTGAGCGGGAACGAAATTCCGTCGATTATAAGGTTAATTCCAAGTTCTCTATCTTCCATCTGCCCGGCCTCTTAGTGGTTATTTCTTTAGCGACTCGATGCATCGGTCGATTTCACGCACCAGTTTCGATAATCTCTCACGCGTCTGCCCTATTTCGCTGTCGCTGAGACTTATTACCTTTGCCTGTTTCAGATTGGTGTAGTTGCTTTCCAACGAATCGCAACGTTGCTGCAGTTCCCTGAGCCTGTTCTCCTTCTCCTCGATAAGCGATTCAAGTTCGCTGTTACGCTCTTGCAACTGCTTGTAGCCGTGCAATAGCAGGTGGAGCTTCTGCTCAAAATGCATCAATGTTATTCTATCGTTCTCGGTCATACTACGACAATCATTATTGCGGATATATTGTACCATATATACACAATAGTGCAGGCTATATTCGCGATTTACTGCAAATATATAAGATTTTTTGGATATTTGAAAGATTTGTGTGCTTTTTTGCAGAAAAGGAGACTTTTTGGTGGCTTCGGCTTATATCTTGGTGCAAAAATGTTGTTCTATCATTTCATAACACTCCTATGGCTTGGAACAGCGCGCGGTAGTGTTCGGCCTTCTTTTCGGGTGCAAGCGGGTAGGCTCTCGATGTAGATGGCAGGCGCCACAGTGTTACAGTGCGTTCGCCGTAGTGTATCTCCACGCTTTCGCCTATTCCGGGTGGCTCGGCATCGTGCGAGGCAAGAATGGTTTTTGCTGCTTTTTCGCCTGTGACGGCAATGTGGTGGCATTGGGGCATACGGGCAAGCAGGGCGGCAATGTCGGTGGCCTCCACTACTTGCAGACGGGCATCGGATGCGTTGTTGCTCAAACGGCGCACTGCTGTTGCCGCATCGTACATTGCTATCCCTTTTTCCGTGAGGAACCGCTTTATCTCCTCCTCTTTGAACCGCTTGTCGCTTTTTTCTATAAAATGCTCCTTTTCACCGAAGAAAATTATGCCTATCACCTTCCAGAAGTCGTTGGTTATGTTGGGGTAATAGAAATCCATTGACCAGCGAATGCGGGGTGGTGGAAAACTTCCTAAAAACAATATTTTTGCACCCGCGGGTGCAAAAGGCTCCCACGGGTGTTTTTCTATTGTGGCGCTTGTGCTTGTTGCTCGTCTCATTTTGCGGGTGTGAATTCGTAGCGGTTGAGCATAGCAATGGGGTTGTATGCCCGCTTGGCTTGGCGCAGCCCCTCGTTGCCGAGGTCCTCCTCGCGGTTTATGAGTTTTATTTGAGGCATTTCGCTTATGATATCTGCGGCAAATTCGCTTGTGAGCGTTTCGCCCAGGCCGGCATACTCTCTGTCGGCTTTCTCTATGTGTATGTATAGCATATCGCCCCAGGCCTCGCCTAGTGTGAAGGCCACCACCTTGTCATCTATCTTTATGATGCCTGCGGGTTGCGGGTGTATTGGCAGGTTGCGCACTGTGGCTATGCTCTGGTGCACCTCGTAGCAGCGCATTATGGCTTCGTCACACCCTTTGCCAAGCAGAAACTCCACTACGGCAGGAATGTCGTCGGTGGTGCAGCGCTTGTATGTGTAGTGTGGGTAGTCGGCAAGGAATTTCTTTTTACGGTTGCGCCTTTTGTTCAGCGCTTTTCCTTGCAGTGTTGCAATATCCTCGGCGCTGTGTATGTAGTCGGCCCAGCCGTCGAGCTCCTTAACATTGTGGCTCGGCAGCAGGGTTGCCATTTCGTGGGCCATCTCTTCGGGCACTGCGGTTATGTGTAGCGGTGTGTTGTTGTGGTGGCAATACTCTTGCAGCAGGGCTATGCTCTCTTTGAGCGGCAGGCTGCCTATGGGTGGCAGGAAGGCCGGTGTTGCAAGGTCGAGTTCCGAGAGGGAGCGAATGAAGAGCGTGTCGCTCTCCACTGCATACTCGTAGTGCATATACTCGGCCCACATAACAAGGTTGCCGGGGGTGTAGTCGCACGAGTGGGTGAGCGCCCTTGCGGCAAAGCCTTTGAGTGTTTCTATTGCTTCTATGGTGATGGGTGTGAATTTAAGCATAATCCTATATGATATGTAAAGAGGCTGCTAAAAAATACTTTTTAGTCAGCCTCTTATGTGATGTTTTTACTTTGTAACCTCGTCGCTGTTGGGGCGTGGCTCCTTCTTTGCAAGTGTGATTATTCTGAAAACATAGTTCTTTATCCACTCCTCGGAATAGCCCAGTTTTTCTTTGTACTGGCGCACGGCATAAACGGTGCGGAATGTGGCCTCGTCTTTCCAGTTGTTCTTGGTGAGGATGTCGTTTACAATCTTCTCGGTCATTCCCTTGAGCAGTTTATGGAATATCGACGGTATGCGGAATTTCCACTGCATAAGGTTGCCTACAAGCATCATCAAGTCGTTGTTGAAGCCTTGGAAGGTGTAAAGGTAGGGCTGCACGTCGTTTATTCTCTTGCAATTTTTCTTTATCGAGAGGTCTATCTCTTTGAAGAAACTGTCATCGAGCCCGTAAATCTGCTCCAGCATCTTCTTGCAACGGCTGCGCTCGGCTACGCCAAGTTTGTTGTTCTGTGTAGCCACTTTAAGGGTGCGCTTGAAGGTGGCAAGGTCGGGCAACATACCAATGTTGGTGATGCCGAGGTTTGC
This sequence comes from Bacteroidaceae bacterium, assembly GCA_017503645.1. Lineage (GTDB taxonomy): Bacteria > Bacteroidota > Bacteroidia > Bacteroidales > Bacteroidaceae > HGM04593. The sequence goes on along the minus strand of JAFVSR010000075.1, from coordinate 25,235 downwards.
TGCAAGCACCGATTGGTAATACACACGTATGAGAGTCATAAAGTCCTCCATACCGCCAATGCGCTGCTCGTTATCTTTTTTCTTGAAAAAATCGAAAAATCCCATATCTTAACAGTATAATATATTATTTTTTGTTTCTACGTCTTTGCTGCTCCTCCAACATCTTCTGCTGTTGCTCCTGGAGTGCCTCCAGGCGCGCCATAAGGTTATTGCGCTTGTTGGGGTTGTTCTTGTTCTTTTCGTTGTATGCCTCCATTTTACGCAGCAATTCCTGCTCGTTCACCGTTCTTCTTAAGTAAATGAAAATGAACACACTTATGAGCGTTGATATAAAGTAATAGTAGTTGAGGCCCGATGAGTAGTCGTTGAAGATGAAGAAGAACATAATGGGCATAAGGTACATCATCCAACGCATAATCTTGGCCTGTTGCTCCTGCTCGGGTGAGCCTCCCATCGAGGGCTGCATCTTCGATGTGTAATAGGTGTTGATAATCTGTGTCACGCAGAAGAGCAAGCAGAAAATGCTTATGTGGTTGCCTATGGGCCATATCGATGTGTTCCACTGAATGAGTGCATCGAACGAGGAGAGGTCGTGTGCCCACAGAAAACTCTCTTGACGCAGCTCTATGGCGTTAGGCACAAAGTTGAACATAGCGATGAACACAGGCATCTGTATGAGCATAGGCAGGCAGCCGCCCATAGGGCTTGCGCCATACTTGCTGTAGAGGCCCATTATCTCCTGCTGTTTCTTCAGCGCATCCTCGGCTTTGGTGTATTTGGCATTTATCTCGTCGATATATGGTTTCAAAGCACGCATTTTGGCCGATGAAATGTACGATTTATATGTAAAGGGATATACAATGGCTTTCACTATGAGCGTAAGCAGCAGCAATACAATTCCCATATTGAGCCCCCAACTGTTGAGCCAGTCGAACAGGTAGAGGATGAAGAAACGGTTTATCCAGCGCACAATGGGCCAGCCGAAATAGATGAGCTTCTGCAACTCCAGGTCCTTGTCGTTGTTTATGGCAAGTTTGTTGCTTGCAACAAGGTCGCTGTATTTGTTGGGGCCAAAGTAGAACTGAATGTCGGTTGCCACCTTGCCTGTGGGGTCGAAGGGGGTGTGCATCTGTGCGTAGCAATCCTTCAAAAGGCCCTTGCCCTCGTCAATGGTGTCCGACTCCAGGAACACGTCGTTGAACTGCTCGCCGGCAATCATTATGCAACTGAAGAACTGGTTCTTGAACGCAACCCAGTCGATGGGCTCGGTAAGCGTCTCCTCGTCATTCTTCATTTCGCTCAGGTAGTCGGTGTCGTCGTCGGCTATCTTGTATGTTACGGTAGAGTACTGCTGCTCAAATCTGTAACCCTTCTCCTGCTGGCGCAAAAGTTGCTCCCAGCAGATACCCATCTTGCGTGTGGAGCTTGGGAAGAATCCCTGCATATTGTGGGCATCGATGGTGAGGTTCACCATATAGCTGTCGGGCAGCAGGCGGTAGGCGAAATCAATGTATTTGTCCTGCGCAAAAGCAAGGCGCATCACCACGCTGCTGTCGCTCTTTTCGCGCGGAGTGAAATAGAGTATGTTGGTGTCTATGTTGCTCTCCTTGCCGTCGAATGTGAAATACATCTGGTTCTCCACCTTCTGTTCTCGGCCTCTGTTGTCGGTGTAAACGATGTTGTCACCCGCATCAAAGAGGGTGAGGTCGTTGCCCTGTTGGTCTTTGTACTCGAATATGGTGGCATCTGTTATTCTTGCTCCCAGGGTGGATATGTTTATTCTCACCTTGTTGTTGGCAAGTGTGACCTTCTCGTCGGTGCCGTTGAGCACGTTAAAGAAGAATGACGAGCTGTCGCTTTTCTGCTCCTCTATTGCAGCCTCTTCGGCCTCCATAATCTGCTGCCTGGCGGCTTCGTCGGCTTTTTGTATAGCTGCTATTGAATCCTGATAACGCTGCTGCGCCTGTGCCTGTTCGGGGTTGGGGCGGTTGAAATAGAAGAATGCTACAAAGAGCAATCCGATAAGTGCAAATCCTGTAATACTGTTTTTATCCATAATTGGTTGTTTCTGTTTCTTTGTTAAATAAAGTGGTGCTGCGAGTGCCGTCCATTTTCGCACAAGGTGCAATGATGGCAACAACGAGCGAGATATGTGAAACTTGTTTCAATATTTCACTGCGAGTGCCATTCATTTTCGCACGAAGTGCAAAGATAGCAAAAATAAAAGTATTTACGCCTGCTTTGTTTTGTAAATTTACTTAAATGTTCGTTTTATGCTATATTTTAATTTATAATATAAAATTTATAGAGATAAGTGCGGGAAAAATATTACCTTTGCAAATTAAAAACAGGGTGCAGGGCATCTGCTGCCGCCTTTTTATTACGAAAACACAAATTACGATGAAAAAACAGATACTTTTATTATGGGCTGTGTGCGTGTCGTTTGCCGCTGTGGCGCAAACCAATGGCAGCGTGGCCGACTACTTCAGTGCAAAAATAGATTCACTTGTGTGTGATACAATGTTTGTGAGTGCTGTGGATAGTAGCGAGGTGAGCGCCAACCCTGTCTATATAAAGTTGCTGACAACGCCTGTTCTTTACAATTCGGTTGTGAACAGAGCATTCAACAGCGGCTTCGGTGTCGATTCCATAAGCGGCAACAACGGCTTGCTGCACGACGAAAAGCGTTCGGCTGTGATAGACAAGGTGCTGCTTGAGATATATCGCAAATACCCGAGCAAGATACGTGTAACCGAGGACCGCTTGCGCGACGAAACCTCAGTGCCGGCAATGGAGAGTATTGACAAAGTGTCAAAAATACAGTTTGACAACAACCCCATAGCCGATATACCGGAAAGCGTCACCGGCGGTCTTAAAACAACCGTTAAAAAGCCGTCTTATTGGCGCACATCGGGCTCTTTCGATTTGAAATTCACGCAAAACTATGTGTCGCGCAACTGGTCACAGGGTGGCGATAACTCCCGTACTATGTTGGCCATCCTTGTTTTCAATTTTAATTACGACGATAAGGATAGGATTACCTTTACCAATAAATTCGATGCACAGTTGGGTTTTACCACTGTTGAAGGTGATACATTGCACAGTTTCAAAACCAACAACGATAAATTGCGTCTGGAATCTACCCTTGGTTACAAGTTGGTCAACAAACTCGACCTTACTGCAAAAAGCAAACTCGAAACGCAGTCATTGCCCAACTATCCCACAAACAGCTACGATTTCGTGTCGAAATTTATGGCTCCTTTCGATGCCACGTTCTCGGTGGGTATCAACTACAAACCAACCTGGAAGAACCTCTCTCTCACCATCTTCCTTGCTCCGCTGTCGGCCTATAATTATAGGTTTGTGCGATACGACCACCTTGTAACCCGATATGGTATAAGAAACACTCGCCACCACAGAGAAGACTTTGGTACCCAGTTGGTGGTTGAGGTGCCACGAGCCACCTTCTTTAATATCCTTAATTGGTGGTCGCGTGCCGAATTCTATACCAACTATGCCCGCTCCTTCTTCTCTTGGGAGAATAAGTTCGATGTGAAGCTAAATCGTTATTTCTCGGTTTCTATGCTTGTAAACACCCGCTTCGATGACAGCTCGCCCGGGCTCAAGGACGATAAGTATGGATATCTGCAGTTGAAGGAGTATATGACACTTGGCTTCACCTATTCCTGGTAATTTAGCATAAAATCTGTTTTTATGAATTGGCAAGCACTGTTTCCCGTAACCGATCCCACCTGGATATTCTTAGGTGTTCTATGTATAATATTGTTTGCGCCGCTTCTCTTTAACAAGCTGCGCCTGCCGCATATCATCGGTATGATTCTGGCCGGTCTTCTTGTGGGCCCCAATGGCCTTAACATCCTTGCCCGCGACGACAGTTTCGAACTCTTTGGCAAGGTGGGGCTCTATTACATAATGTTCCTTGCCAGCCTTGAAATAAACCTGCAGGAGATGAGGCAGGCCAAGGGCGGTGCTGTGCTGCTTGGCCTTTCGGTGTTTGCCCTGCCCATAATATTGGGATTATTCTCCAATATGGTGATTCTCGAATACGGCCTCATAACATCGGTTCTGCTTGCAAGTATGTACGCATCATATACGTTGCTTTCCTATCCCATAGTGGCCCGTTATGGCCTTTCACGCCTGCGTTGTGTGAATTTTGTGGTAGGCGGCACTATGATTACCGACACGCTCACCCTTTTTGTGCTGGCGGTTGTAAGCGGTATGTTCACCGGCAACTCCGATGTGTGGTTCTTTGTGTTGCTTATGATTAAACTTGTGGCAATCACCGCATTCATAATATTTGTGTTCCCGCGTGTGGCACGCTATTTCTTCAAGAAATACAACGACGGTGTCATACAATACATCTTTGTGATGGCGCTCCTCTTTTTGGGTGCCGGCCTTATGGAAATTGCGGGTATGGAGGGCATTTTGGGGGCCTTCATCACCGGTCTTGTGCTCAACCGTCTTATACCGCACACCTCGCCCCTTATGCGCCGCATCGATTTCGTGGGCAACGCCATCTTCATCCCATATTTCCTCATCGGTGTGGGTATGATGATAAATCTACACGTTCTATTCGGCAATTTCAGCGCCCTGTTTGTGGCGGCCGTGATGATTCTCACAGCCCTCACGGGCAAGGCCATAGCATCGTGGATTACTGCACGTGCATATAAGATGTCCAACCACGAACAGTACCTTATGTTCGGCTTAAGCACGTCGCAGGCGGCAGCAACGCTTGCAGCAGCCATTGTGGGCCACAAGATAATTTTGCCCGATGGCTCGCATCTGCTCAATGACGATGTGCTCAACGGCACCATTCTGCTCATTCTTGTCACCTGCATTGTGAGCTCCATAGTAACCGATCGCACGGCACGCCGCATAGCACTCTCGGGCGAGGTTACCGACAAGCCGGCAAACACATCGAAGAAGATGTTGCTTGCGCTGGCCAACCCCAATATGGTAGACAGGCTTATGGACCTGGCCTTGCTGCTGCGCAAAGAGGATTCCAAAGTGCCCCTCTCGGCCGTGAATGTGGTGCTCGACGAAGATGAGAAGATGCGCGAGCGTGCGCAGAAGGTGCTCGACAAGGCAGCCGACATAGCAGCCTCGGTGAGTGTGCCGCTGCTCACCAAAGTGCGCCTCACAACCAACCTCTCCTATGGTATCATCCACGAGATGAAGGAGAACTATTACCGCGAGCTCATAGTGGGATTCCACCAGAAAGAGACTGCCAACGACACCTTCCTCGGCGGGGTGCTGCCCGAGTTGCTCAACGGTATAAACACCCAGATAATAATGGCGCGCATAAACATACCGCTCAACACAATACGCTGCATACACATAACCTTCCCCGCCAAGGCTGAATTTGAGGCCGGTTTCCATCATTGGGTAGAGGAGACCGCCCGTATGGCTGTGGGCCTGGGTTGCAAGATAATATACCACGGGCACATAGATACAATGGCTCATATAAAAAACAAGTTGAAACACGATGCCGTTCCCATAAACTGCGAGTACTGCGAAACCGACGGAGGCAACGACCTCAAGCGCCTGTCGAGCATCATAGCCGACGACCACCTGCTCATCATTGTGAGCGCCCGTCGTGGCTCCATCTCGTTCCGTCCCTCGCTCGACCACGTTTTTGTGCAGCTGCAGCGCGACTACCGCGAAACAAGTGTGCTGCTTATCTACCCCAACGGCTACACCGTGGATGGCGACCTTGTTTGATGTGCTTTTCACTATTTAAGTTATAAATGTTTTCAACAACAAAGATTTTGGCTATTTTTGCATAACAGATAAAAACCGGTTACTATGAAGGAATTCTTTAGTATGATGCGTCGCTTTGTGATGCCCTATAAAAAATATGTGGGTTTGGCGATTATTCTCAACATCTTGTCGGCAATTAGTAATATCTTCTCTTTCACTCTCCTTATTCCCATTCTGGATATCTTGTTTCAGACAGGTGCCCACGATGTGGTGTATGAGTATATGGAGTGGGGTAGCGCCGGCATCAAGGATGTGGCTGTGAACAATTTCTACTACTATATAACACAGATGATAGCCGTTAAGGGTGCTATGATAACCCTTTTGGTGATAGGCGTTGCGTTTATTGTGATGACACTTGTGAAAACAAGCTGTTATTTTGCATCGTCGGCCGTGATGATACCCCTGCGCACTGGCGTGGTGCACGATATCCGTGTAATGCTCTATTCAAAGATTATGAGCCTTCCGCTCGCATTCTTCTCACAAGAGCGTAAGGGCGATATAATAGCCCGTATGAGTGGCGACGTGAACGAGGTGGAGAACTCTATAACCAGTTCGCTCGACCTTCTTATGAAGAATCCCATCCTCATAATCCTCTATTTTGCAGCGCTGCTTATGACAAGCTGGGAGCTCACCCTCTTCACCATCCTTGTCCTCCCCGGAATGGGCTGGATTATGGGCCGTGTGGGTAAGCGCCTGAAACGCCGCTCTCTTGAGGTCCAGGAGCGCTGGAGCAACGTAATGTCGCAATTGGAGGAGAGCTTGGGCGGCCTGCGCATCATCAAGGCATTCATTGCCGAGGAGCAGATGAAGCGCCGCTTCACCAACACCAGCAAAGGTGTGCGCGATGCTGCCTGCAAGGTATCTACCCGTCAGGCGCTTGCCCATCCTATGAGCGAGTTCCTGGGTACCGTGCTCATTGTGTTTGTGCTGTGGTTTGGTGGTTTGCTCATTCTCAACGAGTCGTCGCGCATCGATGCCCCCACATTCATCTTCTATATGGTAATTCTATATAGCATCATAAACCCGTTGAAAGAGTTCTCAAAGGCGGGCTACAACATCCCTCGTGGTCTTGCATCGCTTGAGCGCATCGACAAGATTATGAATGCCGAGAATCCTATAAAGGAACCTGCCAACCCTGCAAAAATAGAAACCCTCAAGGAGAAAATAGAACTCAAGAATATCTCCTTCAGCTACGACACACGCGAGGTGCTCCACAACGTGAGCCTCGAGATTCCCAAAGGCAAGACAATAGCCCTTGTTGGACAGTCGGGCTCGGGTAAATCAACCCTTGTCGATTTGATTCCCCGCTACCACGATGTGCAGCAGGGCGAGGTGCTCATCGATGGAGTCAATATAAAGGATTTCCGCGTGCAGGACCTGCGCGCCATCATAGGTAACGTGAACCAGGAGGCCATCCTCTTTAACGACACCTTCTTCAACAATATTGCATTCGGTTGCGAGAATGCCACAATGGAGCAGGTTGTTGAGGCTGCGAAGATAGCCAATGCCCACGACTTCATTATGGCCACCGAGTTTGGTTACGACACCAACATAGGCGACCGTGGCGGTCGTTTGAGTGGAGGCCAGCGTCAGCGCGTGAGCATAGCCCGCGCCATTCTCAAGAATCCGCCCGTGCTCATTCTCGATGAGGCCACCTCGGCCCTCGACACCGAGTCGGAGCGCCTGGTACAGGATGCCCTCGAGCACCTTATGAAAACCCGTACAACCATCGCCATCGCCCACCGCCTCTCCACCATCAAGCACGCCGACGAAATTTGCGTGCTTCACGAGGGACGCATTGTTGAGCGTGGCAAACACGAGGAACTGCTTGCCAAGGATGGTTATTACAAGAAACTGAATGATATGCAGTCATTAGCATAATAAAAGCTCCCCTCGGGGAGCTTTTATTATGCTACTTGTCGTAGTGGAAGGGTTCGAACTGCGAATCCTTGTCCACCCAATGGGGCTTGCGCATTGCATATATTATAAAAGGTACAACCACTACCACCACGCAACCAATCACCAGCACCGAGTACCACACGGCGTTGCTGCCCACGGAAATCTGTGCCGGGGGTATAAAGCTCAGTACAAAGGCCAACAGGCTGCCCAGGAATCCCACACCCGAAACTATCCACATAAGGCAATTGCCCTTGCTACCCAAACGGAAGGGGCGTGGAGTATCCTTCATACTGTAGCGCAGATATATTGCGGCGGCAAACATCATCAAATACATAATAAGGTATAGCAACACCGTCAACTGCGACAATATCTGGTAAAAACTCTGCACCGATGGCATAACCACAAACAGCAAGCTCAATATTGTTACGGCGCCTCCCTGTATGAGCAGAATGTTCTTCTGCACCCCAAGTTTATTGGTCTTTTGCATAAACGGTGGCAGGTAGCCGGCCTTTCCCACTGCAAAAATACCCTTCGACGGGCCCGACACCCAGGTAAGCACGCCTGCAAGCACGCCGAATGCCAGTGCAATGGCTATGATGGGCGACAACCACGATGCGTGAATGTATTTGAAATAGTTGTCAAAACCCACAAGCAGGCTCTGTGTGAGGTTAATATCCTTTTGAGGTATTATTATTCCAAGCGAGAAGGTACCCAGCACAAATATCAGCACCGTAATGATGGCACCCATAAACACTGCTTTGGGGTACTCCTTCGCAGGGTTGTTCATATCCTTTACGTGAATACCCGTCATCTCCATACCGGCATAGAAGAGGAATATGCCCGATGCAAGCACCAGGTTATCCAGTTTTGTAATATCGGGGAAGAAGCTGCCGCCGAAATCCATCTGCGACACACCGCCCGACATCAGGTACATTACAGCCAGCACCATAAGCAGAAAGGCGGGAATTATAGTGCCCACAAGGCCGCCAATCTTTGCCACCTTGCTCACCCAGCCAAGTCCTTTTAATGAAATATATGTGGCAGCCCAATAGATTACAAGCACCACAATGAGGGTGTATAACTTGTTGGATGCAAGCAACATATCCTGTGTGTCGTTGCTGCCTATGAACGCAAGCGACACCGCACCGAATGTAAGCACCGTGGGGTACCATATTGTGCTCTCAACCCATTGCAGCCATATGGCAAGGAATCCCATACGCTTGCCAAAAGCCTCTCCCACCCAGCGGAATACACCGCCTTGTTTATCCTGGAACATAGCTGCAAGCTCCGCAGCCACAAACGATGTGGGTATGAGAAACACAAGGGCTGCAAACAGGTAGTAAAATGCCGAGCTCACTCCATACTCGGCCTCAGCGGGCAGGCCGCGCAGCGATACCACCGCAGTCACATTCATAATAGCAAGGGTGGCAACACTCAATTTAACGCTTTTAGTTAATGTAGATGACATATCTTATAATTTATGGTTAATAATATCTGCTTTTATATATCCACATTAAATAACAGCTTATGATATGAATTGGTTCTTTCCCTATAAAAATAAAGTGTCCTTGCCGTGTGGCAAGGACACTTTATTTTATATAGAGATTAGGAAATTATTATTCCTCGTTGCTCCAGTCGAGTTTAGCCATACGCTGGTAGCTTGAGTAGCGCTTCTTGGCCATACCCTCGGCAGCGTCGAACAACTCCTGTGCCTCTGTGGGGAACTGCTTGGCAAGTGATGCGTAACGCACCTCACCCTGCAAGAAGCTCTGGAACTTATCCCACTGGGGCTCTTTGCTATCGAGTGTGAAGGGGTTCTTGCCCTCATCCTCAAGAGCGGGGTTGTAACGCCACAAGTGCCAGTAACCGCACTCAACGGCAGCGTTCTGCTCGGCCTGTGCCTTGCCCATACCTCTCTTGATACCGTGGTTGATACAGGGAGCGTATGCGATAACCAAAGAAGGACCGGGATAAGCCTCAGCCTCGCGGATAGCCTTCAAGCACTGGTCGTAGCTTGCACCCATTGCAATCTGTGCAACATATACATAACCATATGTTGTGGCAATCATACCCAGGTCTTTCTTGCGTATACGTTTACCCGCAGCAGCGAACTTGGCAATAGCACCAAGAGGAGTAGATTTAGATGCCTGGCCACCGGTGTTAGAGTAAACCTCGGTATCGAGTACCAGGATGTTGATGTCCTCGCCCGATGCGATAACGTGGTCAAGACCGCCGTAACCAATATCGTAAGAGGCACCGTCACCACCGATAATCCACTGTGAACGCTTAACGATGTACTGCTTGATAGCAAGAATCTGTTTGCAGGTGTCGCAAGTGCAAGCCTCGCAAGCTGCTATGATAGCGGGAGCAATGCTCTTTGTAACCTCGCCGTTCTCCTTGTTGTCGAGCCACTGCTGTGCAAGTGCTTTGAGCTCGTCGTTGCAAGCGCTGCACTCCAATACCTTGCCGAAGAGCTCGGTGAGGCGTGTGCGTATCTTGTTCTCGGCAAGTTTCATACCAAGACCAAACTCGCAGAAGTCCTCGAAGAGTGAGTTTGCCCAAGCGGGACCTTCGCCCTTCTCGTTTGTGCAGTAGGGTGTAGAGGGAACCGATGCTGTGTAGATTGAAGAACAACCGGTAGCGTTAGCCACAATCTGACGGTCGCCGAAGAGCTGTGTGAGCAACTTCACATAGGGAGTCTCACCGCAACCCGAGCAAGCGCCCGAGAACTGGAACAACGGTGTAGCGAACTGTGAGTTTTTGGGGTTGCTCTTAACGTCAACAAGGTGCTGTTTGCTCTTGACGTTCTTGTAGCAGTAATCCCAGTTGGCAGCCTCTGCTCTCTCCTGCTCCAGGGGAACCATTGTAAGTGCGGGACCACCGAGTTTGGGGTTGCCGGGGCATATGTCAACACAGTTACCGCAGCCCAAGCAGTCGAGAACGCTCACCTGAATGCGGAACTGCATACCCTTGAGCGCTGCGGGAGCCTTCATCTCAATCTTGGCAGCGTTGAGACCGGCAGCCTCGTTCTCATCCATTACGAAAGGACGGATACAGCCGTGGGGGCACACATAAGAACAACGGTTACACTGAATACATTTCTCTGCATCCCATTTGGGAACGAATGCGCTCACACCGCGTTTCTCATAAGCCGATGTGCCAAGAGGCCAAGTACCGTCGGCAATTTGCAAGTAGGCCGAAACGGGGAGGCTGTCGCCCTTCTGTGCGTTGATGGGGCGCACAAAGTTTGTGATGAACTCGGGCTCGTCTCTCTCCTCTGCAACGTCTGCGGGGAGGTTAGCCCAGGCTGCATCAACAACCAACTGCTTGTACTCGCCACCACGCTCAACGGCTGCGTTGTTCTTGTCAACAACATCCTGTCCCTTCTTGCCATAAGACTTAACGATGAACTTCTTCATCTGCTCGATGGCAAGGTCAACGGGGATAACCTCTGTGATGCGGAAGAATGCACTCTGCAGAATGGTGTTTGTGCGGTTGCCCAAACCAATCTCCTGTGCAATCTTTGTTGCGTTTATGTAGTAAACGGTAATGTCGTTCTCGGCAAAATATCTCTTGATATCGTTGGGCAGGTTCTTGACAAGCTCCTCGCCCTCCCATACGGTGTTCAAAAGGAATGTACCGCCCTTCTGCAAGCCGCGGATAACATCGTACATACGCAAGTATGCCTGTACGTGGCAAGCAACAAAGTTAGGTGTGTTCACCAAGTATGTAGAACGGATGGGTTTGTCACCGAAACGCAAGTGCGAGCAGGTGAAACCACCCGATTTCTTTGAGTCGTAAGAGAAATATGCCTGGCAATGCTTGTCGGTGTTCTCGCCGATAATCTTGATAGAGTTCTTGTTGGCACCTACTGTACCGTCTGCACCAAGGCCGTAGAATTTAGCCTCGAACATACCATCAACAACTGCAATTTCCTCCTTCTTGGGAAGCGATGTGAATGTAACATCGTCCTCGATACCCACTGTAAAGTGGTTCTTGGGAGTGGGCAATGCAAGGTTCTCATAGATAGACATAATAATCGCGGGAGTGGTGTCGCAAGAACCGATACCGAAGCGGCCGCCTACGATTGTGGGGTTGATAGCCTTCAACTCCTCGCTGCTTGAGAATGCCTCAACAACATCGAGGTAGAGGGGCTCGCCGTTGCAGCCGGGCTCTTTTGTGCGGTCGAGAACAGCTATGCGCTTAACAGTCTTGGGAGTAACCGCTGCAAGGTATTTGAGTGAGAAGGGACGATAGAGGTGTACGCTGATAAGACCAACCTTCTCGCCCTTTGCCATCAAGTAATCGATTGCCTCTTTTGCAGCCTCTGTGGCAGAACCCATAACCACGATTACGCGGTCGGCATCCTCGGCACCATAGTATGTGAAGGGAGCATATTTGCGGCCTGTGATAGCCGAAATCTGGTTCATATAATCGGCTACAATGTCGGGCACTGCATCGTAGAACTTGTTAACAACCTCCTTGTGAGCGAAGAATGTCTCGGGGTTCTCGGCTGTACCGCGGATAACGGGCGACATAGGGCTCAACGCTGCGTCGCGGAACTGCTGAATGCTCTCCCAGTCAACCATAGGAGCAATATCCTCCTGCTCCAGGAGCTCAATCTTCTGAATCTCGTGCGATGTGCGGAAGCCATCGAAGAAGTTCAAGAAAGGTATGCGGCTCTTAATAGTAGAAAGGTGAGCAACGGCAGCAAGGTCCATAACCTCCTGCACCGAACCCTCGGCCAACATTGCAAAACCTGTCTGACGGCAAGCCATAACGTCCATATGGTCGCCAAAGATACAAAGTGAGCTACCTGCCAAAGAACGTGCCGATACGTGGAACACGCTGGGGAGCATCTCACCTGCAATTTTGTACATATTAGGGATCATCAACAGCAATCCCTGAGAAGCTGTAAAGGTGGTTGTGAGCGCACCGGCCTGCAATGAACCGTGCACGGCACCTGCTGCACCGCCCTCAGACTGCATCTCCTGTACCAAAACTGTCTCGCCGAAGAGATTCTTGCGGCCCTGAGCAGCCCACTCATCAACATACTCTGCCATTGTAGAAGAGGGAGTGATGGGGTAGATGGCTGCTACCTCGGAAAACATATACGCAATGTGAGCTGCGGCCTGGTTTCCGTCACAAGTGATAAATTTCTTTGCTTTTGTCATAATACAATTAAATTATATTAAAATGATATTGTTTGTCCTGTGTATAAATATAAACAAATTACAATGATTATATGTCGCTTATCTGCCATTCCGAATCTTGTGCGAGGAGTATGAATCTGCTTCTGTTCGGTTTCTTCCTCTCCTTTGGTCGTCAGAATGACAAAGGTGTGTGTCGCATATAATTCTATAACTTATCCTTTCTTCTTGCGTGTCGTTGCTCGGGGGTTTTTACGCCTCTTGCTTTAGGCCACGCAGAAATCATACAAAAATACAAAATAATTGGGAATATCATCTATAAAAGCCACCGAAAAAGAGTATATTTGTGGTAATTTTGATAAAAGTAATGCGAAAAATTGTAGAAACAGCCGCCTTGCTGCTCTTTTCGGTGGCACTCACGGCTCAAAATATATCCTCTCCCAAATATGAATACAGGGCAGTGTGGCTCACCACCATAGAGAACCTCGACTGGCCCAAAACCATAGTGAAAACGCCTGCCGACACCATAGCGCAGCAGCGCGAGTTGGTGGCAGTGCTCGACTCACTGCAGGCGTTGCACGTAAACACAGTGATGTTGCAAACCCGTGTGCGCGGCGATGTCATCTACCCATCGGCCATAGAGCCCTTTTCGCACGTTCTCACGGGCAAGTCGGGCAAAAACCCGGGGTACGACCCTCTTGCTTTTGCCATAGAGGAGTGCCACAAACGCGGAATGCAGCTGCACGCCTGGATAGTAACCCTGCCGCTTGGTAAAAAGGAGCATATAAAACGTTTGGGCGCCCGCTCGCTCACACGCACACATCGCGACCTGTGTACCTACTACAAAGATAACTGGTATATGGAACCGGGCAACCCTGCCACGGTCCATTATATATGCCGCATAGTAGAGGAGATTACCGCAAAATACAATGTCGATGGCATCCACCTCGATTATGTCCGTTACCCCGACCGCACTATAGGCTACCCCGACACCAAACTGCACCGCACCCACGGGAGTGGCCTTTCGCTTGCAGCGTGGCGGCGCGCCAATATCTCAAAAATAGCAAAACAGGTATATGCCACGGTAAAGAATATAAAGCCCTGGGTGCGAGTGAGCTGTGCGCCGCTTGGCAAGTACGACGACCTTACCTGTTACAGTTCCCTGGGTTGGAACGCCTATGATGCAGTCTTTCAGGAGGCGCAGAATTGGGTGCGCGACGGTTATATGGACATCCTCTTCCCTATGCTCTATTTCAAGGGTAACAATTTCTATCCCTTTGTTCTCGACTGGCAGGAGCAGTCGCACGGCAGGCACATAGTGCCCGGTGTGGGTATCTACCGCCTGCTGCCCGAATATGGCGGTTGGTCGCCACTGGAGATAAAACGCCAGTTGTCCACTTCGCGCTCGGCTGGTACCGCGGGCACTGCAATGTTCCGTGCGCAGCATATTCTGGAGGGTGGCACTGCTGCAGATATATATGGCTCGGTTTATTACAAGCCTGCGCTTGTGCCCCCGCTCTCCTGGGCGGCAGCTCCCGCTCCGCAGGCCCCCGCAACTTTGTCGGTAAACAGGGCGGGCGGTTCCTTCGAACTCTCTTGGGCCTCCGTGGCACAGCTCGCAGGGCATCCTCTCACCCGCTACAATGTATATGCAGCAATAGGCAGCGTAGTCGATTTAGAGAATATCGACAACCTCGTTTGCACCACCACCGACACTGCCTTTGTGTGGGAGTGTACCACAAACAACGCCGTAGCATTGGCTGTTACCGCCGTAGATGCATACGGCCGCGAGAGCGCGCCGGCATTGTGGAATTGCGAAAGCAACTATCCCTCATCGCCATATGAACTGTTCCTTCCCGAGCCGCGTACTTGGGGGATGCGGCTCGAGGTCTATGACATCTACGGGCGTTGCATATATTCGGGCCGTTACAGCACCCGTGTAGTGGTGGGTGGCTTGCCCGGCGGTCATTACCAACTTAAGGTTCTTGGTAACGATGGCAGAGTGGTGGATAATAGGTGGTTCCGCAAATAACAAAAAAACGGATTTCAGTTGAAATCCGTTTTTTTGTTATTTGTCTTTACTGCCGAAAACCGAGAAGTGAACATATCGCTTGGGGTTGTTCTTCAGGTCGGTGAGCAGTGCGTTGGCTGCGCTGCAAGTGCTGTCGAGCTTGTTATACAACGTTTTGTCTTTCAGCAGCATTCCCGCCGTGCCCTCGCCGTTTTTCAGCGCTGTGGTTATGCTCTCAAGGTTGTGCAGTGTGCTCTCCAGCGAAGCGAACAGCAACTTGTAATCTACCTCCTTCAATTGCGACGACACTGCAAGCACGTCATCCTCCATTTGCACCACGCGCTCTGTTATCTGCGGTATATCCCTGCCTAACAACGTGTTTATCTGTGCTGTGGTGGTAGTGAGGTCGCTTGTGAGCTTGTCGACATTCTTTATTGAATTGTGCAGTTCGGGTGCGGCAAGCAGGGTGTTGAGCGATGTGAGTATGGAATCTACCTTGGGAATCATATTCGTGAGCGAGGGTATTACATCGCCCATCTCGCCTTGCAACCCTTTGTTCAGCCTGCCCTCTATGGTGTCGCCCGGGGCTATGTACTTGTCGCTGTTGCTCAATATGATGCTCACGTCGCTGCCGCCAAGCATATGGTTGTTCACCTCGGCATAGCTGCCCTGCGGTATGCGCAGTCTTTTGTCTATGTCTATGGTTACTATTACGCTCTTCATATTCTCGAAATCGTAGTTTATGCCCTGTACGTTGCCGGCCTTGTAACCGTTGAGATATATGGGGCTGGAATTTACCACCTCGCCTATGTTGTCGAACTTTACATAGTAGCGTTCGCCATCCTTGAACAGGTCTATCCCTTTGAAAAAGTTTATCATCAGGTATATGAGCAACAGGGCCAGAATGCCTATCGCGCCCACAATGAACTCCTTGCTGTATTTAATCTTCTTCGCCATAATTGTTGTTTTGTATTTAGATAATTACATACAATCATATGCTATTGTCTGCAATATCGGATATTTGTGAGATTTCTCCTCCTTTTGGTTGTTGAAACGACAAATTTATGCAATCGGTCTATTTCTCTTTTCTGTATATCTCAATGGCCTCTTTGGTATTTACCTTCTTGCCATCGATGAATGCCACTATGAAAGCCTCTTTGAACTTTGCCGATATCTCCTTGCGCTTTTTGGCAATGGCATCGTAGTCGCTGCTTTCGCCGTATGTATATTTGTACATACCGTTCTCTTTGTAGTAGCTTGCCTTCACACCCTTCAAACGCTTGTCGCCCGCTTTCAGTTTGCTGCCTGCCGTCAATATCTGCACTTTGAATATGGGTGTTCCCTTCTTGGCAGTGGAGCTGCTTGTGCTGCCATCATCACTTGCCGCAGGCTGTGCAGCGGGCTTGCTCTCGGGTTTTGCGGCTGGTGCCGTGGTGTCTGCCAGGCCGCTTATGCTCTTTTTGTAGTTGCGGTAATAGTTTGCAAAACCATTGAATATGCCCCTGGCAAGTTCCCTCTGCCCCTTTTTCGATGCAATGTACTTCTCCTCCGTGGGGTTCGATATAAAGCCCACCTCCACAAGAATACTCGGCATCACGGTCTTGTGCAGCACCAGGAATCCTGCCGACGACACTCCGCGGTTGTACAGTTTGGTGCTATTCACCATCCCCTTTTGCACAGCCTCGGCAAGAGCGATGCTCTTTTCCATATCGTGGTTGCGTATGAGTTCGAATATTATATAACTCTCGCTCGAGCGTGGGTCGAATCCCTTGTATGTCTCCTCAAAGTTATCCTCCAACAGAATAACCTCGTTCTCATACATAGCCGCAGCCTTTGCCTCGGCACTGCTTCCCGCACCAAGTGTGAATGTTTCGCAGCCGTGCGCTTTTCTCGATTTTGCTGCGTTGGAGTGAATGGAAATGAAAAGGTCGGCCTTTGCATCGTTGGCTATGGCTGCACGGCGTGCCAGAGGTATCTTCACATCGGTTGTTCGGGTGAAGATGACCTTTATCTCGGGAAATTCATCCTTAATCATCTCGGCAAGCGCCTTGGAGACGTTCATATTCACAACCTTCTCCTTTGCCCGCCTGCCCAATGCTCCGGGGTCCACACCACCGTGTCCGGGGTCTATCACCACGGTAAACGGTTTTTTCTTCCCCTTTTGTGCCACGGCACATTGCGGCGCCGCCGTGGTAAACAGCAGCGCGGCAAATATGAGCCATATATGAAGCAAATTCCGTTTCAAGAACTCTTTTATTTATTGTTTATGTAGTTTACAATCCACTCGCCAACCTCTTTTGTGCCATACTCTTTGCCACCCTCTACCTGAATGTCGGGTGTTCTCACGTTGGCTGCCATAGATGCGCTCACGGCCTCGCGTATGAGCTTGCCTTCCTCCATAAGGCCGAATGCGTATTCGAACATCATAGCGGCCGACAGAATGGTTGCAAGGGGGTTGGCAATATTCTTGCCTGCTGCCTGGGGCCAAGAGCCGTGTATGGGCTCAAAGAGCGATGTGTGCACGCCCACCGAAGCCGATGGCAATAAACCAAGCGAGCCTGTTATTACCGAGCCCTCGTCGGTGAGTATGTCGCCAAACATATTTTCGGTAACCATTACGTCGAACGATGTGGGCCACTGGATGAGGCGCATAGCAGCATTGTCCACAAACATAAATTCGGTCTCCACCTCGGGATATTGTGCGGCAATCTCCTTGGCTGTCTCGCGCCACAAACGCGATGTGGCAAGCACGTTGGCCTTGTCTATTACGGTAACCTTCTTGCGGCGCTTCATTGCATACTCATAGGCGAGCTTAACAATGCGCTCAATCTCCTCGCGCGAATAGACGCAAGTGTCGTATGCCACGTTGCCATCCTCGCTGCGGCCCTGTGGGCGGCCAAAGTAGAGGCCGCCTGTAAGTTCGCGTATGCACATAAAGTCGGTGCCCTTCACGATGTCGGTGCGCAAGGGCGATTTGTCTATGAGTGCCTCGAATGTGGTTACCGGGCGCAAGTTGGCGTAAAGGCCCAGCTTCTTGCGCATTGCAAGCAGGCCCTGTTCGGGGCGCACTTTTGCGTTGGGGTTATTGTCGAAACGCAGGTCGCCCACCGCACCAAAGAGCACAGCGTCGCTCTGCATACAGAGCTCGTGTGTTTCGTCGGGGTAGGGGTTGCCTGTTGCATCTATGGCACACGCTCCCACAAGACCGGTCTTGTAGTTGAGTGTGTGGTTGAACTTGTTACAGATGGCTTTTGTCACCTCCAATGCCTGTGCTATGATTTCGGGGCCTATGCCATCGCCTGGTAGTACTGCTATGTTAAAATTCATAATGCTGTTTTTTATATTACACAATATGCCCTCCTTGCGGGGAGAGCATATTGCCGTGTTAGTTGTTCTTTGCTTCCCAAGCCTCAATCTTGTCCTTGTTGCTCAGTAGAAAATCTATGTCGTCGAGCCCGTTCATAAGGCAGTGCTTCTTGTAGCCGTTAATCTCGAACTGCTCGCTCTTGCCTGTGGCGTTATTTGTGATGGTCTGCTGTGGCAGGTCCACCGTCACCTGTGTGGCGGGGTTGGCATCGATAGAGGCAAAAAGCTCCTTCAGGAACTCCTCGCTCACCACCACGGGCAGCACAAAGTTGTTCAGTTCATTGTTCTTGTGTATGTCGGCAAAGAAACTCGACACCACAACGCGGAAACCATAGTCGGCAATGGCCCACGCTGCGTGTTCGCGGCTGGAGCCGCAACCAAAGTTCTTGCCGGCAACAAGAATTCTGCCACTGTATTTGGGATTGTTCATCACAAAACTCTCAATTCTGTTACCCTCCTTGTCGAAACGCCAGTCACGGAACAGAAAATCGCCGAATCCCTCGCGTGTGGTGGCCTTTAGGAAACGTGCAGGTACAATCTGGTCTGTATCCACATTTTCCAGCGGCAGGGGTATGCAGCTGTCGGTGAGTATGCTGAATTTTTCTTTTTTCATCTTCTTTCTTTAATTAGAGTAGTTCACGCGGGTCTGTTATAACACCTGTTACCGCTGCAGCCGCAGCCACATATGGGCTTGCCAGAATGGTGTGCGAGCCCGGGCCTTGGCGGCCTTCGAAATTGCGGTTGCTGGTCGATACGCAATATTTGCCTGCGGGCACCTTGTCCTCGTTCATTGCAAGGCAAGCCGAGCAGCCCGGCTCGCGTATCTCGAACCCTGCCTCTGCAAGTACCTTGTCAATGCCCTCGGCCTCTATCTGGCGTGCCACGCTCCACGAACCAGGCACAATCCAGGCTGTTACGCTGTCGGCCTTCTTGCGCCCCTTTACAATCTGCGCAAATGCGCGGAAATCCTCTATGCGGCCGTTGGTGCAGCTGCCCACAAATACATAATCTATGTGATGGCCTGTGAGCTTCTCGCCCGCCTTGAAGTTCATATATTCAAGCGATTTGAGGAACGATGCACGGCCCGCCTCGTCAATAGTGTCGGCAGTGGGGATGGCCTCGGTGATGCCTATGCCCATACCGGGGTTTGTTCCATATGTTATGCGGGGTTCGATATCCTCGGCACGGAATGTGTATTCCTTGTCGAACACGGCGTCGGCCTCGCTCTTTAGCGTTCTCCAGTAGGCAACAGCCTTCTCCCACTCCTCGCCTTTGGGGGCGTAGGGGCGGCCCTTAATATATTCGAATGTAACCTCGTCAGGGGCTACCATACCGCCACGCGCACCCATCTCAATAGACAGGTTGCACAGCGTAAGACGGCTCTCCATACTCAACGAGCGTATAGCCTCGCCTGCATACTCCACAAAGTAGCCTGTGGCACCGCTAGTTGTCATTTGCGACATGATGTAGAGTGCCACGTCTTTGGCGGTTACGCCTTTACCCAGTTTGCCCTCTACGTTTATGCGCATAGCCTTGGGCTTTTGCTGCAGAATACACTGCGATGCCATAACCATACCCACCTCGCTTGTACCAATGCCAAACGCAATGGCACCCATTGCACCGTGTGTCGATGTGTGCGAGTCGCCGCACACAATGGTCATTCCCGGGAGAGTAAGTCCTTGCTCGGGGCCCACTACGTGTATGATGCCGTTGTTGGGGTGCTTCATACCCCAATAGCTGAGCCCGAACTGTGCCGCATTCTTTGTGAGGGCATCCACCTGCTTGCGCGACACCTCGTCCTCAATGGGCTTGTCCTGGTTCTTTGTGGGTATGTTGTGGTCGGGCATACAGAAAATCTTGTCGGGGCGCAAGCACCCTATGCCTCTGCTGCGCAGCTCGTCAAATGCCTGGGGCGATGTCACCTCGTGGCAGTACAAACGGTCTATATATAGTTGGGTGGGCCCGTCGTCAACCTTCTGCACCACGTGCGCATCCCAAATCTTGTCAAATAAAGTGTTCATTCTCTCTCTTATTCGTGGAATTTGTTAATACAGTCTATGTATGCCTCAACCGATGCACTCACAATGTCGGTGTTGGCACCAAAGCCGTAGTACAGGCGGTCATTGTACTCCACCTGCATATGCACTTTACCCATATCGTCGCTTCCCTTGCTTATAGCCTGTATGGTAAACTCCTTGAGTACCATTTCGCGACGTATGATGTTCTTTAGTGCCTTTATGGCGGCATCCACAGGGCCGTTACCAGTGGCAGCGCTCTCGAACAGCTCACCCGAAATGCGCAAGCCTATGCTTGCCACCGAGCGAATGTTGAGGCCTGTGGTCACCTGCAGATACTCCAGTTTGATGCCCTTGTTCGAGCTGCGCTCGGCACCTGCCAGCACCAGAATATCATCGTCGTGAATCTCCTTCTTTTTGTCGGCAAGGCGCAGGAACTGCTCATATACCTCGTTCAGCTTGTCGTCCTCCAATGTAACGCCAAGCACGCCCAAACGGTATTTGAGGGCAGCGCGGCCGCTGCGTGCGGTGAGCACTATTGAGTTGTCGTCGATACCCACATCCTTGGGGTTCATAATCTCGTATGTGCTCACATCCTTGAGCACGCCATCCTGGTGAATACCCGATGAGTGTGCAAAAGCGTTGCGGCCCACAATGGCCTTGTTTGCCTGCACGGGCATATTCATAAGGCTCGAAATCATACGGCTTGTGGGGTAAATCTTCTGTGTGTTTATGTTGGTTTCCACCTGCAGAGTGGGGTGGCACTTGGTAATCATTACAATCTCCTCGAGCGAAGTGTTACCGGCTCTCTCGCCAATACCGTTTATGGTAACCTCCACCTGGCGCGCACCATTCATCACACCGGCAAGTGTGTTTGCGGTTGACATACCCAGGTCGTTGTGGCAGTGGGTTGAAATTGTAGCCTTGTGGATGCCATCGACGTGCTCCATAAGGTATTTTATTTTTGCACCATACTCGGTGGGCAGGCAGTAGCCTGTTGTGTCGGGGATGTTCACCACGGTGGCACCCGCCTTTATCACAGCCTCCACCACACGTGCAAGATACTCGTTGTCGGTGCGGCCTGCATCCTCGGCATAGAACTCGACATCCTCTACATAACGCTTGGCATATTTCACGGCAGCCACGGCACGCTCTATAATCTCCTCGCGTGTGGAACGGAACTTATACTGTATGTGAGAATCGGATGTACCAATACCGGTGTGTATTCTCTTGTGCTTTGCATATCGCAGAGCATCCACAGCCACGTCTATGTCTTTCTCTATGCCTCGTGTGAGGGCACATATCGTGGGCCAGGTGACAGCCTTTGAAATCTCAATTACCGAATTGAAATCGCCGGGGCTCGAGATGGGGAAGCCGGCCTCAATAACATCTACACCCAACAGCTCCAACTGCTTTGCTACCTGAATCTTCTCAACGGTATTCAGCTGGCAACCGGGCACCTGCTCTCCATCGCGCAGGGTTGTGTCGAAAATAAATAATCTATCACTCATTGTTTTAATAATTTTTCAGTTACACAATTATTAAGCGCCATAAGGAACGGGCAGTTGAAATCTGCAAGTGTCGTTTATGGAGATTTCTTCACTGCGTGTTCGGAATGACAAACTAATAAGGCATAATACCTATTTAAGTTTGCAAAAATAAGGGAAATATTTAATAAATCTATAAGTTGGTGGCTAAATTTCCTATAAAAATTAATTCCACAATTATTCCATATCGAAATGTTGCCATAAAAATGACAAAATGCTATTATATTATGGTTAAACGATATTTTTTTGTATTTTCGCGTGACCAATAAAAAACAGGGTAAGAATAAAAAAACACCATATATGAAAACTGTTACTTTGAACATACAATACAGGGCCGACGAAGATGCCTCTATGCAACTCATTTATCGCGTAAAAGGGGGTAGCGAACTCTTTGCCTCTATGCAACGCACCGGCGACGACAGCTGGCAACTTGTGCTTTCGCTCCCTTCCGAGGCCGCCTCTATGACTTATGGCTACCGCCTTGTGCGCGGTGCTGTGGTGGCGCGTAACGAGTGGGCGGTAACGCCCCATAAACTGCGCTTGAACTGCGTTAACGACAACTACCATATATACGATATGTGGCTCGACTCCCCCGTGGGCTATTACACGCAGACCAACCTCTTTCGTTTTTTCGACAAAGATGCGCGCCCCGTGGATGTTCCCTGTGTAAATTGGTACAACCGCAGCCTCACCCTCTCGCTCTATGTGATGGGAGTGGGTTGCACCGACAGTCTTGTGCTCAGCGGCGACGCTCCCGAGCTTGGCTCCTGGGATTTGCAACACGCCCTGCCTATGCAGCAGGTGGAACCCAATTTTTGGAGTGTTACGCTCGACGTGGAGCAGTTGCAGAGCAACAGCCTGCAGTTCAAACTCGTTAAAATAGACGAGATGGGCAATGCCTCTTGGGAGCCGGGTGAGAACCGCACCGTGCAGCTACCCACCACCGACTGCTCCACATCTGTAACCTATACACTGCCACATTTGGTGTTCCCGGCAAAAAGTATTCGCCTGGCAGGCACCGTGCTGCCGCTCTTTTCAATGCGTTCGCGCCACGGATGGGGCATAGGCGATTTCGGCGATATAAAACTAATGGCCCGTTGGTTGCAATCGACGGGGCAGAACATATTGCAGCTGCTCCCGCTCAACGACACCACCATATTTGGTGGCGATGGGGATTCCTACCCCTACAACTGCGTGTCGGTGTATGCACTGAATCCCATCTACCTTGATATGTCGGTACTGCCGCAACTGCAGAGCGCTAAGGCCAACAGCTACTACGAAACACACCGCACCAAGCTCAACGAGGCACCCGCGGTGCAATATTCGCTTGTGTATGCGCTGAAGATGAAATATCTGCGCGACCTCTTCCTGGAACAGGGCAGCGAGTTGCTTGCCACCGAAGAGTGCCGCCGCTTCCTGGAAACCGAAAAGCGTTGGCTGCGTCCCTATGCGATATTCCGTTTCCTCACCGCCCGCTTGCATAGCTGCATTTGGGATTGGGAAAAATATCGCTACTACGACGAAACCACCGAACAGGCCGTGCTTGCCGAGTATCCCGACGCTGCACGCGAAATAGAGTTCTATTCACTTGTGCAATACTTGCTCTACAGCCAGCTGTGCGATGCACACAATTATGCCAACTCCATAGGCGTGGCCCTTAAGGGTGATATTCCCATAGGTGTGGCCCCCAACGGCGTGGATGTGTGGTGCGAACGCGAACAGTTCAATCTGCAAGTGTCGGCAGGCGCGCCGCCCGATGCCTTCTCGGCCGATGGCCAGAATTGGGGCTTCCCCACATACAATTGGGATGTGATGTCGCTCGACGGCTACTCCTGGTGGCGCCGCAGGCTGCAATATATGTCTAAATTCTTCGATGCATACCGCATAGACCACGTGCTCGGTTTCTTCCGCATATGGGAGATACCGCACACCTCGGTAAGCGGTCTATCGGGCAGTTTCTCGCCCAACAAACCATTGAGCCGCGAGGAGCTTGCCACCGCAGGCTTTCTTCTCGACGATGAGGCCCATTTGCAGCCATATATCACCGAGGAGAGGCTTAAAGAACTCTTCCCCCGCCGCGTGAAATATGTGGTGGAGCGCTTCTTCGACAAGCAGCAGAACGGCACATACCGCTTCAAGGAGCATATAACAGGGGCATCGCATCTGGCGTGGGAGATACACTGCAAGTGCAGTTCCACCTTCCCCGAAACAATGAAAAAAGCACTGCTTCGCCTCTATGGCAATGTGCTCTTTTTGCGTGACCTTAAGGAGCCCGAAATGTTTGTGCCGCGCATTCTTGGCAGCGAAACAGAGGCATACACGCAGTTGTCGCAACAACAGCGTGCGGCATACGACCGCATATACGAGGACTACTTCTACAACCGCCACACAATGCATTGGTTCGAGGAGGGTATGCGCAAGCTGTCGCCCGTGTTGCAGTCCACCACGATGACCGCCTGTGGCGAGGACCTTGGAATGATACCGGCCTGCGTGCCCTGGGTGATGAAGAATCTGCAAATCCTCTCGCTCGAGATACAGCGTATGCCCAAACTGTTTGGCGAAACCTTTGCCCGCCCCTCGGCATATCCCTACCTCTCCGTTGCCACCCCGTCAACCCACGATATGAGTACTCTGCGTGGCTGGTGGCGCGAGGATGAAACTCTGTCGGCCGAGTTCTACCATCGCGTGCTTGGCTTCGATGGCGAGTGCCCTCGCGAAATGAGTGGGGTGGTGGCGCGTGCAATCCTTGTTCAGCATCTGCAGTCGCCCGCAGCCTTCGCCCTCTTTGCCTGGCAGGATATTATGGCTATGGACGAGCGTTTGCGTCTTGATGACCCCGAGGCTGAGCGCATAAACGTTCCTTCTAACCGCGACCATTTGTGGAACTATCGTATGCACCTGTCTATCGAGGATTTGATGGAGGAGCGTGCCTTTAACGATGCCCTCCGTGCTATGATTCTCCATTCCGGTCGTGGGGTGTAATCTATATTTCCCGTAGGGGCGCACCTGTGTGTGCGCCCTGATACGGCTCACCTGTAAAAGTTGGGGGCTTGCTCTAAAATTCTCGGTGCTGATTATCTGGCATTCTCTCAATTAAATTATATTTTTTATGTACTTTCTATGCCGATAGAAAAGCGCGATTAAGCGAGCGCAATGTAAGTTTACTTACGAATTGCCGAGCGAGAGTGCTTTATTCAAAGTACCAAAATTCGTGCCAACGAGTGGGAGCAAGCTTGCTTGCACACGCAACGAGCGGAAGCTCGGCTGCACTCGGCATAATGCAAGTTTGCTTGCCGTGGATAATTTGTCTTGCTATAAAGTTGTCGGTGCTGATTATCTGACATTCTCTCAATTTGGTTATATTTTTTATGTACTTTCTATGCCGATAGAAAGTACCAAAGAACTCTGCGCATATGGTCGCTTTCTTAACGGAAAACGTAGCTGATGTTTTTGGGGTGTCCGGAAC
>JAFVSR010000074.1 GCA_017503645.1 Bacteroidaceae bacterium | reverse complement strand
CACCCTGCGCACGGCAGAATAGGCTTGCAGCGACAAGCAAGCGACGAACGAGTTATATTGCGAAGCAATTCACGAGCAAGAGGAGCGGCGACTTGAACGCCCCGTGTGCCGGAACCTTTTGTTTCTTTTCAGTTATGAAAAGAAAGGATAAAAAGAATTAAACAAAGAAAGGCTCACGGGCCACCGAGAACTTTATAGCAAGACAATTTCATCCATAGGGTTCGCCCCTTTGTAACAGTCGCGAATCATTTACAAGGGCGCACACACGGGTGCGCCCCTACAACAAGCGCCGCACGAACAAAGAAAAACTCACGGGCCACCGAAGATATTAAAGTAAACTTAATAGCTACTGCTTAACCTTCTTGTTGCGCCAAAAGTAGAACCCAAGATATACGTTGAGCGAACCAAAGCCGTTGACCACCGAAAGGCTGCTTTTGCGGTAGCTGTATGTGTGCGACACGAACGATGCACCGGCAAAATATTTGCTGTTGTTATATACGATGGCAGCGCGGGTGATGAAATCGAAGTTTATGCTGGCAAGGAATTCCTTGCCGCTTTTCAACTGCAGTGAACTGTTCTTGTAGCCTATGGCGGGGGTGAGCGATATGTTGGCAAGGAGGTTCTTGGCAAATACCCAGTTGTAGGAGTAGCCAAAGTTTATGCTGTAGTCCTTGTACTGCACTTGGTTGAACTTGAGCTCGGGGTGGATGCCGGCCTGCAGTTCGTCGCCCAGCTCTGTGTGGTTGAATGTGAATGTTTGTGCATTGTACGACAGGCCCAGCAGGAACGAACCGGCGCTTATGCGCTGTGTGGTTGTCTGGCTGTAGGCGGCAGGGTACGAGAAGCGCCTGTGGTTGAATATGTAGTATAGGTTGAAGCCTTGCTGCTTGCTGCTGAAGCCTGTGAAATTGTCGCTGTACTTGCTTAGTGGTTGTCCGTTGCTACCTGTGCCGTCGATGTCGGATATCTTGAAGCCTTTGTCGCGGCGGCGGTAGAAGAGGTCTATGCCCACTCGAGATGTGTAGAAACTGAGGTTGATGTCTTTTTTGGCGTCGTTCTTGGTGAGGTCGAAGCTCCAGCCGAAAAATATCCAGCGCCAGCCGGCATAGAAGCCTATCTTGTTGCCGTTGTCGGGGCGGAATGATATGCTCTGCTCGGGGCTTTCGATGGTGCTGAAACGGTAATACTCGTAGTTGTAGGAGTATTGTGTCATCACCGTCATATTATAGAGGTTGGGGGCTATGTAGAGGCTGTTCTTGTCGTCGAGCTTGGTGTCAATGATTTCCCTGGCCTTGTGCAGCTTGTCGTGGGTGTAGTCTATTATGGCGCTGCCTGTGGGGCGGTCCTGTGCCTGGGTTATGGCTGCAATGAGCAGGGCGGCAAGGGTTATTGCTGCTCTTATGGCTATGCTATGTGCGCGGGGGTTGCTCATAGCTGTGGCGGGTTATATGATTTTCCCCAGAATCTTGTCGAGCACCCAGTTGGTGGGGGTGGCGCTTATGCTGTCGCAGGTGCAGTTGCTCTTATGTTGCAGGTGCTCCACGATGTTGCGTATGAGGGGCAGCTGCACATATATGGGGTTGGGTACGTTGTATTCCTTTCTCTCGCCTTCGCCTTTATATACTATGGGCTGGAAGGTGAATACCGAGAAACGCAGGCTGCCTTTGCTGCCGAAGATTTCTATGCTGTCCTCTTTTGAGGATTCGTCGGACACGAAGCACCAGGAGCCCGAGCCGGGGATGCCGTTCTCGAATCTGAAGCAGGCGCTCACGGTGTCCTCGGCTTTGTAGAGGCCGCCGCGGTTGGCTGCGTAGCCTTCGGCATAGAGGATGCAGCCGAACATATCTTGCAACAGGTCTATCTGGTGGGGGGCAAGGTCGTAAAAGTAGCCGCCACCGGCAATGTCGGGGTTCACGCGCCAGGGCAGGTTATCGCGGTTGTAGTCGAGGTCGCGCGGTGGCACGGCAAAACGTATCTGCACGTTGAGCACCTGCCCCACAAGTGGCAGCAGCTCCTTCACCTTCAGAAAATAGGGGAGGTAGCGGCGGTAGTAGGCTACAAAGCAGGGGATGCCTGTTTCGCGCGATATGCGGTTTATGCGGGCGCAATCCTCGTAGCTGGCTGCAAGGGGCTTTTCCACATACACGGGCTTGCCTGCCTTCATTGCCATAATGGCGTATGTGGCGTGCGACGATGGCGGGGTGGCTATGTATATGGCATTTACCTCGGGGTCGTCGATGAGCGCTTGTGCATCGGTGTACCAATGGGGTATGTTGTGGCGGTGGGCATAGTTGCGTGTCTTTTCCTTGTCGCGTCCCATAACGGCTACCACCTCGCTGCCTTTGACGAGGTTGAATGCAGGGCCGCTCTTCTTTTCAGTGGCTTCGCCGCAGCCTATGAATCCCCATTTTACTGTTACGTTCATTGCTCTTTAGTTATAGAAGTTCCACGATAGTCCAAGCCACAGTACGGCCGGGTTCAGGGGGTAGTGGGGGGCAAGGAAGTAGTTGCTGTTGCCGCTGCCCTCGTTTATGTGCTGGTATTTCACATAGAAGCGTGTCTCCTTCAACAGGAAGTTGGCATATACGCTTGCTATGGGGTAGTCGCCTATCTCCACCTTGTCGCCGGGTGTCTGCAGGCAGAACTGCCCCAGGGCGGGCGAGTAGTTGGGGGCGTAGTAGCCGGTGAAGTAGCGCACGTCGGCTCCAAGCTCGGTGTTCAGCACCTTGGCTATCTTGAATTTTATGTATAGGTTGGCATAGAGGTTGAGGTCAGGCAGGGGCAGTATCTCTTGGTCGCTGCTGTGCTGGTAGGTTACCTCGGTGTCTATGTTCAGTATGCCCCATTTGAGCCCTTGCCACAGGGTGGCCGACATCACTTGTATGTTGTCGCCGGCTTGCTGCACGGCAAGGCGGCTGAGCGGGGTGCCGTTGCTTGTGGCTGCAGGCAGGCTTGCTATGTATGTGTAGTTCTTTATGTTCTCCACGCCTGCGCGTATGCGGGTGCGGGTTTTGTCGATGCCTATGTTCAACTCCACGCGTGTCTTGAACTCCTTGTCGAGGTCGCTGTGGTCCCACCAGTAGTGCTCGGAGTGGAAGTGACGGTAGTAGAACGAGGGGCGGTTGTTCTTGGCAAAGGCGTTGGCCTCCACCGTGGCGGGCTTGCCCCACAGGCTGAATTTGTATGTGCCGCTGCCGACAAGCGAGAAGGCGCCTAAGTCGTCGCCCGTGGCGGCTGTCTCGCCCTGCAGTTTGTATTTTATATTCTCCTTGAGGGTGCTCTCCACTATGCCGCCAAGGAAGATGGTGTGTTCGTTGTAGCGGTGGGCATAGGGGATGCCGTCGGCTATGTCGGGCATCGTGTAGCGGTTGTAGCGGTACGATGCGTAGGCGGTGACATCGGCTATTGCCCATTTGCTGAAGCCTTCGCACAGCGACAGGCCCACGCGGTTCTCTATGGATATGTTGCGGTAGGTGTCGACGGAGTCGAAGGGCAGGTAGGTGTCGGCATAAAAGTCGGTGGGCTGTATGTAGTTGATGAACTCGCGCTTGCCTGTGGCAAAATCGAGTGTGTGCGTGATGCGTGCCACCTTCACGAACTCGCGCTCCTCCTCGTTGTCGTCGTTGCCTGCGGTGCTGTCTGCAAGCGCTGTGGTGTGGCGGTAGTAGCCGAGGTTGTAGTTGTGGGTGAAATAGACGTTATACACCTCGTTGCGGTTCCACGCCTTTTCTAAGTGCACGGGTATGTCGGCAGGGGTGAAATTGCTGTTGGAGCCGTCGGTCTCCTCGGGGCGTTTTATGTAGTCGTCGTTGGTGATACCGCCGTTTTCGGCCAGCTTCATATGGTAACGGCTTGCAAGCAGGTGGTAGTTGTAGCGGTCGCTGCGGTAGTATGAGAAGATTGAAAAGTTCATAAGGGCCGACGATTGGTTGGCATAGCGGCCGCGCCCATATAGGTAGTCGAACATTCCGCCTATGCCGAACTTCTTGCCCGCGTTCCTTGCAAAGTAGGCGCGGAAGCGGTCGTCGCCATCTACCTTGTCGCCCGATGTGTGGTAGGTGAGGTTGGTGTAGGGCGACTTGGTGTCGGTGAAAAAGAGCTCGCCCGGGCGGGTTACAAAGTAGTCGTAGGGGGCAAGGAAATCGAATGTGGTGTTTGTGGGGCGGTTGAAGAAGATGCGCGACTCACGCGGCGAGCCCATATTGCCCAGTATGTTGTATTCGCCATTGGGGCCTTCGGTCTGCGCCCAGTTCTGGTACATATATTGCAGGGTGTCGGCATTCACGGGTATCACGGTGCCCAGTGCCTCGTCTATGTGCCATTGGTGTATTTCGGTGGGTACCTTCAGGTTGTGCTTGGTGCTGTCCTTGGGGGCTTTGTGAAAGGGGTTGAATATCTCGCCGCTGCCAAAGCCTCCCTGCGACTGTGCCGTGGCTTGCAACGTGCCTGCTGCAATGAGCATTGCGGCAACGAGAATATTCAGTATGTTCTGTTTGCTCATTTCAAATATCTCTGTTTAGAACATAAAACGTAGGATGAATTCTATCATTTTGCAGGAGATGGCGGCTGTGCCCACATAGAGAAAGGCCGGCGAGCCTGCGGCTGCAAAGTATAAAATGAAAGTGACTGCTGCGCCTATGAGGAACAGCACGTTCAGTACGTATCTTATCTTGTATATCGTGTCCACGTTATTTGGAGTTTAGCTGTTGTGTGAGGCCTTCGGCAAGGGTGTTGAAGAGGTCGATGGTCTTGGTGCGGAACTTGCCGTAGAAGCGGTGCAGGCTGCCGTCTTTCTTTATGGCTACCTTGTCGGTGATGCACTCCTCGGCTGTTGTCTTGAGGCCGCCATCGTCGGCTTCATCGTCCCACCAGTAGGTGATGCGCGACATATTGAGCGTGCAGCTGCCGTCGGCACAGGTGATGGTGAGGAAGTAGTATATGCGGCTGCGGTTGAGCACAAAGAATGTTTTGCGGAACACTATGTACTCCTCGGCCTTTGCAACTATGGTGCCGGGTTTCTCGCGGTCATACTCCTTGAAGGCTATAACCGTGGGCTTTACAAAACGGGCCGACAGCCACTCCTTTACCTTGCTCTCCACCTGTGCTGCGGTGAGGCCGGGGGCGGGAATCACCTGCTCAAAGGTCACTTTGTTGTTTACAACGGGCACGGTGCCTGCGTTGTATTCTTGCTTCACGGTTTTCTCTCTCTTCTTGAACAACTGTGCCTGCACGGCTGTAACCGATACCATTGCCAGCAGTATGAGTGCTACTATCTTCTTCATATAATTATATTATTGTCTTGTTATATATAATGGTGCGAAGATAATATAAAACTGCAAAGAAAACAAGTTGTGTTTGCTTGCAATTGTTAAGATGCTGTTTTTTGGTGGTTTTGCTGTAAAATATGGGGCTTGGTATAAAGTTCTCGGTGCTGATTATTGGCAATTCTCTCATTAACTCTATTTCTTTCTCTCCTTTTGTACCGACAAAAGGAGCAAAATTCGTGCCAGCGAGTGGGAGCAAGCCTGCTTGCACACGCAACGAGTGGAAGCTCGGCTGCACTCGGCATAATGCACGTTTGCTTGCCGTGAGTAATATGTCTTGCTGTAAAGTTTTCGGTGCTGATTATCTGGCATTCTCTCAATTTGGTTATATTTTTTATGTACTTTCTATGCCGATAGAAAGTACCAAAGAACTCTGCGCATATGGTCGCTTTCTTAACGGAAAACGTAGCTGATGTTTTT
>JAFVSR010000073.1 GCA_017503645.1 Bacteroidaceae bacterium | reverse complement strand
CACTTGGTCATAAGACTTAAGGAGGGGGTTAATCGCGCTGCATTTGAGAAACGCTTTAACGAGGAGATTGCCCCCACCCTGCGCTATGGTTATTTCCGTTGCCACGGAATAAAAAAGGTGAGCGATATACAAAATGAGCTTATGAAAATGACCGGTGGCGAGGGGGATATGAAGATGAACATTGCGCTGTCGCTCTTTGCACTGGGCTGCGTGTTCCTTGGTATGGTAGGTTGCTTTTGGATAAGGGCAAACGCCCGTCGCAGCGAGGTGGGCCTTATGCGCAGCGTGGGAGCAAGCCGCAAAAGGGTTATTGCGCAGTTCCTTGCCGAGGCCGCCATACTCGTAACGCTTGCCTACATTGTGGTGGCACCGTTCCTCGTTGAGACAGCCAAAGAGTCGTTGTACTACAACAAGGCGTTTGAAATGGGATATATCATAAGTTTTTACTTGGAAAAGATTCCCCATTTCATTATGCACACAGGGTGTAACTACATAATAATACTCTCCACCGCACTCATTGGAACATACATTGCGGTGAACAAGGTTATAGAGCAGCACCCTGCCGATGCACTCAAAGATTAAGAAACCAATAAAATATAAACATTATGATTAAACTTACAGGAATCAACAAAATTTATCGTACAGACACCATTGAGACACAAGCTCTGGAGAATGTAAACATCGAGGTAAAAAAGGGAGAGTTCGTAAGCATTATGGGCCCTTCGGGTTGTGGAAAATCCACACTGCTTAACATAATAGGGCTGCTCGACGAGCCCACAGCCGGAACGGTGGAGATTGCAGGGTGCGACACCACGGGAATGAAGGACAAGGAGATGGCCGACTTCCGTAACCGCACACTTGGATTCGTGTTCCAGAGTTTCCACCTTATAAACTCGCTCAATGTGATAGACAACGTTGAACTGCCACTGCTCTACCGCGGTGTCAAGCGCAGCGAACGCCGCAGGCTTGCCAAGGAGATGCTCGAGCGTGTGGGGCTTAGCCACCGTATGTATCATATGCCGTCGCAGCTATCGGGTGGCCAGTGCCAGCGCGTGGCCATAGCCCGTGCCATCATAGGCAACCCCGAGATTATTCTTGCCGACGAGCCCACAGGTAACCTCGACTCAAAGATGGGAGCAGAAATTATGGATATTCTGCACACACTGAACAAGGAAGACGGGCGCACCATAGTGATGGTTACTCACAACGAGGAGCAGGCGAAGCAGACCTCGCGCACAATACGTTTCTTTGACGGCCGACAGGTTGAATAATATTTCTCATAACGCAAACACCGGTGGGCCGGTATATAAACCCGCCGGTGTTTTTAATTATTTGCCACGATGAAAAGGTTACCACTTATAATATTGCTTCTTGCAACCATAGCGCACGCCGGCGCGGCAAGCGACACGCTGCGCCTCACGCTCGACGATGCCATAGTTATGGCACGCACCCGCAGCCTCGATGCAGCCGTTGCGCTCGACGAACTGCGTGCCGCCTACTGGGAATATCGCAGTTACAAAGCCAACCTTCTGCCCGAGGTGAAGATAAGCGGCACAACGCCATACCTGAGCCGCAGCTACAGCAGTTATCAGAACAGCGACGGCACCTACACGTTTGTGCGCAACAACTACCTCGAGGGCAACGGGCGCATAAGCGTGCAGCAGAACCTATGGTTCACAGGCGGCAGCATATCACTCAACAGCTCGCTCAACTACCTGAATACGTTGAGCGGCAGTGGCAACAAACGCTATATGATAACCCCCGTGTCGCTCACACTCAACCAACCACTGTTCGGTGTGAACCATCTGAAATGGAACCGCCGCATAGAACCCGTGCGCTATGCCGAGGCAAAGGCCAATTTCCTCACCGAAACCGAGGAGATTACTATGAGCTGCATAAGCTACTTCTTTGGGCTGCTCATAGCCACGGAGAACGTGAACATTGCAAAGCAAAACCTTGCCAACGCGCAAAAACTATACGAGGTGGCTATAACCAAGCGCAAGATGGGCAAAATAAGCGAAAACGATTTGCTGCAGATGCGCCTGAATGTGCTGAATGCCGAGGCCGACCTTGCAAGCTACGAGAGCAACCTGAAAACGGCCGATTTCAACCTGCATACCTTCCTTAACATAGACGACTGCGTAAAAATATCCTTGCAACTGCCTCAAAGGCTCACAAGTAACAAGCTGCAATACGACGAGGTGCTCGAAAAGGCCCTTGCCAACAACGCGCTTGTCAAGAACATTGAACGCCGCCGCTTGCAGGCCGACTATAACGTGGCAAACGCAAAGAGCGCACTGCGCGACATAAACCTCACGGCACAAATAGGCTACAGTGGCACCCACAGCAACATTCCTGCGGCATATGACAACTTGCTCGACAACCAGATTGTGAATGTGGGAATAAGCATACCCATACTCGACTGGGGCAAACGACGTGGCAAGGTGAAGGTGGCCGAGAGCAACCGCGAGGTAACGCTCAACCGCATAAAGCAGGAGATGCGCAACTTCCACAGCAACCTTTTCATTCTGGTGGAGCAGTTCAACAAGCAGCAAAGAAAATTGGAAATAGCACGCGAGGCCGACGAGATTGCCGGCAGGCGATACTACACCAATATGGAGACCTTTATGATTGGGAAAATAAGCACGCTCGACCTGAACGATGCACAGATAAGCAAAGACCAAACGCGCCGCAACCACCTGTACGAGTTGCAGAATTACTGGTATTATTATTACAAGATACGCAGCATTGCGCTATGGGATTTTGAGCACAACTGCGACATTAACGCCGATATCGAGAAACTGATGTAGGGAGCACCTGCAGGGGTGATATTGTCATATCGAACGTATGTGAGATATCTAAAACGCAAGCCGGCTCCTCCTAATGAGGAGCAGTTTAATGCCCCTACAACAGGCGGCCACGCGATGAACCCTATTGCCTCGGCTGCACTCGGCATAGTATATATAAAATTTATCCTCTGCACTCGTTTGCACGAGCTTTCTTCGCACAATGGCCTGCACACGGCAGGGCTCTACGCTGTTTCACTTACGGTGCCGGTTTTGTTTTTAGAATTACCTATGCTTGTGAGAACTGCGCCCTGCGTATTCATTAGTGCGCATTAAAGCTTTTAGGAAAACGAGCGTCAGTGTTTTTGGGAAT
>JAFVSR010000072.1 GCA_017503645.1 Bacteroidaceae bacterium | reverse complement strand
TGGGCCGGTACAACAGGCATCGAGGGTGTAGTAGCAGAGGGCGCACAGGATGGCGCTATCTACGACATCACAGGTCGCCGCGTTAAGGCTATCACAGCTCCCGGTATCTACATTGTAAACGGCCGCAAGGTGGTTAAGTAATTAACGAGCTAAAGTGAACAGACAATAACAGATTTCTCCTTCGCTTCGCTTTGTCGAAAAGACAAAGCGAGGCAAGGGTAGAAATCCAAAAACAAGAATAAAACTAAAATTATTAAACGATATGAAAAAGACATATGTATCACCCCTCACAAGTGAGGTAAGCGTAATGACCGATGCTATGATTGCAGCGTCTATGCAAACATTTGGCGACAAAACAGTAAACACCAAGGACCTAGGCGTTCAGCTCGGTAACACCCACCGTGGCGAGTGGGGCAACCTCTGGGCAAAGTAACACAAATTGACCTATAGATAGCACGAGCAGCGAATAGTCGCGTGCAGCACAGACGTAGTTTGTGCCACGCGGGGCGCGGTAAGCGAGTGCTATCAATGGGGCAAACACAGGAATCACAAATTGACCGAGGCGTGTAAACCGTAGGGGCAGACCCGCGTGTCTGCCCAAAACACGGTACACAGCCCCTCATCAAGAGGCGTGGTTTGCTGTTCATCGCAACACACAGAAGGTTGCATAGCTGCCCAAAACGAGGCAGTTCACGTGCCTACGCCCCTGTAAAAACAAAAGGCTACAAGATAACTTATCGCAAGATGAGTTAATATTAAGTTAAATAGTTAAAGACACCGAAAGCGTTCGGTATCCCTAAACAGCTGCGTTGCGAAACGCGGCTGTTTTTGTCTATTATTAGCGAGACATCGTTATATAAACCCATACCGAAAGAATACAACTGAAAAGTCATTTTACAAAACAAGCAATCCCGGCGGGATTGCTTGTTCAAAAATAGGGTTTTAGCCACCCTCTTTTATTCTTCGTCAAAATCAAACTCCTCGTAGTTGAGGTCGTCATCGTCTGCCGCATCGTCATCCTCAAAATCGCTCTCCCAGTCGGCAAAGTCATTTGCAAGCATACTTGCATCGTAGTCGCGGTGAACAAGCTCATCGCGTTTGACGGCAGCCATACGGTTCTCTTCGCTGTTAAGCGCTTCCCAAAGCACATCCTTCAGTTGTGGCATACCCTCGCCTGTGGCAGCCGATATAAACACCGTGGGAACGCCATCGGGCAACGAGGGGGTGAGCAACTCCTTTAGCTCATCGTCTATGAGGTCGCACTTTGTAACAGCCAGCACACGTTGCTTGTCGAGCATCTCGGGGTTGAAGGTGGCAAGCTCGTTGAGCAACACCTCGTACTCCCTCTTAATATCGTCGGTATCGGCAGGCACCATAAACAGCAGCAGGGAGTTGCGCTCTATGTGGCGCAAGAAACGAAGGCCCAACCCCCTACCCTGGCTTGCACCCTCGATGATGCCGGGGATATCGGCCATAACAAACGACTTGTTATCGCGATATGAGACAATACCCAGGTTAGGCTCCAGTGTGGTAAAGGGGTAGTTGGCAATCTTGGGCTTTGCTGCCGACACCGAGGACAACAGAGTTGATTTTCCCGCATTGGGGAAGCCCACAAGGCCCACGTCGGCAAGCAGTTTAAGTTCAAGCGTAACGGTCATTTCGCGCATTGGTTCACCGGGCTGCGCAAAGCGCGGTGCCTGACGTGTGGGGGTGGCAAAATGCACATTGCCAAGACCTCCACGACCGCCCTTGAGAAGAGTAACCAGCTGACCATCCTCCATTACGTCACACAGAAACTCGCCTGTTTCGGCATTATAGGCCACGGTACCACAAGGCACATCTATAATCTTGCTCTCGCCATCGGCGCCTGTACTCTTGTTTATACCGCCATTCTGCCCGTTACCGGCAAATACGTGGCGCTGATATTTAAGATGCAGCAATGTCCAATAGTTGCGGTTGCCACGCAGAATGATGTCGCCGCCTTTGCCGCCATCTCCTCCATCGGGGCCACCGTTGGGAATATACTTTGCACGATGCAGGTGCGCCATACCACGGCCTCCACGGCCCGAACGACACACAATCTTTACATAATCTATAAAATTCGATTCAGCCATACTCTATACCTTTTACAGGTGAGTTTCTTATATAAAAAATAGTTTCGGGCACGGTTTTGTTTACATCCGCACCACTATGGGGTAATACAAAACAAAGGGGCGCAGCAAACCCGTGCCACCCCCTTGTTATATAAATGTCAATTAAATTCTTGCATCGATAGCCGCCACTATGTCGGCAAATATGCGGTCGAGCTCGCCAAGACCGTTGATGTAGCAGTGCTTACCATCGGCCTTGTACCAGTCTTTCAAAGGAGCTGTCTGGTCGTGATATACCACCAGGCGCTTTTTAATGGTCTCCTCGTTGTCGTCGGCACGGCCACTTGCCTGACCACGCAACAGAAGGCGTGTCATCAACTCCTCCTCGGGAACATCGAGTTCTATCATTGCAGTAACCTCCTGTCCACGCTCGGCAAGCATCACCTTCAAAGCCTCGGCCTGAGCTATGGTACGGGGGAAACCATCGAAAATCACACCCTTGCTCTGTGTAAAACCATCGAGCTTTGCGGCCAATATGCTCACCATAAGTTCGTCGGGAATAAGTTGCCCGTTATCTATGAGTGCCTGTGCCTTTTTACCAAGCTCGGTGCCAGCTTTTATCTCGCCACGCAACACGTCGCCTGTAGATATGTGGTCCAAGCCATACTTTTCAACTATTCTCTCGCTCTGTGTGCCCTTTCCGCTGCCGGGAGCACCAAATATCACAATATTAAGCATATCCTAATTTATTTTATTCTTCTACAACATCGTAAACATCGGGCAGATTGCGGCCCAAGCCATCGTAATCGAGACCATAACCCACAATAAACCTATCGGGTATGGTAAATGCGCTATACTTCACATCCACGGGTACCTTCAGGCGCGCGGGTTTAAGGAAAAGTGATGCTATCTGCACCGATGCGGGCTCGCGCGTTCCAAGCGACTCTATCATACGCTGCATAGTGTAGCCTGTATCTACAATATCCTCTACAACTATCACATCGCGACCGGCAATGGACTCAGCGAGACCAAGTACCTCGCGAATAACGCCCGTGGTGGTTGTTCCCTGATATGAAGAGAGCTTCACAAACGAAATCTCGCACTCGATATTGAGGTTTTTCATAAGGTCGGCAGCAAACATAAAACAGCCGTTGAGAACACCCAGCAGAATAGGACATTTGCCCGCATAGTCGCGGTTTATCTCATCGGCCACACGTTTTACCTCCTTCAGAATCTCCTCTCTTGGAATCGATACCTCAAATTCCTTATCGTGAATTTTAATCCGTGACATAATTACAGCACTTATTATTGCACATTAGTAAAGATTCTACAAAAATAGTATAATCTTCTGAAAAATTATAGAATAGAGCCCGAATTTCTTACATTTTTTCGCCTGTAGGTTAATAAAACGCAAAAGAGGAGCTGCCAAAGCACAAGTAAACTTATATTTTATAATTTAATTCAAAACAATTTACTATCTTCGCACCAAATTAGAAGAATTGTGCCCTTGCACCACCATACAGCAAGGCCGTTTCCTCATAAAACAGAGATATATGAAAAAGATATTTCTTGCGCTTTTGTCATTGATAGCCGTGCCCGCCGTGGCACAGACAGATGTAAGTTCCTTCCTATCGGGTACAGCCGAGGGAGTCACCTATTACCTGCCCGCCACCACCGTAAACATAACGGTAGATGCGCTGTGCATCACAAGCAAGCCCGGTGAGTTCCACCGATATGCCGACCGCTATCTGCGCATAAGCAATGTAATATCGAGCGAGGAGAGATATTGGGAGATAGAGAACGTGGATGTGCAGCTGGCCGGTAAGCCCGATGCAGACAAGATGTACACCATAAAGCTGAACAACAGCTCGGCAAGCAATGTACACCTTACCGACGACGGCATCATAGAGAGCATAAACCGAGAGCCCGCCCTGGCATTAGAGAAAAGAGCTAAAAAACATTTTGGCACAGAAAGAACCGATGCCCGCCAGTATATGACCGAAGAGATTCTGCAAGCCAGCTCCACCGCCAAAATGGCCGAACTGGTTGCAAAAGAGATATACGCCATACGCGAGAGCAAGATATCCATCACCCGCGGACAGGCCGACAATATGCCCAAAGACGGCGTGGCAATGCAGCTTGTGCTCGACGAACTGGACAAGCAGGAAAAAGCCCTGTTGGAGTTGTTTATAGGAGTGACCGACACCGTGCGCGTGAGCCAGACGGTACGTTTCACCCCAAATGCACAGAGCGACACCACCAAGGCGGTGATGTTCCGTTTCTCGCGCAAACTGGGGCTTGTGGATAACGCCAACCTGGCAGGAGCACCCGTGTACTACGATTTTCGCAACCTGCACAGCGTGTATGTTCCCGCTCCCGAAGAGACAAAGAAAAAAGAGATAAAGAGAGAGGGCGTGTGCTATAATGTTCCCGGCAAAGCAGCCTTGAAGATATACACAAGCGGCAAGGTGCTCTACGACGACGAGGTGCCCATAGCACAGCTTGGAACAACAGAGATACTCGCAAAGGCGCTCTTCAACAAGAACGCCACAACAAAGGTGCTGTTCGACAAAGCAACGGGCAGCATAATAAGCATAGAGAAATAGAATAATAACAACATAAAAAAGCGTAAACAGAATGTTTGAGAACCTAAGCGAGCGCCTTGAACGCTCATTTAAGATACTGAAAGGAGAGGGCCGCATTACCGAGGTAAACGTGGCCGAAACGCTGAAGGATGTGCGCAAGGCACTACTCGATGCCGACGTAAACTACAAGGTGGCCAAGACCTTCACCGACACGGTGAAGAACAAGGCCATTGGCCAGAATGTGCTCACATCCATTCGTCCCAGCCAATTGATGATAAAGATTGTACACGACGAGCTCACCACCCTTATGGGCGGGCAGACTGCCGATATAAACTACGAAGGACACCCTGCTGTCATTCTTATGTCGGGTTTGCAGGGTTCGGGTAAAACCACCTTCTCGTCAAAGCTGGCCAATTTCCTGAAGAAAAAGAAAAACCGCAACCCTCTGCTGGTTGCCTGCGACGTGTATCGCCCCGCTGCCATCGACCAGCTAAAGGTATTAGGCGAGCAGATAGAGGTACCCGTATATAGCGAGCCCGAGAACAAGAACCCGGTGGAGATAGCTCTCAACGCCATAAAGGAGGCCAAGCACAAGGGATACAACCTGGTAATCATAGATACCGCCGGCCGCTTGGCCATTGACGAGGCTATGATGCAGGAGATAGCTGCCATAAAAGAGGCTGTGAACCCCACCGAAACACTCTTTGTGGTGGATTCTATGACCGGACAGGATGCCGTGAACACCGCCAAGGAGTTCAACGACCGCCTGGACTTCACTGGTGTCATTCTCACCAAGCTCGACGGCGACACACGCGGCGGTGCTGCGCTCTCTATCCGCACCGTTGTCGACAAGCCCATCAAGTTTATCGGTACAGGCGAGAAGATGGAGGCCATCGACCAGTTCCACCCCAACCGTATGGCCGACCGCATACTCGGTATGGGCGACGTTGTTTCACTCGTGGAGCGCGCACAAGAGCAGTTCGACGAGGAGGAGGCCAAGAAACTGCAACGCAAGCTCGCACGCAACCAGTTCGATTTCAACGATTTCCTGGGGCAGATTGAGCAGATAAAGAAGATGGGCAACATAAAGGAGCTTATGGGTATGATTCCCGGCGTGGGCAAGGCCATAAAGGATTTGGACATAGACGACAACGCCTTCAAGAGCGTGGAGGCAATCATACGTTCTATGACACCTAAAGAGCGCGCCAACCCCGATATGATAAACGCATCGCGCCGCGAACGTATTGCCCGAGGCAGCGGCACAAACATTCAGGAGGTGAACCGCCTTATGAAACAGTTTGAGCAGATACGCAAGGTGATGAAAAACGTTGCCGGCAACAAGATGGGCAACCTTATGTCGCGTTTCAAAATGTAAAAACAGTAAATCTATAATATGGAACTCATAGACGGCAAAGCAATTGCGGCAACCATAAAAAAGGAGATAGCCGCAGAGGTAGAGAAGATAATTGCACAGGGTGGCAAACGCCCCCATTTGGCAGCAATACTTGTGGGGCACGACGGCGGCAGCGAAACATACGTTGCCAACAAGGTGCGCGCCTGCGAGGAGTGTGGTTTCACATCAACCCTCATACGCTATGAGGATGACATTACCGAGGAGCAGTTGCTTGCAAAGGTCGATGAGCTGAACAACGACAGCGACATCGACGGTTTCATAGTGCAACTACCCCTGCCAAAACACATCGACGAGCAGAAGATAACCGAGGCCATAGACTACCGCAAGGATGTCGACGGGTTCCACCCCGTGAATGCGGGCCGCCTGGCCATAGGGCTGCCCTGCTTCCTGTCGGCAACACCTAACGGCATAATGGAGCTGCTACGCCGCTACAACATAGAGACAAAGGGTAAAAAGTGTGTGGTGCTTGGGCGCAGCAACATTGTGGGCAAGCCTATGGCAAGCCTTATGATGCAGAAGCAGATACCCGGCGATGCCACTGTCACCGTGTGCCACAGCCACACACAGGATATTGCCGGTGAGTGCCGTAATGCCGATATCATAATAGCCGCCCTGGGACAACCGCACTTTGTAAAGGCCGATATGGTTAAAGAGGGGGCTGTAATCATAGATGTGGGTACCACACGTGTGCCCAATGCTACCCGTAAACAGGGATTCCGCCTGTGCGGCGATGTCGATTTCGAGAACGTGGCACCCAAATGTTCGTTTATCACACCCGTTCCGGGCGGTGTAGGGCCTATGACAATAGTGTCGCTTATGAAAAACACACTGCTGGCCGCCACACACCAAATTTACTGATTTACAGTTTGAACATTAGGAAAAATATATTGCTGATGATATTCTGCACCGCTGCAATAGTGGCGGCGCAGAATATCATCAACCCTATTACGCGCATAGAAATTCTATTTGCCGGCGACCTTATGCAGCACCAAAGCCAGTTGAACGCTGCACACACCCCCGAAGGGCTGTACAGCTACTCCCCCTGCTTTAATTATATAAGGAACGAGGTGAGCAGCGCCCATCTTGCCATTGCCAACCTTGAAACCACCATAGGCAATAAAAGATATGCCGGCTACCCCTCATTCTGCGCCCCCGACAGTTTCATATATGCCGCAAAGGGCG
Source organism: Bacteroidaceae bacterium (assembly GCA_017503645.1). GTDB lineage: Bacteria > Bacteroidota > Bacteroidia > Bacteroidales > Bacteroidaceae > HGM04593. The sequence continues at coordinate 50,178 of JAFVSR010000072.1, read as the reverse complement.
CAGGGTTCGATGTACTGCTCTTTGCAAACAACCATTGCCTCGACAGAGGAGGCCGCGGCGCATTGCACACAATGGATATGATGGACTCTTTGGGGATAGCACACTGCGGTGTGTACCGCGACAGTGCCGACCGCAAGGAACGCTACCCACTGCTCATTGAAAGAAAAGGAGTGAAGATAGCCCTGCTCAACTACACATACGGCACAAACGGAATACCCGTGCCCGCACCATTGATAGTAAACTTCATAGACAAAGAGCAGATAGCAAAGGACGTAGCAGATGCAAAGCTGATGAAACCCGATGCCATTATAGCCTGTATGCACTGGGGCGACGAATATGTGAGCACACCGCCACGCCACATAAAGGAGCTTACCGATTGGCTGTTGGAACAGGGTGTGGACCACATTATGGGCAACCACCCGCACGTTGTACAGCCAATGGAGATGCGCAGCGACTCGCTCACAGCCAAACGCAGTGCAGTAACCTACTCGTTGGGAAATCTTATATCGGGGATGTATGCACGCGGGCGCGACGGCGGCCTGCTGGTGCGTATGGGGTTGGTTAAGATTTATGACATATGCTGGCTTGGCTCATTGGAATATGCCCTCACCTGGGTGGCGCGCCCCGAAAGAGACGGCTACAATAATTTCACCATCCTGCCGGCCGACACAACCCTGGTACACAGCGCTACAGGGCGCAGAAAAATGCAGCAATTCATAGAGGATACCCGCACCCTTTTCAAACGGCACAACAAAGGGGCTGTAAAGGAGTACAAAATTGAACCGGCTTGCAAATAGCTATTCACGCACAAAGGTGCCGCCCTTCCAACGATAGACAAGCGGGCGCAGACAAGGAGCAACCACAGCCCTATCCTCTGCGTTCATATATTGAGGCATAGTATATTCTGCCACAACCGTTTCGTCGGTGGGTGACAAGGTGAGTTTCACAAGATAGATATCACACTTGGGCATATAACGTGCTGCCGAGTCGGGCGACTGAAAGAAATCGGCTATCGGCGGGCGCACAAACGACACCGCACAAGGCTCCCAATTGCTTTTATAGAACGATATGCGGCTGTCGCAGGCCTCGGCGCAAACACTCTTTACCACAGCAACCACGGTATCGCCCGCAAGTGGCAGCAGGCGCATCTGCACGGTGGAGCACTCGCTGCTGCGCAACTCTATGAAGTTATCGGTCAACGACAAAAGTTCGCTCTTGCCATCGAGGCGGTTGGTTACAGAAGCACGCATACCGGCATCGAGGAAGTCAATGCAATCTTCGCGGTTTATGCGGGTGAGCAGAGGCAGCACCGAGTCGGGGGCATTTACAAACACCTCGCGCATAGACTGGGCGGCCACATCGACCGCTGCCAGCAAAAAAAGAGCCGCTATTATATATAGTTTTTTCATTTCGAGCCCAAATATAGGAAGAATAATCCAATAAGTATCAATGCAAGGTCAACAGCTTTGTGTTTAAGATTCTTTTCGTGCAGCAGCAATGCGCCAAAAAGGAAGGCCACCACCACACTGCCACGACGTATCATCGACACCACCGCTATGAGAGCACTCTCCTGCGCCAATGCCGTGAAATAACAGAAATCGGCAGCACCCAGGAAAATGGAAATCATAGGGATTGACCAGCGCCACGAAAGTTTTTTCGCACGCTGCGCAGGCGACAACGCATTGAGCACACCCAACAGCAACGCCATAAGCATGCACTGATATAGGTTGAACCAGCTTTGCACAAGCACCGGTTGCAGGGAGCGCATAAGGAATTTGTCGTACAACGCACTAACTGCACCGAACAGCGCCGCAAGTGCCACAAACACCACCCAACGGTTGCGGGTAAAGGATATGCCCTCGCGCTTGCCACTCCTGCTTAATAAAAAGACCGACAAAATGGCCAGCAGCACACCCACCCACTGATAGCCGTTCAGCTGCTCGCCGAAAAGCAACAGCGCACCAAGCAACACTAACACGGGGCGGGTTGATTGTATGGGGGAAACAATAGTTATTGGCAGATGCTTTATACCTATGTAACCGCACAACCACGATGAGAGCACAATTACCGCCTTGAGCAGCAGCAACAGATGTGTTTCAACACCCGCCTGCGGCACATACAGAGGGCCGGTGGTTATGATTCCCGCGCGGGAAAGCAGAATAAACGGCAGAAAGAGAATGGCCGAAAAGAGCGTGTTGAGGAAGAGGACACCCACCACCGAATTGTCGCGCAATGAAATCTTCTTGAAAAAATCGTAGCATCCAAGCAGTGCCGCCGACACAAAAGCCAACAGAGCCCACATCATAGGAAAATATCGCTTGGATATTTAACATCGACAAGGAAGAGGGCCTCGCCCATAGCCGAGTCGCCCGCAGCGCTACGCTCCTTGTTCTCTATAACCGCTCTGAAACCGTCGAGCGACAGTTTGTGGCGCCCCACCATAAGCAGAGTGCCCACAATGGCGCGCACCATATTACGCAAAAAGCGGTCGGCCTCAATCTCAAAAACCCACTCTGTGGGCGACACCCTATGCCAAGCGGCCGCAGTGACCTTGCAGTTGTTTGTCTTTACATCGGTGTGCAGCTTGCTGAACGAGGTGAAATCGGTATATTGCAACAACAGGGCCGCAGCCTCGTTCATCGCCGCAAAATCAATATCGGGCTGCACACGGCAGGCATACCTGCGTGCAAACGGCGATTTTGCCGTAATCACCCTGTAATTGTATCTGCGCGCCACAGCATCGAAACGGGCGTGAGCATCGTCGCGCACGCGACGTATATCACTCACGGCTATATCGGGCGGAAGCAGGCGGTTCAGCTTGTAAATCATATGAGGCACATCTATCTCGGCGGGAAAATCGGCGTGTGCTACCATAAGAGCCGCGTTCACGCCGGCATCGGTGCGCCCTGCACCCACCACCTGCACAGGGTGGCGCATAAGGGTGGAAAGAGCCTCCTCAAGCTGTTGTTGAACGGTGATACCGTTGGGTTGCACCTGCCTGCCGTGGTATGCCGCTCCGTCGTACGATAGATATATGAAATAGCGTGCCATACGGGGTAATACTCTCTAAATTTCGTTCTTCAGTATAAATGTGTGGCAGGCAGCAAGGCCGGCAGTTTCGGTTCTCAAACGCGAGCTGCCCAAACTCACGGGGCGGTAACCGGCTTCAACGGCAAGCGCCACCTCCTCGGGGCTGAAATCGCCTTCGGGACCTATGAGCACCGTGGCATCCTCGCCCTCGCGCAAAACATCCTTGAGCAGCACGCGCTCGCTATCGTAGCAGTGGGCGATGAATTTGGCACCGCTGCGGGGAATGGATATGAACTTCTTGAAATCGACCATCTCGCCCACAACAGGTTTGCTATATTTAAGCGACTGCTTCATTGCCGAAACAACTATGCGCTCCACGCGCTCGGTTTTCACCACTTTACGTTCCGAGAAACGGCAGTTGAGGAAGGTGATGGCATCAATACCTATCTCGGTGGCCTTCTCGGCAAGCCACTCTATGCGGTCCATATTCTTTGTGGGTGCAATGGCTATGTGTATGTTGCCACGCCAGTTTTTGGGCATAGCAATGGTTTCCTGGGCCTCAACATAGCAATGTTTGCCTGCTATTGAAGATATAACAACCTTGTAGAGCGTGCCACAGCCGTCGGTGATGTCGAGCGCATCGCCCACAGAAAGGCGTAGCACACGCAGGCAGTGGGCAGCTTCCTCCTCGGACAGTTCCCATCTGTCGGCAATGTCGGGTACATAGAATAGTGCCATATATCGTGCTTTATTTTGTCGGTTGTCAGTTATCTGTTTCGGGCTCGGCAGTAGCTGCGTGGCGGGAGTCGAGTTCCTCTTTAAGCGCCTTCGCAAGCTCGTAATTTTCGTTACGCACAGCTTCGTCCATCGCTTGGCGCAACACAGCCTCGTTCACGGCGTGGATGGGTATCGATATTGCCCCATTGTGTTCGTCGTGTACGCAAGTGCGGTTGAGCAGCTCCTCGGTTATGAGTATGGGAACACCGGCACGCAGGGCAAGCGCTATGGCATCTGATGTGCGGGCATCTATTTCGTGCACTTCATCATCCTTTTCAAAAAGGATTGTAGAACAAAAGGTGCCATCTACAATACTGCTTATGAGAGCATATTGCATTTTTATGCCGAATGCAGCAGTGAGCGAACCGAACAGCTGGTGCGTGAGCGGGCGCGGCGGATGCGCGCCCTGCATTGAGAAGATGATGGACTGAGCCTCGGCCATACCAAGAGCCACCATAATCTTGCGCAAGCCGTTACGCTCCTGCAACAGCAGCACGTATGCCCTGTTGTCGGCCGCTCTCGACATTATATCGGCAATAACCAGCTCAACCATATATTCCTATGCCTGTTTTTTCTCTTTGAACACCACAGCAAATACAAGAGCAACCACAAGTGCATAGCCGGCAAATATGTACCACGCCGTGGGCCAACCCTCGAAGTTGGTACCCTGCATTGTATAGTGGTTCACAACCTCCTGTGCTGCAATCACACCCACCGATGCTCCAAGACCGTTGGTCATAAGCATAAAGAGGCCCTGCGCACTTGAACGCTGGCTTTCGGGCACCTCTCTATCCACAAACAGCGAGCCCGATATATTAAAGAAGTCAAATGCCACACCATACACTATCATAGATGCCACAAAGAAGAGCACCCCGGGCATACCGGGATCGCCCACGGCAAAGAAGCCAAAGCGCAATACCCACGCAAGCATAGCAAGCAACATAACCCTCTTTATGCCAAAACGACCGAGGAAGAAGGGAATGAGCAGAATGCAGAGTGTTTCGGACATCTGCGACAATGATATAAGGATGTTGGTGTGCTCCACGGCAAATGTTCCGGCATACTGCGGGAAGGCACCATAACCGCTTATAAATCCATTGGCATAGCCGTTGGAAATTTGCAACGCACCGCCAAGCAGCATCGAGAATATGAAGAATATAGCCATACGCTTTTGCCCGAAGAGCTTGAAAGCATCGAGGCCAAGCGCCGAAGCAATTGATTTCTTGTCACCACCCTTGTTAACGGGGCAAGAGGGTAATGTAAAGCAATATGCGGCAAGCAACAGGCCCCACACTGCCGATGCAAAGAATTGGTTATAGTTACCCTGGAAACCGGTGATATCGACAATCCACATAGATACGATGAAACCGATGGTACCGAACACGCGGATGGGAGGGAAGGCCTTTACGGTGTCGAGTTTGGCCTTGTCGAGCACGGTGTACGATACAGAGTTTGACAATGCCAATGTGGGCATATAGAATGCCACACTCATTGTGTAGAACCAGAAGAGGTCGTTAAACGCCACATCGGCACCCTTTGAGAGGCCCATATAACCAGTGAGAATCATAAACACGGCTGCCATAGCGTGGCAGAAGGCAAGCAGACGCTGCGCAGGCACCCACCTGTCGGCTACAATACCAATGATGGCAGGCATAAAGATAGATACAATACCCTGAACGGCATAGAACCAACCGATGTATGTACCCAAGCCGGCATCGCCAAGATAGCGGCCCATAGATGTGAGGTAGGCACCCCAAACTGCAAATTGCAAGAAGCTCAGAACTACGAGCCTCACTTTCGTTTCAAATCCTTGCATAATATATAAATTTTAGATTTTGTTCTTAACCAACCGCAAATTTAGCTTTTTTCTTAAAAAGAAAACCGCTACGCGGTAAATAAGTTCACTTAAATGGCAAAAACAGGAGTATTAACGGAAATTTATATCGGTAATGACCACTGCACGCACGTGCTCATTGAGTTTGCGCACAAGTTCCTTGCGGTTCATAAAGAGCTCGTGCCGCAGAACCGACGATGTGAGCGTTACATAGAGCACCTGGTTGCGTATGTACAAATCCTTGGTATATGAATTTACAGCACCGCCAAGCACCTCGCCCCAGGCATTTATAAGACGATGCTCATTAAGCGGTGTTTCGAGCCCCTCTTCGCGCAACATCGCACGCACAAGGGCGGCTATAGGCTTGGTTTCTCCCCTTTTCATCGCTCCTTTATCTGTTGCACCTCGCCTGCAACAACCTCAAAAAGTTTATACTCACCCTCTATACGCTCCAGGATATTATCGATGTGTTCGCGATTGACATCGGTAATGAAAATCTGGCCGAACTTGTCGCCCGACACAAGGTTCACAATCTGTTCCACACGGCGGGAATCGAGTTTGTCGAAAATATCATCGAGCAGCAGCAATGGCATCTCGCCACCCTTGCGGTGGAGGAAATGGAACTGAGCCAGTTTAAGAGCAACAAGGAAACTCTTGTTTTGCCCTTGCGAGCCCTCCTTTTTAATAGCATAACCGCCAAGCTGCATCACAAGGTCGTCGCGATGGCACCCCTTTGTGGTGTGCCCCACGCGGCGGTCATCGGCACGCGATGCACGCAACAGGGCCGACAAATCACCCTCGTTCATATGGCTGCGGAAAGCAAGGCTCACACTCTCCTTGCCACCCGTTATGGCATTGTGAAACTCGGAGAAGATAGGCACAAGCTCGTTTACAAAAGCCACACGCCCGTTATATATATTCACCGCCTCGGCAACCATCATATCCTCAATAAGCGAGAGCATCTCGGCATCGGGCTCGCGCTCGCCACGCAACAGCACATTGCGCTGCGCAAGGGCGCGGTTGTAACGTATGAGAGAATTAAGATACTCCTTGTCGTACTGCGAAATTACCATATCCATAAAGCGGCGGCGCTCCTCGCTGCCACCTGCAATAAGTTCGTTGTCGGCAGGGGATATCATCACAAGCGGCAGGGAGCCAATGTGGTCGGCCAGGCGGTCGTAGCTCTTTTTGTTGCGTTTGAACTGCTTTTTCTCACCACGCTTGAGACCGCAGGAGACCTCCTCGTCAATGCCGCTGTCGCTGCAATAGGCCCCCTGCAACATAAAGAAAGGGGCATCGTGCAAGATGTTGGAGCTGTCACTCACCGTAACGGCACTCTTGCAAAAGGAGAGGTAATATATGGCATCGAGCAGATTAGTCTTGCCCATACCGTTGCTGCCTATGAAGCAGTTAATCTTGGGCGAGAGCGCTATGCTCACATCGGGTAGGTTCCTGTAGTTGAGTATGGATATATTTTTAACTAACATCTGTTTTCCAACGTAATTGATATTATGCTCAAAGATAAGCATAAAAACAGAAGATTAACTCACTAATTTGCAAAAAAAGCAGTTATAATTTTTAAGCTAAACATAAATTGATTATTTTTGCGCATATTTTGCGCGATAATAACAAAAGAAACATTATAATTATGAGCAACAAAACACATTCAGACGCACCCATCGCAGCAGATGAGGTATTGTCAAAATCAGAGGCGTTAATCCTTAAATACAAAAACATCATTATTGCAGCCATAGCAGCCGTAGTAATAATTATGGTTGGCAGTATGGCATATAATACATACGTAGCAGAGCCCCAGGAGAAAGAGGCAGCCGAGGCTATGTATATTGCAGAGAGCCTTTTTGCAGCACAGGATTTTGAGAAGGCCATCGACGGCGACGGCGTAAACCTCGGTTTCCTGCAGATTGCCGACGAGTATGGCAGCACGGCTGCGGGCAACCTTGCACACGCATATGCAGGTATGGCGTTGGCACAGCTTGGCCGTTACGAAGAGGCTATCGACGAGTTGGAGGCATTCGATGCCGATGACCAGATTGTGGCACCAGCTGCAATGGGTACACTTGGCAGCTGCTATGCACAGACAGGCGATGCCGATGCCGCTGCCAAATATTTTGTAGAGGCTGCCGAAATGGCCGACAACAACAGCCTCAGCCCCTTCTATCTGTTGCAGGCAGGCAACATATACGAGCAGCAGGGCAACGCAAGCAAGGCTTTGAAGCTGTATGAGCAGATTAAGAACGACTACAGCACATCGTCTTTTGCCACCGACATCGACAAATACATCAACCGCGTTAAATAATGTAGGTTGAGCCAATACAAAAAGCAGCCTGCGACAAGTCGTAGGCTGCTTTTTTAGTAATAAATGACCGACGAGAGAAGCAAGCAACAACGCAGTAGATTACTTTTTTAATATATAATGCGGCAAGAAGGCCGGAATCTCTAAAAATAAAATTGATTAAAAAAGAGGAGATACAAGGCCGGCGTGAATTTTGGGCAAGGGAGTTTAGTTGAGCCTAAATGACCGAGAACAAAAACACGCACAACGCAGTAGATTACTTTTTTAATCAATTTAAGGCAACAGCACGACCTAATGCACTCCTATAAAATTGCTTTTATAAAGTGCAGATACAAGGCCGGCGTGAATTTTGGGCGAGGGAGTTTAGTTGAGCCTAAATGACCGAGAACAAAAACACGCACAACGCAGTAGATTACTTTATAAAACAATTTTATGGCTACAGAAATGCATAATCTCTCTGCCTACGATGCAAGCAAAGTGGCAGACGGAAAAGGAAGAAAAGTGGGCATAGTATATGCCGAGTGGAACAACGAAATAACATACGCATTGCGCGACGGCGCAGTGCAGACTCTTGTTGCCAATGGAGTGAACAAGGATGACATAGACCTGCGCAGCGTGCCCGGCAGTTTCGAACTGATATTCGGAGCGGCGCAAATGGTAAAGAGCGGAAGATATGACAGCGTTATAGCCATTGGCTGCGTAATAAGAGGCGACACCCCGCATTTCGACTACATTTGCGAGGGAGTTACCGCAGGGTTGTCCAAACTGAATGTTGAGTACGATGTACCCGTGATATTCGGTCTCATAACCACAAACAACCTGTTGCAGGCACAGGAGCGCAGCGGTGGCCGCCTGGGCAACAAAGGCGACGAGTGTGCCGTTACCGCATTGCAAATGATGGCCCAATTCAAATAAAAAGATTTGGATAGGAAACAACCGAAATTCATCGTAACCAAGGAGGGAAGGCTGCGTTTGGGAATGGTTAGCAGGCATTGTGAATTGCTTAAACCGGGCGAAGCCTGCCGTGGCGGCGGGTTCTACGAACTCGACTACATAACACATTGTTTGTTACTAAGCGGAGCATCGAGCGAATATGGCGAGCCCGAATGGGAGGATTTTGAAAGCATCACACTATCGGCCTACTATCGCGGGCTGCATATTGTATATACATCTTGGGATAGTTGGAAGAAGGAGTTCCACGTAAGCGACAGATTGGAGATTGTTTACGAATAGGGAAAAGGAATATACACAAAATGTATTCCCCACCAATATAAAATAAAATATAATCAGGGAGAATTTCCGCGGAAATTCTCCCTGATTCCTTTAATTTACTATCAATCTATTATTACTTTCCAAAGTAGCGGTGATAGAGGCCCTCGAAGCCCTTGCCGTGACGAGCCTCATCCTTAGCCATCTCGTGTACTGTATCGTGGATAGCATCGAGGTTAAGCTCCTTTGCACGTTTTGCAATGCGGAACTTGTCGGCACAAGCACCCGACTCTGCGTTCATACGTTTGTCGAGGTTAGTCTTTGTATCCCAAACAACATCGCCAAGGAGCTCGGCAAATTTTGCAGCGTGCTCAGCCTCTTCCCAAGCATAACGCTTGAATGCTTCGGCAATTTCGGGATAGCCCTCGCGGTCGGCCTGGCGGCTCATTGCAAGATACATACCCACCTCGGTGCACTCACCCATAAAGTGGTCGTTGAGGTCTTTAATCATCTCGCTGTCGCAACCTTTTGCCACACCTACAACGTGCTCCTGAACAAACTCCAACTTACCATTCTCAACAAGCTCGTTGAATCTCTCCGAAGGTACTTTACACATTGGGCAACGCTCGGGTGCTGAATCTCCTTCGTGAATATAACCACATACTGAACAAATAAACTTTTTCATAATCCTTTAATTTTTAAATTGTTATTATCCTTTATTTTATATTATCTCAATTTTTTCGTTTACATATGGGGCAAATGCCTTTCAAATATAACTGTGCTTCTTTAATTTCAAAACCACCGAGCCCATCGACCATTGCAAGAAAATCGCTTTTTATCTTCAAATCCACTATTCTGCCACACGAATCACAACGAAAGTGTGCGTGGCTCGATGTGTCGCCATCGAAGCAGCGGAAAGTGTCGTCTATTGTGAGCAACTGCACAAGGCCTGCATCGACAAATAGTTTCAATGTGTTATAGACCGTAGTGAGCGAGAGTGAGCCAAGCACATCGCGCAGTGCATCGTAAACCACGTCGGCTGTGGGGTGTGTGTGGTGGCTCTTTACATATTCGTAAATTGCCAAGCGCTGCACCGACGGGCGGATTCCCGCATTTATCAGCTCTTTTTTAAGTTCGGAACGTGCTATCATCTTCTCTCTTTTTGGTTTTATTTCGTAGTTCATTTCTGAAATCATTGCAAATATAAAACCATTTTATTATTCCCTCCAAATTTTTAAGGAACTTTTTTCAACTTTTTTGCAAAATTTTTATGAAACCGCCTTTTTACAGCCCTAAATTAGGGGGTGCAACCTTGTTTTTATCGCGCCAATAGTATAACTTCGCACTATTAAACATTGCAAATATAAATAAATTTGTTATCGGTTGACAACATAAGGGTTGATTTCGGAGGCAGGAACCTGTTTCACGACGTCAGTTTCATAATAAATAAGAAAGACCGCATTGCTCTTGTAGGAAAGAACGGTGCGGGCAAGAGCACTTTGCTCAAAATAATAGCGGGCTTGCAGCAACCTACCGAGGGTGCGCTGTCGAAACCGCGAGGCTGCACCATAGGCTACTTGCCCCAGGTGATGAACCACACAGACGGGCGCACGGTATTCGAGGAGGCCGAAACGGCATTTGCCCACATACACGAAATGGAGGAGCAAATAGCAGACCTCAACGACCGGCTCGCCACACGCACCGACTACGAAAGCGAGGATTACCAAAAACTGATAGAGGAATATACCCACATTAACGAACAATACACAATGATGGGTGGCAGCCACTACGAGGCTGAAATTGAAAAGGCTTTGCAGGGCCTGGGATTCAGACGCAGCGATTTCACCCGCCCCACAAGCGAATTCAGCGGTGGCTGGAGAATGCGTATAGAGCTTGCCAAATTGCTGTTACAGCACCCCGATGTGTTGCTGCTCGACGAGCCCACCAACCACCTCGACATAGAGAGCATTCAATGGTTGGAACAGTTCCTCGCCCGCAGCAGCAACGCTGTGATGCTTGTGAGCCACGACCGCGCCTTCCTGAACGCAGTGACAAACCGCACCATAGAGATATCGTGCGGGCGCATATACGACTACAAACTGCCGTACGACAAGTTTATGGAGACTCGCAAGGAGCGCCGCGAACAGCAGATACGCGCCTACGAGAACCAGCAAAAGGAGATTGCCGACATTAAGGAGTTTATAGAGCGTTTCCGCTACAAACCTACGAAGGCCGTGCAGGTGCAGAGCCGAATAAAGCAGCTCGAGAAGATGGTGCCCATTGAGATTGACGAGGAGGATACAAGCCGTTTAAGGTTGCGTTTTGCACCCGCCACGCGTAGCGGCAACTATCCCGTCATATGCAACGATGTGGAAAAGAGTTTTGGCAGCCACAAAGTGTTCGGCAACGTGAACTTTACAATAAACCGTGGCGAGAAGGTTGCCTTTGTGGGGCGCAATGGCGAGGGTAAGACCACTCTTGTGCGCTGCATACTCAAGGAGTTGGACTACAAAGGAGAGATTGTGATAGGGCACAACGTACAGGTGGGCTACTTTGCCCAACACCAGGCGCAACTGCTCGACGAAAAACTCACCGTGTTCCAAACGATAGACAACGTGGCCACGGGAGATATAAGATTGCGCATACGCGACATATTGGGAGCATTTATGTTTGGCGGCGAGGCTTCGGACAAGCCTGTAAAGGTGCTTTCGGGTGGCGAAAGAAGCCGCCTTGCGATGATACGTCTGCTGCTGCAACAGATGAACCTGCTTATACTCGACGAGCCCACCAACCACCTCGATATGCAGTCGAAAGATGTGCTCAAAGAGGCTATACGCGACTTCGACGGCACGGTTATCCTTGTGAGCCACGACCGCGAATTCCTCGACGGGCTTGTAACCAAGGTTTATGAATTTGGCGATGGCAAGGTGCGCGAACACCTCGGCGGCATATACGATTATCTGGCAGCAAAAAATGCCACTAACATAAACGAGGCGCTGCAAACTACAGCCAAGAGCAGCCCTGTGGCCGACACACCCAAGCCTGCAAACGAAAACCGTCTGAGCTACGAGGCCGAAAAGCAGTTGCAAAAGCAACGCAGAAAACTCGAAAAGATGGTTGAAGATAGCGAGCGCCGCGTAAACGAGATTGAGACCGACATAGCAGCAATGGAGGAGCTGATGAGCACTATTGAGGGCAGCACCGAGCAGAATTTCACAAAATACGCATCGCTCAAAAAACAACTTGCCGATGCTATGAGCGAATGGGAAAAGAGTATGGAGCAGTTGGAGGAGATAGGCTGACAAACCAGAGAGAGAGAAATATCATTTATATATAGGAAATGAAGAGAATATTTATTTGGGCAGCAATGCTTGTGGGCATAGCTGCCTGCACAACGGAAAAGAAGATGGAGTCGATGATTGATTTTACCAATATGGACACTACCAAGTGCCCGGGAACCGATTTTTACGAATATGCCACAGGCGGGTGGAGCCGCAAGAACCCGCTTACCGACGAATATGCACGCTACACGCAGTTCGATGCCCTGCGCGAGAAGAGCAGAGAGCAGTTGAAAGAACTTGTTCTCGAGATTGCCGCACAGGAGAACGCACCGGGCTCAAACGGGCAGAAGGTGGGCGACCTGTACAATCTTGCAATGGACAGTACACGCCGCAACGAACTGGGTAACAGCCCCATATTACCGCTGTTGCAGGAGGCCGCGGCATTAACCGACCATGCCGAGATACTGCCACTCGTGGCCAGGAATTATCGCCGCGGAATAGGCGGTTTCTTTGCCACAGGCATAGGAAGCGACATTATGGACAGTAACAAAAACCTGCTCACCGTGGCACAAGCAGGGCTGTCGCTACCCGAAAAAAGCTACTACAGCGACACCGACGAGGCCACCACAAACATACGCAACAAGTTCAAGGAGTATGTGGTAAATATGTTCCGCCTGCAAGGTTTCAGCGAGGAGCAGGCCACAGCCAATATGAATGCAGTAATGAGCATAGAGACACGCATTGCAGCCAAGTCGCTCAGCCGCGTGGAAAGACGTAACCCGCTCAACAGCTACCACCTTATGAGCTACGCAGAGCTCAAGGAGCAGTTCCCCGCAATAGACTGGGACAGTTTCTTTGCACCGCTCGGCCTCAAGGATATCGAGGAGATAAACGTAGCACAACCCGCACCCATTGCCGAGGTGAGCGACATTATAAACAACGCACCAATGAGCGACATCATTGCATACATCCAGTGGCGCATAATAAGCTCCACCGCCAATGAATTGAGCGACGAAATCGGGGAACTTGCCTTCGACTTCTATGGCCGCACTATGAGTGGCAGACAGGCGCAGCAGGCACGCTGGAAACGCGCCCTTTCGGCCACAGACGGTTCGTTGAGCGAGATTATCGGCCAGCTGTACGTTGCAAAATACTTCCCACCCGAAGCCAAAGAGCGTATGGTGGCACTTGTAAAGAACCTGCAGACAGCGTTGGGCGAACGCATCGATGCACAAAGCTGGATGAGCGACAGCACCAAGGCCGCCGCACACGAAAAGCTCGATGCATTCACCGTGAAGATAGGATACCCCGACAAGTGGCAGGACTACAGCAAGCTAACCATAGACTCAAAAAAGAGCTACAGCGAGGTGTGCCGCGACATTGCCATATTCAACTGGGACGACCACGTTGAACGTAATTTCAAAAAACCTGTTGACAAGAGCGAGTGGCAGATTTCGCCGCAAACCGTGAATGCATACTACAGCCCCGTGACAAACGAAATATGCTTCCCCGCAGCCATTCTGCAATACCCGTTCTTTGATATGAAGGGCGACGACGCCTTTAACTACGGTGCCATTGGCGTGGTAATAGGGCACGAAATGACACACGGGTTCGACGACCAGGGCCGCCAGTTCAACAAAGAGGGCAATTTTGCCAACTGGTGGAGCGAGGAGGATGCAAAGAGCTTTACCGAGCGCACCAAAGTGATAATAGATTTCTTCAACAATATTGAGGTACTCCCCGGACTCAATGCCAACGGCGAGCTCACGGTGGGCGAGAATATTGCCGACCACGGCGGCTTGAAGATTGCTATGCAGGCATTTAAGAACGCAACCAAGAACAACCCCTTGCCCGTAAAGGATGGTTTCACACCCGAACAGCGTTTCTACCTCTCATACTCAAACGTATGGGCAGGCAACATACGCGACGAGGAGATACGCAACCTCACAAAGACCGACCCCCACTCGCTCACACGCTGGCGTGTAAACGGCACGCTGCCACATATCGACGATTGGTACACGGCATTCGGCATCACCGAAAAGGACCCGCTCTTTGTACCCAAAGAAAATCGCCTCGATATTTGGTGACAAACCACACAACGAAAAACTTATAACTACCACATACACAACCATTAAGCTATGCCCATAAAAGTACCGACAGGACTACCTGCGCTGCAAGCCGTCATTGACGAAGGCTGCGAAATAGAGGTGCTGACAACCACCACCGAGAAGACCTTGAAAATAGTTCTGCTCAACCTTATGCCTATGAAAGAGACCACAGAGGCCGATTTCATACGCGTACTATCGACCAGCAAGGAGGAGGTGGAGCTTGTGCTTATGAAACTGGACACCCACACTCCCAAGCACGCCACACCCGAACATATGCAGCGTTTCTACAAGGGATTTAGCGAACTGCGTGGCAGCAAGTTCGACGGGCTCATCATAACAGGTGCACCCATAGAGAAGATAGCCTTTGAAGAGGTTACCTACTGGCCCGAACTTTGCGAGATTTTTGAATGGGCAAAGAGCAATGTAACATCCACCCTTTTCATCTGCTGGGCCGCACAGGCCGGACTATACAGAAAATTCGGCATACAGAAGTATCTGCTACCCAGCAAGATGTTCGGTGTGTTCGCTCACACACTCAACAACCACAACCACCCGCTGGTAAAGGACTTCGACCACATAATATATGTGCCGCACAGCCGCCACACAAACATAATGCGCGAGGATGTGGTTGCCGAGGAGAGGCTCGAACTGCTATCGGAATCGGAAGAATCGGGCGTATATATAATGCAGGAAAGGGGAACAAGGAATTTCTTCATTACAGGACATTCCGAGTATGCCCTGTACACGCTCGACAGCGAACACAAGCGCGATGTTCACCGCGGCCTGCCTATAAACATACCCACAAACTACTACCTGAACGACGACCCTTCGCAGCCGCCAATGAACTTCTGGCAGGGCACCGCACACAAGCTGTTCAACAACTGGCTCAGCTATTATGCCAAAAAATAACAGCGCCCTTATGATAAAAAAGATAATTTTTGCAGCAGCAACCCTGTTGCTGCTTTCGTGCGGCGACAACAGCCGGGCGACAGAAGAGAACGTGCTCCCCACACCTATGCACATTGAAAAGGCAAGTGGCAAATTCACATTCGACGGCGGGATAAAGATAGAGATAAATGCACCCGTGGAGGATAGCATAAGACTGCTGCAGGCACTTTCCGACGTGGGTATAACAGCCAACAACAATGCGGGCAAGAGCATTACCCTGCTGCTGTGCGACAGCGTTGCAGGCATAACATCGCCCGAGGGATACCGCATAACCACCACACCCAAGCATATAACAGCCGAGGGCACAAGCGGCGCAGGCCTCTTTTATGCCGTACAAACCATAGCACAACTATACAATGCGGCAAATTACATACCTTGTGGCACAATTACAGACCAACCACGATTTGAGTATCGCGGGCTTATGCTCGATGTGTCGCGCCACTTTTTTGGCAAAGATTATGTGAAAAAGCAAATCGATGCCATTGCCCGTTACAAGATGAACCGCCTGCATATGCATCTGACCGATGCAGCGGGGTGGCGCGTGGAGATAAAGCAATACCCGCGACTCACGCAGTTTGCCGCGTGGCGCAGCCAAGAACTGTGGAAGGATTGGTGGTATGGCGACAGGCTGTACCGCGAGGAGGGAGCACCCGATGCACACGGCGGCTACTACACACAGGAGGATATACGCGAAATAGTGCAATATGCCGCCGACCGATATATCACGGTAATCCCCGAGATTGAGATGCCGGCACACTCCGAGGAGGTGCTCACTGCCTACCCGCAGCTATCCTGCACACACGAACCATACAAGCAGGCCGACTTTTGTGTGGGCAATGAGGAGGTATATACATTCCTTGAAAATGTGCTCACGGAGATAATGGAGCTGTTCCCAAGCAAATACATACACATAGGCGGTGACGAGGCCGCAAAGGCATCGTGGCCCACCTGCCCGCTATGCAAAAGCCGTATGAAGGAAGAGGGGCTTGCCAATGTGAACGAGCTGCAAAGCTATCTTATAGAGCGTATGGAGCGTTTCGTTAACAGCAAGGGGCGCAGTATCATAGGATGGGACGAGATTCTCGAAGGAGGGCTTGCACCCAATGCCACCGTAATGTCGTGGCGCGGCACCGATGGCGGAATAAAAGCGGTGCGCGCAGGACACAAGGCCATAATGACACCCGGGGAGTTCTGCTACTTAGACAGCTATCAGGATGCACCCCACACGCAGCCCGTGGCATTTGGGGGCTACCTGCCCATTGAAAAGGTATATTCATATAACCCCGTGCCCGACAGCCTTACACCCGACGAGGCGGCACTCATATATGGCATTCAGGGCAATGTATGGGCCGAATATATACCCACAGAGCAGCTGAACGAGCATATGATATACCCCCGCATACTCGCGATAGCCGAGATTGGATGGAGCCCGCAGGATAAACGCAACTACGAGCAGTTCCGTACAAGGGCACTCAACGCCGTGAAGCAGTTGCGCAAGAATGGTTACAACGCTTTTGACTTGAGCTGCGAATATGGCAACCGTCCGCTGTCGCTTGCCCCTAACAATCACCTGGCAAAAGGGAAGAGGGTGGCATACGCCACAGGCTCACCCTACTACCCCACCTACACAGCCGGTGGCGACAGCGCGCTCACCGACGGCATACACGGCGGTTGGAACAACAGTGACAAGCGTTGGCAAGGCTTCATAGGGCGTGGCGGTATTGATGTGTGCATAGACCTCGAAGAGGAAAAAGAGATAAAGAGCATTGCTGCCGACTTTATGCAACTATGCGAACCCGGCATCTACCTGCCTGCCGAGGTGGAGATTTCGGCATCGGCCGACAGCAGCACATTCCACACCCTTGCAACCATAGGCCACAACGTGGTGCGCGACGACACTTTGAGTTTCAAATCATACGGGTGGGAAGGAGAGACAAAAGCACGCTACATACGTTACCGCGCCATACGCGGCAAGCAGGGCGGCTTTATGTTCACCGACGAGATTGTGGTAAAATAGCAAGTATCATTTTATCCTATTCACATACTCCCCTGCCGACAGAGCACAACGCTCGCCATCGACAGCAGCCGACACTATGCCACCTGCATAGCCTGCACCTTCGCCACAAGGGAAGAGCCCCTCAATACCAACGTGTTGCAGGCTATCGGCATCGCGCACTATGCGCACAGGCGACGAGGTGCGTGTCTCCACACCTATCATCACCGCCTCGTTTGTGAGGAAACCGCGCGACATACGGCCAAACTGCTCGAAACCGCGTTGCAGGCGCGACGATATGAACTTGGGCAACCAAAAGTGCATAGGCGAGGATATAAGCCCGGGAGCATAGGAGCTGCGGGGCAGGTCGTAACTGAGTTTGTTATGCACAAAATCGGCCATACGTTGCGCAGGGGCTGTCTGTTTGTAATTACCCATTGTCCAGCATAGTCTTTCGAGGCGCTCCTGGAAATTCATCACACGCAGGGGTGAATCATCGGGAACGGGAGTAACATCTTCGACATCTATCTGCATTTCGGGCAGGAGGACATCTTCGGGGTTCACCTGCACCACCATACCCGAATTGCTCCACGCGCCACCGCGGTGCGATGGCGACATTCCGTTCACAAGCAACTCCTTCTCAGCCGATGCCGAGGGGATGATGACACCACCCGGGCACATACAAAAACTGTAAACGCCACGGCCGTCGGCCTGCGCGGTGAAACTGTACTCGGCAGCGGGCAGATACTTGCCGCGGCCTTTAGGATTGTGATATTGGATGCTGTCGATAAGTGCCGAAGGGTGTTCCAAACGCACGCCAACGGCAAAGCCCTTGCTTTCCAGCGCAATGCCATTGCTATGCAAGTGGCGATATACATCCTTGGCCGAATGGCCCGTGGCAAGAATAACGGCTTGCGCAAGGAGGTCGCCCCTGTTGGTAGCAATACCCTGCACGGCACCGTTCTTTATCAACAACCCCTCCATACGGGTTTCGAAATGGACCTCACCGCCACAACGCAATATTGTGAGGCGCATATTCTCTATCACGCGGGGTAGTTTGTCGGTACCTATATGAGGGTGGGCATCGGCCAGAATTGTGGGGCTTGCCCCGTGTTGGCAGAAGATATTCAAAACACCCTCTATGCTGCCGCGCTTTTTGCTGCGCGTGTAGAGCTTGCCGTCGGAATAGGCACCTGCACCACCCTCGCCAAAACAGTAGTTCGATTCGGGGTTGACCTTATGGGTGCGCGATATACCTGCCAAATCGACTTTGCGTGTGCGCACATCGCGCCCGCGCTCCACCACAATGGGACGCAGGCCGTTTTCAATGAGTTTGAGGGCTGCAAAAAGGCCCGCAGGGCCCGCACCCACCACTATAACGGGTGTACAACCCTCCACATTGCCATACTCGCGGCTCACATACTCTTCGGTGGTGGGTTGCTCGTTCACGAAAACGCGCAGCGAAAGATTTATGTATATTGTACGTTGGCGCGCATCGATACTGCGGCGCAACACGCGCACGGCATTTATGGTGCGTATATCCCACCCCTTTTCATCGGCTACAAAGCGTTTCAACGCCTGTTCATTCACTGCTTGGTGCGGCAAAGCGCGTACCTGAAATTCGTGTATCATTTCACCTTAATTTATCTATATTAACCGAACAGCAGGCGGAACGCCTCCTCTACCTTGCTCACAGGCGACACCTCAATGGCAAAACGCGAAAGGTCGAGCCCCTTTATATTCGATTTTGGAACAATTATCTGCTTGAAACCGAGCTTGGCAGCCTCGGCTATGCGTTGTTCTATACGGTTCACAGGGCGTATCTCGCCCGAGAGGCCTACCTCACCCGACATACACACGGCGGGCTCTATCTCCACATCCATATTGCTTGAGAGAATGGCACTTATGACCGAAAGGTCTATGGCAGGGTCGTTTACACGCAGGCCACCCGCAATGTTCAAATAGACATCCTTTTGCGCGAGTTTGAAACCCACGCGCTTTTCGAGCACCGCAAGTAACATATTCATACGGCGTATATCGAACCCCGTGGCAGAGCGCTGCGGGGTACCATATGCAGCCGTGCTTACAAGTGCCTGCGCCTCTATGAGGAAGGGGCTCACACCCTCTATTGCCGACGCAATGGCTATGCCGCTCATACCCTTGTGTCTTTCACTCAACAGCAGTTCCGACGGGTTGCTCACCTGGCGCAAGCCCTCGCGGCGCATTTCGTATATACCAAGCTCGGCCGTGCTGCCGAAGCGGTTCTTTATGGAGCGCAGAACGCGGTATAGATAGTGCTGGTCGCCCTCGAACTGGATAACAACATCCACTATGTGTTCCAATATTTTGGGACCGGCAATGGCACCGTCTTTTGTTATGTGACCTATGAGAATCACGGGTACGTTATTCTCTTTGGCATATTTGAGCAGAAGCGCGGTACACTCGCGCACCTGTGCCATACTGCCCGGCGAGGAATCGACGGCCTCGGTGCACATCGTTTGTATGGAGTCGATAACCAACAGCTCGGGGTTCACGTTTTTAATATGCGTGAAGATGGTTTCGAGCACGGTCTCGCACACTATGTGGCAATTGCCACGGGTGTGGGTAATACGGTCGGCACGCAGTTTTATCTGTTGCGCGCTCTCCTCGCCCGACACATAGAGCACACGACGTTGCGGCAAGCCCAATATGGTTTGCAAAACAAGCGTGGATTTGCCTATGCCGGGTTCACCGCCAAGCAAAACCAGAGAACCGGGAACAAGTCCGCCGCCAAGCACGCGGTTGAGCTCGGCATCACCCATATCAATACGTGGCAGTTCGTCGCTGTCCACATCGTCTATAAGAACAGGGCGCGAGGGAACATTATCCATCACTGCCGCCGATGCACGCGAAGGGGCACCGCCACGCACAACCTTCTCCACAAAACTGTTCCAAGCCCCGCAGGCAGGGCACTTGCCTGCCCATTTGGGCGACTCGTAACCACAATCGTTGCAGAGAAATATCGTCTTATCCTTTGCCATTTGTCTTATGTTTTGCCATTTACACTGCGAAATTAGTGAATATCTGCGTAAAAATCTAACGTAAAGCCGTTAAACGCTTGCCTAATTTGTGCAAAGTTCATATTTTTGCACTAATATTCACAGGATTAGAAACAGAGTGCACAAAATGCACGGTGAACAGCTTTCCGTGGAAGGGCTACGAGAGCCCACAGGGAGTGCTGTTTTCTTTATTAGAAGCTAAGAAAAATGAAAGTAATGAAATTTGGCGGAACATCTGTTGGTTCCGTAAATAGTATTCTTAATCTTAAAAGCATTGTAGAGAATGCTGCAAAAACAGAGCCGGTAATTGTTGTGGTATCGGCTCTGGGTGGTGTAACGGACAAGCTTATAAAGATTTCGAAAATGGCAGTTGCCGGCGACGAGGCCTTTAACGAGGAGTTTCAGGAGCTTGTGGCAAGACATCACGACCTCATATATGCAGTTATCACCGACGAGCAGAAGCGCAACGCTCTATTGCAGGAGGTAGATACCCTGCTCAACCAGCTGCAGAACATCTATTTGGGCCTTTCGCTCATCAACAACACAACCCCAAAGACCGAAGCCACCATTGTGAGCTACGGCGAGAGGCTGTCGAGCCGCATTGTCACCGCACTCATAGATGGTGCCGTGCGTTTCAACTCGCGCAAATATATAAAGACCGAAACCAAGCACAACAAATACATACTTGCCGACGAGGCTACCGACAAGCTCATTCACGAATATTTCTCGGTCAACAATAACCGCATAACAGTGGCCCCGGGCTTCATATCGTCGGACAAGGATAGTGGCGAGACCACCAATCTGGGACGTGGAGGCTCGGACTACACTGCGGCCATTCTTGCAGCGGCCCTCAAAGCCAATATGCTACAGATATGGACCGATGTGGATGGATTTATGACAGCCGACCCGCGCGTGATAAACACAGCATACACAATAGACCGTTTGAGTTATGTGGAGGCCACCGAGCTATGTAACTTCGGTGCAAAGGTGGTTTACCCCCCTACCATCTACCCCGTATTCAAAGCCAACATCCCCATAAAGGTACTTAACACATACAACCCCGAGGGAGCCGGCACAATAATAAGCGCCGAGTGTGGCGACAAAGAGCGCATAATAAAAGGTATATCAAGCATCAGCGACACCGACCTGCTCACCGTGCAAGGACTCGGTATGGTGGGCGTTGTGGGTGTGAACCAGCGAATATTCAGCGCCCTTGCCAATGCCGATGTGAGCGTGTTCTTTGTGGCACAGGCATCGTCGGAAAACAGCACTTCGCTTGGATTGCGCCACATAGATGCGCAAAAGGCTTGCGATGTACTCAACGAGGAGTTCAAGAAGGAGATTGCAATGGGCCTTATGGAGGCTGTAACCGCGCAGAGCGAGCTCTCTACCGTGGCCATTGTGGGCGAGAATATGCGCCACACGCCGGGTATAATTGGCAAACTGTTCCAGACACTGGGCCGCAACGGTATAAATGTGGTTGCCTGCGCACAGGGCGCTCAGGAGACAAACATTTCGTTTGTGGTTAAAGCCGAACAGCTGCGCAAAACGCTAAATGTGATACACGACTCGTTCTTCCTGTCGGAGTACAAGGTACTCAACCTCTTCATCTGCGGCATAGGTACCGTGGGTGGCAGCCTCATAGAGCAGATAGCATCGCAGCAGGAGACTCTTAAAAAAGAGCACGGGCTTATGCTCAATGTGGTGGGTATTGCCAACAGCCGTCACGCCATTTTCGACCGCGACGGGCTTTGCCTCGACAACTATCGCGAGGCGCTTGCCGCAAGCAAGGAGAGCAGCATATGCAAGTTGCGCGACGAAATAATTGATATGAATATCTTTAACTCGGTGTTTGTGGATTGCACCGCCAACGGCGAGGTTGCATCTATCTATGCCGACCTTCTATCGCATAACATATCGGTGGTGGCAGCCAATAAGATTGCCGCATCGAGCGACTACGCCACATACAGCAACCTCAAACACATTGCACGCCAGCGCAATATCAAATATCTGTTTGAGACCAATGTGGGTGCAGGCTTGCCTGTGATAAACACAATGAACGACCTCATAAACAGCGGCGACAAGATATTGAAGATAGAGGCTGTGCTCAGCGGCACATTGAACTTTATTTTCAACGTATTGAGCAAGGATGTACCTATGAGCGAGGCGGTGCGCCTTGCCAAGGAGAACGGGTACAGCGAGCCCGACCCCCGCATCGACCTCTGCGGAAAGGATGTGATACGCAAGTTGGTCATCCTTGCACGCGAGGCAGGCTATGTGATAGAACAGGAGGAGGTTGAAGCCAACCTGTTTATACCTAACGAGTTGTTCGAAGGCAGCCTCGACAACTTCTGGCAAAGATTGCCCGAACTAAACGAGAAGTTCGAGGAGGAGCGCAAGCAGCTTGAAGCCGAGAATATGCATTGGCGTTTCATTGCAAAATTCGAGAACGGCAAAGGCTCGGTGTCGCTTTGCAAGGTGGATGAGAAACACCCATTCTACAACCTCGAGGGCAGCAACAACATAATAATGCTCAATACCGAGCGCTACAAGGACCCTATGATTATAAAGGGCTATGGTGCAGGTGCGGGCGTTACCGCTGCCGGAGTGTTTGCCGACATTATGCGAATAGCAAACATTTAATATAGATTAACATCAAAAAAGGAGCACTTCACTGAAGTGCTCCTTTTTTGATGTTATTGCTATTCCCTTGATGGTATAAGCGGGTACATAAGCCCTGTTTTCTTCGACAAGCGGGCCTTAGCCGTGCCAAAGTTCAATGCAAGGTCGAGCAATATGGGCAGATGATTCTCGTCGTCGGTGACAAAGAAATTCACAATGGTTTTCTCCTTGTCCTTATCATCGAGCTCCACAAGTGATATCTTAAGGCAGTTGTATGTGAGGCCGTCGTTGGCCTTTACCTTCTCCTTGCCACGGTATATGAGGCGCTGCTCCTCTACCCTGCGCCCTGTGGCTATGGGATAGGATATACGCTGCCCGGGTTTGATGGAGGAGAAATCGAAATTACGGGCATAGGCAAGCATACTCATCATATCGAACACACCTGCATCACAGGTATCGGTGCGATAGACAGGGGTGCGGTCGGTGCGGGCATAGTGCTGCGACACAGCCACCTTGCCCGATGGCAGATAGTTGTAATGCACCTCGTTCAGATACTTGCGCCGCCCTTGCTCCGAGAACTTACGATAGTACAAAGGACGCACCTCCTTGCCTGGCAAATATATCGTTGTGAGCGTGTCGCGCATCCTGAAGAAGGCATCGGCCTTCTCGTTAGTGCTGCTCAGGAGCGACATATACTGCGCCTTCTGTCCATTATATATGGTATCGCGTATGATGAGCTTGGCACCTCCGGCCTTCACCCACACAAATTTCCAGTTGAAATAGAATACACACTCCAGTGTCTCACCCGCCTTATATGATGGCTTTGCCTTTATCTTGATAGCTGCGGCGGGCACGGCAAGCAGAACCACAACAAGCAATAAAAATAATCTGTTTTTCATTGGTTTACTTGAATTTTCGCGTAGCATTGCGGTTCATCTTCTTTCTCTCCTTCTCGGGCTTCTGCTTGGTTATCTCCAAAGGCTTTTGGGTGTTAAGCGGAGCCTTTATGTCCCAATCGGTCTGCTCATATTCAAAAAGAGCACGCAGGTCGAGCATACGGGGATAGTAATAGACCTCCTCGGGTTGCAGTTTATCCTCGTATGAGCCTGTATCCCATTTACCGTTTCCGTTTCTGTCCATAAAAAGGCGCAACGAATATTTACCCGGCTTTATGAAATAGAAGGCACATTTATCGCCATCGGTGCGCGTGGTAGCAGTAATCTTCTCGCCCTGCACAAGCTGCACCACGGCATCGTTGCCCGTGTGAGGTATTGTGAGATAGAGCACTGCGTAATCGTCGAGCTTGCGATAGGTCATCTCCTGTTCGAAGCGTTCAGATACACCGCCATACAATCCCTTGAAGGCAGCTGAGTCTATTGTGAGCATATATTTTTCGCCCGGGCGCCACTCGGCATATAGGTTGTATGCACGTATGTTCTTGCTGTTCTGCTCAAACACGAAAGGAATGGGTGTGAGGGTGGAATCGACCACAGATGCAAGATGTATCATCGATGCATCGCAGCTTGCAAGAGGCTCGCTGAAGAGGAACTCCACCTCCTTATTGAAATCCATCTGCGAGTTGGCTGTTGTGGAGATGGGCAACACCTTTGTGGGCGGGATATATTCGGGCGGATTATTCTCGTCGTAATCGGGGAGCTTGCTCACCTTTTTCAAGAAGCGCTTTTTTGCCTTTTCATACCTCTCGGCCTCGGCCTTTATGACGGCCTCTCTGCTGCGTTTCGATGTTATATAAAGAGTGTCGGTACGCGGCACAGGCAGTTGCAGAGAGTCGAGTATATTATAGGTTACTGCTACTTGCAGTGTATCCTTGTAATATATGGTTGTATCCTTGAGCCAATAGCGCAAGGTATCCATTGTGGCATTGGGCTCCAAGACATAAGCATCCGTCGCGTTGAAATTAAGCCCTTCGATACGCGGCAGTTCACTGTTGGGCGCAGCAAAATATAGCGTGAAATTGCTATGCTCCTCGCGTGGATATTTCACAAGATACTGTGTGTAGAAGGGTTCTTTGAAGGCACGCAACACAATGTCATCGGGCAGGTTGCGTGTATATTCCACCATACGCACCGTATCTACCGTGATGCTGTCGCGCCAAATGGTGTCGGCACGCATTGCGCGAACAGCCGATGGCGACACCTCGGTATCCATAAATGCCACTGCCTCGCTCTTTTGGTCGTAAAAATAGTTGCCATTGGCATCGGCCAGAGCATATACACGGTACTTGCCCGGAGCAAGCCCCTTGATGGAGAAGCGACCGCGGCTGTCGGTGCGCGACACACGATCAAAAGGTTTTTTGGTAAATGCGGTATCGCTCATAGAGGAGTGGAGGCCCACCATAATGCCTTTGATAGGCTCGAGATCCTCGGCATTGAGCACAGTACCCGACACAGCCAGAGTATCTACCGCATCACCGGTGGAAAAGACATAGGCAAAGTTCTCCAGCGGGTTGCCCTCGTTGTTGTCCACAATTGCATCGTTGAAATCTATGGAGTACGTGGTATTTGGCAGCAATGAGTCGTACAGCTGCACCGTGATGTGCTTACCGCTGTATTTTATTTGCGGCTGCTCAATTTGCGGAGGCGATATAACCACCTTCTCAAAAGCATTCTCAAGCCTTATGTTCTCGTTGAAGTTTATAACCACCTTGCCATCGGTCACACCCGTTGCATTGAGCGATGGGACACCACTTACAAACACCGGCGGGTCCTCGTCAAAGGGGCCGCCGTCGGGTGTTCCCATACTTGCACAAGCAGCTAACAGCGCCACCACAAGCAATGATAAAAGTATCTCTTTAAGCGACATAAAATTATTCATTAAACAACATCATTTCCTCAATATATTGGCGGCTGTTGCTCAGGCGGGGGACCTTGTGCTGACCACCCAACTTGCCTTTGCTCTTGAGCCAATCGTTGAAGAGGTTCTTGCGCGCCACCACAATCTCCAGAGGTTGCAGGGTTATGTTCTTGTAGCGCTTAGCCTCGTAGTCGGAGTTTATCTGCTGCAGTGTGGTGTCGAGTATCTCGGCAAAGCGCTCCAGAGAATCGGGCTCTTTGGAGAACTCTATGAGCCACTGGTGGCGGCACTGCGCATTGGCATCCATAAACACAGGGGCTGCGGTATATTCCGACACCTGTGCACCGGTCTCCTCGCAAGCCTTCTTAAGGCCCTTTTCGGCATTATCCACTATAAGTTCCTCGCCAAAGGCATTTATAAAGTGCTTGGTGCGCCCTGATATAACAATTTTATAGGGGTCTTTGCTCATAAAGCGCACGGTATCGCCTATCATATAACGCCACAAGCCGCAGGATGTACTTATGAGCATTGCATAGTTCTTGCCAACCTCAACCTCCCACAATGGAAGCACGCGGGGGTTGGGCGAGTCGATATCCTCGAACGGAATGAACTCGTAGAACACATCATAGTCTATCATAAGCATCATTGCAGAATCGGCAGGGTCGTTCTGAATGCCGAAGAAACCCTCGCTGGCATTATATGTTTCCATATACTTCATATCGGGCTTGCGTATGAGCTGCAGGTACTGCTCGCGATAGGGTGTGAAGGCCACGCCACCGTGGAAGAATACCTCGAGATTGGGCCACACCTCCTCCACACTGTTCTTTCCTGTGATTTCTAGCATATGTTTGAGCACAGCCATCATCCAGGAGGGAACACCCGAAAGATTGGTCACATTCTTGGTGCAGGTGGCACGGGCAATCTTCTCCATCTTCTCTTCGAAGTCGCTCAGCAGGGCTATGGATTTGTCGGGCACGCGCACCATATTCACCAGCGGGTTGCAGTTTTCTATGAGGATGGCGCTGAGGTCGCCCACAAGGCTGCCGGGCAGGTTGTAGTTGGGGGCGTGACTGCCACCCAATATAAGACCACGCCCCTTGAACATACGGCTCTGCGGGTTATTGGCCAGGTAGAGGGCAACAACGTCCATACCACCCTTGTAATGAGCATTCTGCAAGCCTGCGGGGGTTACGGGAATGAATTTGCTCTTGTCGTTTGTGGTACCCGACGATTTCGCATACCACTTGCAGCGCCCCTTCCACAGCACATCTTTCTCGCCGTGACGCATACGGTCGATATAGCCTTTGAGTGTCTCATAGTTTTGCACATCAACCGCAGCTGCAAATTTCTCATAACTTGTGCAGGATGCATAGTTATGTTTAACACCCCACTCGGTGTTTGCTGCCACAGACACCAATCTTTTAAGTACGTCGCGCTGAATCTGCTCTGCCTCAGTGGCATACTTCTCAATTTTCTTTACTCTGTGGTTTAACACAGACCTTAAAAGTGATGTTTCGTTCATAGTAGGTTAGCTGCATAATGCTGCAACAAGGCAAATTATATAGTTTCTTATTTCTTATAGTTATCCAATCCCTGGTTCAAGAACTTGATGTATGAATCTACATCGAGGTCAAACGAGTATGAGCCTGCAAGAGGGTTGCCATCGTTATCCACGGGCACATAGAAGGGCTGCGCATTGGCACCGAACTTATAGCGCTGCAGATAGCTCCACTTATCACCCACCGTGCGCAGTTTGCGTTTTACACCCTGCTCTTCCACCTCAATGGGTGTGGGAAGGGGTGTCTTGTCATCGACAAAGAGCGAAATGAGCACATAATCGTCGCGCAAGATGTCGGCCACGCGGTCGTTGGTCCAAACCGATGACTCCATATTACGGCAGTTCACGCAGCCATAGCCGGTGAAATCGAGCATTGCAGGCTTGCCCAAACGGCGTGCCATAGCCATACCCTCCTCGTAGTCGTCGCTGGCGGGGTGTACCTCGTTGTCATACATATTGAAATCCTGTGTCCACATAGGAGGAGCAAATGCACTGATAGCCTTGCAGGGAGCGCCCCACAATCCGGGTATCATATACACTGCAAATGCCAACGAAATGAGCGCGATGAAGAATTTGGGAACAGAGGTCTGTTTCTCATCGGCATCGTCGTGGGGGAAACGTATGATATTCAACAGATAGAGGCCAAGGAGTGCAAACAGCACAATCCAGATAGCCAAGAATGTTTCGCGGTCGAGCAGACGCCAGCCGTATGCAAGGTCGGCCACTGAGAAGAACTTAAGGGCAAATGCAATCTCCACAAAACCGAGAACCACCTTGATGGTGTTCATCCAACCACCCGAGCGGGGAGCCTGCTTAAGCAATGTGGGGAAGAGAGCAAACAGCGTGAAGGGTAATGCCAATGCAAGAGCAAAACCGAGCATACCCACGGCAGGGCCAAAGAGTGAGCCTGTTGTAGATACCTCAACAAGCAGGAAACCGATGATGGGGCCGGTGCAAGAGAACGATACAAGTGTGAGAGTAAATGCCATAAGGAAAATACTCAACAAACCTGTGGTGTTGCTTGCCTTCTCATCTACCTTGTTTGTCCACGACGAGGGCAATGTGAGCTCAAAGCCACCGAGGAACGATGCACCGAAGAGCAACAACAGCGCACAGAAGAATATATTGAACACCGCGTTGGTCGAAAGAGCATTAAGAGCACTTGCGCCAAAGAATATTGTAACAGCCAAGCCCAAAATAAGGTAGATTACAACGATAGAAATACCGTAGAACACAGCCTCGCTGATAGCCTTTTTGCGGCTCTTTGAGCGTTTGAGGAAGAAGCTCACGGTCATAGGAATGATAGGCCACACACAAGGAGTGAGCAGGGCAAGGAAACCACCACCGAAACCAAGCAGGAAGGTAATCCACAAAGAACGTGTAGCTGTGCTACCGCTATTCTGGAAAGCATCCAACTTATCTATTACAGGTGTCCACAACTGCGAAAAGCCGTTATCCGAAACCACTGTAGCGGGCACAAGCTCGGCAGCCTCTATTACCTCGGCTGGCTTTTCCTCTTTGGCAACAGGCAAGGGCTCTATTTTGGCCGCAGGCACCGATGCAGGCTTCTCCTTTACAACGGCGGCAGGCTTTGCAGCAGGGGCTGCCACCTCGGCTGTGCCTGTGATGTTGAACTCAAAGGCTGTGGGAGGTGTGCAATTTTCATCGTTGCAGGCACCATACTCCAGATAGCCCTGAAGGGTGTATGCACCACCGGTGAATTTAACCTTCTGTGTAAATGAGGCTTCGCCCTCAAAATAAGAGACCTGCATACCAAACACAGGGTCCATAACATCAATGGCCCCCTCGGATGGTGTGAGAACACCCACAAGCTCGGCACCTTCGAGTTTTTCGAATGTGATGGTTGCCGCCGTAGGGCCGCCCTCGGCAATATTGGTAGAATAGAGATGCCAGCCATCCTCTATTGTGGCGTTAAACACTATTTTACCATTTGCACCGTCGGCCTCGAATTTCTGCTCGATGGTAACGGGGTTGAACATCTGCGCAAAAGCAAGCTGCGCAACTACTCCCAAAAAGAGTGACAATAATAATTTTTTCATAGCTATTTTATTTTTATTTATTATAATTCCATTGGATTCTTTCTTATTCTCCACTCTGCGGGATAGAGGTTGTTGGCTCTGTTACCCACATTCTTCACAAAACCGATGGGGGCTTCATCGTATATCAAAAGCAGATGGCCTGCGGGGGCATCGGGGAAGGCAAGAGCCTCGCGATGCAGGTAGGCCAAAGCCTGTTCGCGCTCCACATCTACGCAACGGAAAGCGTTACGCTCCAGCGCTTCGCTCATTGCCAACTGATGCAGCGGCAGCAGCTTATTGTTCTTTACCGCAGCAAGAGGCACACCGGCGTGCAGTACGCGCAATTTCTGCTGCAAAGCGATTATCGCTGCCGAATGTTCACGCGGCAGGGCAGTAATGGTGTCGCCCTGCATAACTATGTCGAAATCGGCAGGAGTTTTTAACCAACCTGCCACCTCGCTTCTCATTTTAGCTGCCACCGGCTGCATTTTAGCGGGGCGCGGCTGTGCAACGGGAGCATCGCCCTCCTTGCGCAGAACAGATAGGAAAAAACCCTCGCCGCGGGTAAAGCCGGGGATAAAGCGATATACCGGCAGGGCGGCATCGGTGAGCGAGCCTGTTATGCCCCAAGCGGCATCGGTTTGCAGAGCCATAGGTTCCGCACCAAGTTCATCTACAATCCACTGCACGCACTCCTCGTCCTCGCTTGCATTGAAAGTACAAGTACTATAGACAAGCAACCCTCCCGGGCGCAAACAGCCCCAGATATCGGATAATATCTCGCGTTGGCGAACGGTGCACTGCTTTACAACAGCCTCGCTCCACTGCTCCACCGCAAAGGAGTCCTTGCGGAACATACCCTCGCCCGAACAGGGAGCATCTACCACCACCAAATCGAAAAAATTCTTGAACGAGGCAAAATCGGCAGGCTCGTTCTTGGTGACAACAGCCGCACTTGCTCCCCATTTGATTACATTCTCGGCAAGCACCTGAGCACGCAAAGGCATAGGCTCGTTCGAAACGAGCAGGCTGCCCGCAGGCAGGCACTGCAACAGGTGTGTGGTTTTACCACCCGGCGCAGCACATAGGTCAAGCGCGCGCAAAGGCCCGCTTACAAACCGGCGCACCACCTCTCCCAGGAACATAGACGATGCCTCCTGCACATAGTAGCAGCCCGCGTGAAAGAGCGGGTCGGCTGTAAAGGCAGGACGGGAAGGGAGATAGCACCCTTCGGGAGCCCAGGGAACAGGCTCGCCGCCAAGTTTTGCAAATGGCTTGCGGTTGTTGAGGCGCACGCTCACTACCGGCTCCTCGTCGAGTGCCGATGCAAAACGCTCGTAACGTTCATCACCGAAAAGGGCACGCGTGCGTGATTCAAAATTCTCGCTTAATTTCATATTCATAGCCTGAGCAATACCCCATAGGGGTATATATGCGCACTTAAATGCAAATATAGTAACAAACGAGCGAAAGTAGTGCAAGCGGATGGGAAAAATTTATTTTGGTACACAAGAAAACACAAGAAAACGCAACCAAGCCTCACTAAAGAGATAAAAATCGAGTACAAAAATTGCGAGCGACTTTTATGCCGTTTGCAATCCTTGCCACGCGCCATATTCCATATATTCCCACTTACCCTTGCAGGGTATTTTTAGTTCAAAGAGAGCGTCATCATCTTCATTCTCGCCGGCGGGAGTAACGCCGCTTTATAGCATTTATTCTATCGACCACAGAAAATTCTAAAAATATTCATTATCTTCGCACAAAAGAAACATTGGAAATAATGAAACAATATTTAGACCTGCTCAACAGAATACTTACCGAGGGTACAAAAAAAGAGGACCGCACAGGCACCGGCACAATAAGCGTTTTCGGACACCAGATGCGTTTTAACCTCGAAGAGGGCTTCCCCTGCCTCACCACAAAAAAGTTACACTTGAAATCCATCATCCACGAACTGCTGTGGTTCCTAAACGGCGACACAAACGTAAAATACTTGCAAGACAACGGCGTGAGAATATGGAACGAATGGGCCGATGAAAAGGGTGATTTAGGACATATTTACGGCTATCAATGGAGGTCGTGGCCCGGGTATGACGGCGAGCACATAGACCAAATAACCGAGGTTGTTAACACATTGAAGAACAACCCCGATTCGCGCCGTATAATTGTGAACGCCTGGAATGTGGCCGACATAAAGAATATGAACCTGCCACCCTGCCACGCAATGTTCCAGTTCTACGTTGCCGACGGCCGTTTGAGCCTGCAGCTATATCAGCGCAGTGCCGACTGCTTCCTGGGTGTACCCTTCAACATTGCATCATACTCGTTGCTGTTGCTTATGATGGCGCAGGTAACGGGGCTTAAACCCGGCGACTTTGTACACACGCTGGGCGATGCGCACCTGTATCTGAACCACATAGAGCAGGCCAAGCTACAGCTCACACGTGAGCCACGCAAACTGCCCCGTATGGCAATAAACCCCGATGTAAAGGATATTTTCGGGTTCAAATTCGAGGATTTCTCATTGGAGGAGTACGACCCGCACCCCCACATAAAGGCCGAAGTTTCGGTATAAGGGATAGGAGTATTACAAACAACTAAAACCAAAAAACGATGTACAAGGTTGCACTCATTGCCGCAGTGGCGCAGAACAACGCCATAGGCATAAACAACAAACTTATCTATTGGTTGCCTAACGACCTCAAGCGCTTCAAGGAGCTCACCACGGGGCACACAATAATTATGGGCAGCAACACCTTCCGCTCCCTGCCCAAGGGAGCACTGCCCAACCGTCGCAACATTGTACTCTCGCGCAAGGAGAGCGAGTTTGCCGGAGCCGAACACTTCACATCGTTGGAGGAGGCACTTGCCAACTGCATAGACGAGGAGATTGTTTACATAATAGGCGGTGAGCAGCTATACAGGAGCGCGCTGCCCATTGCCGATATCCTGTGCCTCACCGAGGTGAAAGACACCCCTGCCGAGGCCGACGCCTTCTTCCCCGCGTTTGACAAAAAGGAGTGGGAGGTTATTGAGCAGGTGGACTACACGGCCGACGAAAAGCACAGCCACGATTACCGCTTTGTCACATACTTGAAAAGAGGGTAAAAGCCATAGCAAGCCTTATCCCCTTTCCTGTCTGTTTCAACAATAAAAACAGTTCGGCAGCCCGCGGGCTGCCGAACTATTTTATCTATGTACCCCCGAAGGGTTTAAATCACTTTTAGCGCTGTGTAGAAGAATAAACTATAGCAAGCGCCCACGCCTTACGCAACTCCATCTTCACGTCGGTGAGAATACCCATTTGGGTATTAACGTCGGCTTTGATAGAAACCTTCATAAAAGGTTTGTCACGCTCGGCCAAACCCTCACGCTCATCCTGGATATACTCGCGAATATGCGATACATCGGCAAACTTGTCGTTCAACTGAATGCGGCTCGAAACACCGAGCTTTGCACGGTAATCGCGAGTAGGCTTACCTATGTATATGTTTGATACCAAAGACTTGCGTTCGAGTTTCTCCAACTCGGTACCCTGAGGAATCTTAAACTCCACCTTCAACTCCACTTCACGCATTGATGTTACAATCATAAAGAAGAATAGGATAGAGAAGATCAAGTCGGGCAATGACGAGGTGTTCAACTCAGGCATTTCTGCCTTTTCCTTTTTTCCGAACTTACTCATAGCTATTACTGGTTATATGTACGGGGTTCTGCCTCCGATATCATTGTTTTATAGTACATACGACAAGCGAATTGCTGGTCTTCGTTACACTCATCAAAGGGACGACCGAAAGTCTTTCTTGCCAACTCGTCGCGCAATTCATTGTAGGCACCGTACAACTCGTTCTCCACCTGGAAATAGGTATCGTAGTTTGTGGCACGGTCGGTCTGCAACGATATTACGTGCTTGCTTGTAACCATCTGCACTCCGAAGGGATCGGGCAGTTTCTCTGCGTGCTTCTCGGGATAGTCGGGGCGGTTTTCGGGGTTAGCGATAAACTCCTTTGCCAATGCGCGAAGCTCTGTAACAGGAATAACATAGGGAACCTTCTCACCTTGGGTGATAAGAATCTCGTTATTCATATTTACATTCACCACCAAGCTGTTACGTTTGCGAATCTTAGGAGGATCCTGCAACTGTGTTTCATCGGGTGGCTGAGGCAAGCGTACCTGCAAACCGCGGTCGGTATCCATCGAAGTGGTTACCAAGAAGAATATGAGCAAGATGAACGAGATGTCGGCCGTTGAGCTGGCGTTAATTCCCGGAACTTTTCTTTTACCCATTTTTATTACGCTTTAATTTTGTTAAATCCTTTGAATACGCCTAAGAGGCTGAGAATAGCAGCAACCAAACATACAGAGAAGAGTACATACTGCACATAGATGCAAACGTCAGCAAGCACCAATGTACCTTTATCCTCGAACAATGTATTATTGATGAGAATGGGAGCGTCTGAAGAAACCGCATAAGCAGCCACAAACAGCGCTACCATAGCGGCAATAGAGCCAATGCTCTTTACCGCACCCTTGGGATCGGTCTTAATGCTGGCAACGAACTGTGCGAAACCGAATACGACAACCAGCACAATGCCAACCACCATCAATACATATATCCAATACATCAATAGGTCGGTGTACTCGGGATCGGTAACAAAGGCACCGCCCGTTACACTTGACATATTGTCATATCCCACGCAATAGAACATAACAAGCACAAAGGCTGTTACTGCCATAAGGATATAGAATATGTAAGATGAAATTTTACTTGATAATTCAGCTTTCATAATTTAATAGTATTTAGAGCTGTTTGAAATTACTTTTTAAGGTTGTACTTTGT
The DNA here is from genome assembly GCA_017503645.1 of Bacteroidaceae bacterium. Lineage (GTDB taxonomy): Bacteria > Bacteroidota > Bacteroidia > Bacteroidales > Bacteroidaceae > HGM04593. Next base: position 15,770 of record JAFVSR010000072.1, on the reverse strand, counting down.
AAGAAGGTCGAGGAGCACGATAGAAGAATCCTCCATATCGGCTGTGATAGCCTCAATCTTACCAAGGATGTAGTTGTAGAATACCTGAAGGATAAGAGCTACGATGATACCATAGATAGTGGTAATCAAGGCCACCTTCATACCGCCGGCAACGATAGTCGGAGAGATATCACCTGCACGCTGGATTTCGTCGAACGCCATAACCATACCAATCACAGTACCCAAGAATCCGAGTGAAGGAGCCATAGCAATCAAAAGTGTAATCCAAGAGCAACCATTCTCCAAAAGACCGCTCTGAACGCTACCGTAAGAAACAACCGAACGCTCAACAGTGTCCAAGCCCTCGTCGATGCGCATCAAGCCCTGGTAGCAGATAGCGGCAACGGGACCTGCTGTGTTGCGGCAGATATCCTTAGCCTTCTCCACGTCCTTAGCCTCCAAAGCAGCAGCGATAGACTCCATAAGTTTCTTTGTGTTTACCTGAGCAAGGCTCAAATAGATGATACGCTCAATGCAGAATGCAAGACCGATAACCATAGCGATGGCAACCAATGCCATAAATGCAGCATCACCCTCGATGAACTTTGTCTTCAAGATTTTGTGGAAACCCTCCTGCTCAGCCTCCTCAACAACGGCGGGAGCCTCTTCTACGGGAGCAACCTCCTCGGCAACAGCTGTTGAATCAGTAGCAGTTGAATCACTTACCTCTGTAGCAACAGGAGCAGCTTCGTCCTGTGCATAAACCATTTGGGTACCGAATGTGAACATACCCAACATTGCAACAATTGCAAAAAGCTTTTTCATTGTGTGTAATTTTTAAAAATTTATATTTTAAGTTAATATTATCTCAGTTGCGGAAAGAGGGGGATTCGAACCCCCGATACGCTTTTGACGTATACACGCTTTCCAGGCGTGCCTCTTCAGCCACTCGAGCACCTTTCCCTTTACAGGCAACAACCCGCTATTCGGCGTGCAAGATACAAAAATTTTTATAACCTGCACTCTATTTCACGGCAAAAGTAAGTTTTTTTTTCGAATACATAAACTTTTATGAAAAAACCTTTTGCCCAAAATGCAAAAAAGCTGCCCAATAGTTCTTTTTTAACATTTTTACATAGTAATAAACGGAGAAAAAGGAATTAAAGTATTCCCATTATCGATTATTTGGTTATTTTTGCATTAAGAAAATCAATTGCCCGATGCTTAAGGAGAAAGGTATATTAAGAATCATTGCCGACACACTCAATCCCTATCGTTGGATAATGGAGGCACGCAACCGCGCATTCGACAGCGGGAGGCTCGGCAGCCGCTCCTTCGACACGCCCATAATATGCATTGGCAACATCACGGTGGGAGGCACAGGCAAAACTCCTCACACAGAATACCTTATACGCCTGCTCAAGGAGCGCTGGAGGGTTGCTGTGCTCAGCCGCGGATATGGACGGAAAACCCGTGGATATATAAAAGCCGACGAGCACACCACTATGCCTATGATTGGCGACGAGCCGTTCCAGATAAAGGAGAAATTCCCCGACATAACGGTGGCCGTGTGCGAGAAACGCGTTACCGGAGCAACCAACCTGCTTGCAGGCGACGATGCGCCATCGGTGATACTGCTCGACGATGCCTACCAGCACCGCCACATAAAGGCCGGGTTATATATATTATTGGTAGATTTCAACCGCCCCGTGTGGAGCGACTGCACCCTGCCGTTCGGCCGCCTGCGCGAGAGCGACAGCGGCACCCGCCGTGCCGATGTTGTGATAGTTACCAAATGCCCTGCCCACATCACAAAAGAGCAGATGGAACTGTGCCGCAAAAACCTCAAAACAAAAGAGGGCGTTCCCGTGTTCTTTTCAAAAGTGGAATATGGTAGCATATACCCGCTTTTTGAAACAGCGCAACCTGTGGCAAGGGATATTCAAAAAGGCGACAACATATTGCTGCTTGCCGGCATAGCCAACCCCGCACCGCTTAAAAAAGAGATTGAGAAACGCGGCGCCAAAGTAACCCTTCTGCAGTATGCCGACCACCACAACTTCAGCAACAGCGACATCGATGCCATTGCTGCCGCATACAACAAGTTAAGTGGTAAAAAAATGATACTGACAACCGAAAAGGATGCCACCCGCCTGCGCCGCACGGCCGGTATCTCACAGGAGATAAAGGAGAACATCTATGCAATACCCATAGAGGTAAAAATTATTGATAACAAGGAAAATGAGTTTAACCAAAAAATATTAGACTATGTTACAGAAAATTCAAGAAACAGCTGAGTTTTTGAAATCGAAAATGACTACAGCGCCCGAAACTGCCATAATTCTGGGCACAGGCCTCGGCAGCCTCGTAAACGAGATTACCGACAAGTATGAGATCAAGTACGAGGATATCCCCAACTTCCCCCTTTCAACCGTTGAAGGACACTCTGGCAAACTCATCTTCGGAAAACTTGGCAACAAGGAGATTATGGCTATGCAGGGCCGTTTCCACTTTTACGAGGGCTATTCTATGAAAGAGGTAACCTTCCCCGTGCGCGTGATGCGTGAACTTGGAATAAAAACTCTCTTTGTATCCAACGCGGCAGGCGGTATGAGCCCCGACTTCATCATCGGCGACCTTATGATTATCACCGACCACATAAATATGTTCCCCGAGCATCCATTGCGCGGCAAGAACATCCCCTATGGCGACCGTTTCCCCGATATGAGCCAGGCATATAGCAGCGAGCTGATTGCAATGGCCAAAGAGATAGCCAAGGAGAAAGGCATCCGCGTAGTCGAGGGTGTGTATCTTGGCACACAGGGCCCCACATTCGAGACACCGTCGGAGTACCGTATGTTCCACCGTATGGGCGGCGATGCAGTAGGTATGTCAACCGTACCCGAGGTTATCGTTGCACGCCACTGCGGAATAAGAGTATTCGGCATATCGGTAATCACCGACCTGGGCGTTGAGGGTAAGATTGTGGAGGTGAGCCACGAGGAGGTGCAGAAGGCCGCCGACGAGGCACAGCCCCGAATGACAACCATCTTCCGCGAGATTGTAAACAGAGCATAAGCCCGCTATGAACACAAACAAACGAACCGAAATTGCCCAACTTGGCAAATTCGGCCTAATAGAACACCTGACACAAGGCATAGCCCCCTCCAACAAGGAAACGCTGCTTGGAGTGGGCGATGATGCCGCCGTACTCCAATTCAACGAGGGCGAAGAGACACTGCTTGCAACAAAACTGTTTATGGAGGGCATACACTTCGACCTCACCTACTTCCCATTGGAGCACCTTGGATACAAAGCCGCTATGGCAACGTTTTCCGGCATTTATGCAATGAACGGCACCCCCAAGCAGCTGACAATTTCGCTTGCCATAAGCAAGAAGCTATGCATTGAGGATACCGAGGATTTCTTTGAAGGGGTAAAACTCGCCTGCAAGAATCACAACGTGGATATTGCAGGAACAGAAATAACCGCTTCGCTCACCGGTTTTGCCATAAGCACAGCCGTAACAGGCACCGTGCCCAAAGGGGCAAGTGTAAAACGCAGTGGCGCAAAAGAGACCGACCTCATTTGTGTAACCGGCAACTTAGGCGCGGCATATATGGGCCTGCAACTGCTGGAGCGCGAAAAAATAGCCACCGAAGGTTACGAAATTCAACCCGACTTTTCGGGCAAGGAGTACATATTGGAGCGCCAGCTGAAGCCCGAGGCACGCAAGGAGATAATAGAGAAGCTGCGCGAGGAGAACATTCGCCCCACATCTATGATAAGCGTTGCCGACGGCCTTTCGTCGGAACTTATGCATATATGCAAGCAGAGCGGCACCGGCTGTCGTATCTACGAGGAGCGCATACCAATAGACTACCAAACAGCCATTATGGCCGAGGAGCTGAACCTCAATGTCATCACCTGCGCGCTTAACGGTGGCGATGACCACGAGTTGCTCTTCACCGTGCCTATTGCCGACAACGAAAAGGTAGCAGCCATAAAGAATGTGCACGTTATAGGCTACGTGGTAAACAAGGATATGGGGCTTGCACTCATCACCCGCGACGGCGTGGAGATGGAACTGAAGGCGCAAGGCTGGGTGCAGAACAGCAAATAAGCGATGATACTGCACCACATAATACAGACAATATTTGTCATTGCAGGCGTTACGGCCCTTCTTGCGGCAATACTGAACTGGGATTGGTTCTTCACCGCCCGTAATGCCGAATTTGTGGTAAAACGAATGGGGCGTACCAAAAGTCGCATCCTGTATGGCATAGCCGGCCTGCTCTTTATAACAGCGGCAGTCTATTTTTATTACCGGATAAAAAGCATATAATAACCAAAAAACGAGCAACCGCGGTTGCTCGTTTTTTGGTTATTTATGTGTTCCCACAATCTTTGTTTCGGGAAGTTCACTGTTGCGCCTGTCAACATTGGCCACCAACGCCGCAGCCACCTGCATAAAGGCCTGCCCGTCGGGAGTTTCCTGCCTCATCGCAATGGGGATGCCCGCATCGCCGCTTTCGCAAATGCTCTGCACAAGAGGAATTTGTCCTATCAACGGGATATTGAAAGCCTCGGCCATACGTTTGCCGCCCTCCTTGCCAAATATATAATACTTATTACCGGGAAGTTCGGCAGGAGTAAACCAAGCCATATTCTCAACCACACCCAAAATAGGCACGCCCACCTTTTCGTTCACAAACATATTCACACCCTTTATGGCTGCCGCCAAAGAGACCTCTTGCGGGGTTGTCACAACCACCGCACCTGTTATGGCAAGGCTTTGCACTATTGTAAGGTGTATATCGCTTGTGCCCGGGGGCAGGTCGATGAGGAAATAGTCAAGTTCTCCCCAGTTGGCATCGGCAATAAGCTGCTTGAGCGCATTGCTTGCCATTGAGCCACGCCACAGGATTGCCTGGTCGGGGTCCACAAAAAAGCCGATAGACAATATCTTCACACCATATTTTTCAATGGGTTGTATGAGGTCGCGGCCGCCTATGTTCTCGCTGTAGGGGCGCGCATCCTCCACGCTGAACATTTTAGGTATCGAGGGACCGAAGATATCTGCATCAAGCAGGCCCACCTTGTAGCCCAAACGTGCAAGCGCTATTGCCAGGTTGGCCGACACGGTGGATTTACCCACGCCGCCTTTGCCCGACGATATTGCTATCACATTCTTCACCTGCGGCAGGAACTTGCCCACCTCGGGGCGCGCTGCCTGGCGCGAAACCACCGATATATTACCCACAATATCCACATCCTTGCCCACATAAGTGAGGATAGCCGTTTCGGCCGATTTTACCACAGAGCGTATGAATGGGTCGGTTGGTTTGTCGAATATAAGCGAAAAGGAGACCTTGTTGCCATCAATGCGTATGTTGTCATCGACCATATCGGCCTCCACAAGATTTTTCCCGTTACCCGGGTAGCGCACTTTGGTTAGCGCATCAAGTATAAGTTTAGGATATAATGCCATAGGGTTTCAAATTTCGTAATCCACATCGGCACGCAACTCGCATACCTCCTTGCAATAGGCCGCCACAGCCTTGTGTGCGGGATGCACCTTGTAGCGGTTCAGGGCCTCTGCATCCTCAAATGTTGATATGAGCACAGTATCGTATGCACTCTCCGATGGGTTGTTGTTCACGCCAACCTCCATAGATATTATTTCGGGCACCACGCCCACGAGCGCCTCAAGGTGCTCCTTCATATACTGTGCGTGCTGTACACGGCTTTTGCCACCCGCGCCCTCTACAAAGCGCCACATTACTATATGTTTAAGCATAATTGTTATTTACTTGTTTGCAGGCTACTGCGCTTGCTGCGGTTGTAGCTGCGGTATTCATCTAATTCTATCTCCACATCGGGCTCCACAAAAGAGGTTTTCCCCGCAAGCCCGAATGATATATATTTAATTGTGAGCCCACGCTCAAGCCACTGCGATTCGTAGTAGGTGCGGATTGAAAGTATATCGCTCACGTTCTCCTGTGCATACACATCGTCTATGCACTCTTTCACCGGCAGGGCGTTCACCTCGGTCACATATTTTGTATAGGTGAACATAAAGTTGCTGTCGGTCTTAAGGTGCACCACTGCATCGGGGGCAAGAATATTGCTGTAGCGCTGCAAGAAGAGCGACGATGTAAGACGCTTGGTATATTTCTTCATCTGGGGGTCGGGGAATGTGAGCCATATCTCACTCACCTCGCCGGCTGCAAAAAAGTGGTCTATGATTTCTATTGTCGTGCGCAGAAAGCCCACGTTGGTGAGGTTGTTGTTAAGGGCGTCGGTGGCACCGGTCCACATACGCGCCCCCTTTATATCCACACCAATGAAGTTTTTGTCGGGGAAACGGCGGGCAAGGGCCACGGTATATTCGCCACGGCCGCAACCAAGTTCCAGCACAATGGGATTGTCGTTCTTGAAAAAATCCCTACCCCAATGCCCCTTCATTTCAAAAGGGCGTGCATCGTGCACGGAAAAGTGGTGCTCTATCACATTGGGATATTGCGCCATATCGGCAAATTTCTTCAGTTTTCCTTTACCCATAGAACCTGTTATGCAATAGTTTTGTTTTCGTATTCGCTCTTCAAATCCTCATAGTAGATGGCCATAGTTCTTGACACATACGGATTTATCCAAAGGAAACCGATACCAAGCGATATAATTCCCAAAATATACCAGCCAATGAACGAGAGTATCAACAGGAAGTAATCCATCTTGTGCCCCTCCATCATAGCCATACTGCGCTCTATCGCCCCATTGTAAGTGAGCGAGGGCTCATCGCGCAGGACATATAGTGTCTGCGAATAGGATATAGACTTAATAATACCCGGAACAACAAGCAACAGTGTCCACAAGAATATATACACGCACATAAGCAGGTATGTACCTGTAATGCGCAGATAGTCGTTGTAGCCTTCGAACAACGCCTGCACGTCGAATGTCTTGCCGCTACGTTGGTTATCGAGGAACATTATATTGTACGAATAGGTAACCGGTGCCGTGAGCAGAGCGGCTAGCACCGAACTGCCTAATGCTAGTGCACCATCTATCACCCCTGCTATGCAAGCAATAACAAAGTAAACCAATGTAAAAACAACCGCCGAGCCCCAATTGCCGCTCAGCGAATTCCAGGCAGCATCCCTGTAAGCAGCTGAAGATTTCATATTTTATAAATTATATTAGATATCCAACACCGTTACCCAGCCATACTTGTCGGGCTCGTCGCCATACTGTATTGCACGCAGGTGTTCATAGAGTTTTGTGCACTCAGGCCCGGGCTTGCCATCCTTGGCAAACACATAGGACTTGCCTGTTTCAAGGTCATCTATGCGCTCGATGGGCGAAATAACCGCTGCTGTGCCGCAAGCACCTGCCTCCTCAAATGTAGAGAGCTCCTCCTCGGGGATGGGGCGCACCTCGATGGTCATACCCATATCCTTGGCTATCTGCTGCAGGCTGCGATTGGTGATAGAGGGCAGGATAGATGTAGAGAGCGGTGTAACGTAAGTATTGTTCTTAATACCGATGAAATTGGCTGCGCCGCACTCATCGATATATTTTTTCTCCTTTGCATCTAAGTAGAACTCGCAAGAGTAACCCTTCTCGTGTGCCAACTGGTTGGCACGCAGGCTGGCAGCATAGTTACCGCCCACCTTGTACTTGCCGGTTCCAAGAGGAGCCGAACGGTCGTACTCGCGAATAATCACATAGGGATTTGTAGAGAAACCACCCTTGAAGTACGGGCCCACGGGAGTAACGAATATAACAAACAGGTACTCTGAAGCGGGGTGAACACCCACTTGAGCACTTGTGCCTATGAGCAAAGGACGAATATATAGTGACGCGCCACTCTCATAGGGCGGAATATAATCCTTGTTAAGTTCCACCACCTTGGTAACCATTTCACGGAACATCTCCACGCTCACCTGCGGCATAAGAATGCCATCGCAAGTGTTCTGCAAACGCTCGGCATTAGCCTCCAAGCGGAATATGCGAACCTTGCCGTCCTTGCCACGAAATGCCTTGAGGCCCTCAAAAGCCTCCTGACCATAGTGCAGACAGGTGGCAGCCATATGCATATTAATATATTCATCGGAGCAAACCTCTATTTCGCCCCAAGCACCGTTGCGATAGTAACAACGAACATTATAATCGGTTTTTCTATACCCGAAGCCAATGTTTGACCAATCAAGTTCTTTCATATTTTGTTATTTTATATCTTTTATCAATATTGTCATTGTGCAAAACGGCACATAATCGCAGCCCATCCTGCAGTCTTGCAAAGATAAACATAAATACCAAGAAACCGTTTTATTTTATGCAAAAAAGTTTCCACACCGCAAATTAACAATCTTTAGGAAAGTCATTATGCGACCTCTTTATTAAAATTGCAATGCACAAGGAGGTTGCGCAGTAAAACCTACATTGCAATAGGGGGCTGACTAAAAGTCCGCTTATTCAATATCAGACATATTCTGCAAAACAGCCTTCACCTCCTCATCTACTTTGTATAGCTTGTCTTTGCAAAATTTAATGATTTCATCGGCCTCTTTCAGCACATCGGCAAGGCGGTCTATATCCATTTTACCACCCTGAACATCGTTCATTATAACCTCGAGGCGCTCCATTGCCTGCGCATATGTCATATTATTGTTTTCCATATATTCATTTTTATTTATTGTCATCTACAACACTTGTGAAACTGCCACCCTCAACGGTAGTTTCTACACGGGTGCCCGCAGGCACATCGGCAAGCGAACGCACCGCCTTGCCGTTCACACGGGTGATACTATACCCCATTGCAAGCACGCGCGAGGGCGATGCGGCATCTAACGCCTGCTTATACAAAGCGAGTTTATGTTCCTGCTTTTGAAAATATAGCGCCGTGAACACTGGTAAACGCTGCAACAAGGTGTTCAACCGCATCTTTTGTGCACCCAGCGCATCGCGCACGGTAGTAACTATCGCCCTGCCGGCATCATCTATGGCAGCTGCCTGCTCTGCCATTGCGTGTATAAGAAGTTCGGCAGCAGCAGTGGGTGTCTTTACACTTGTATGGGCCACGGCATCGAGCACCGACACATCGCGCCTATGACCTATGCCTGTGACCACAGGCAGGGGGAACTGGGCACAATTATTGGCAAGGTCGTAGGTATCGAAGCAGGAGAGGTCGCTTGTGGCACCGCCACCGCGAATAATAACTACCAAATCCCACAAATCGATATTTTGAGCAATCTTGTCTAAGGCCGCTATAATCCCCTGCTCCACCTTGCTCCCCTGCATAGGAGCAGGGAAAAGTGCGGGATAAAAGACAAAACCATAGGGGTTGTGCACAAGTTGGTCGCAAAAATCGCCGTAACCCGCGGCATACGAAGAGGATATAACAGCTACTCGCTGTGGTAATAAAGGAAAGGGGAGCTCCTTGTTGAGTTCGAGAACACCCTCACGTGCAAGGCGGTCGAGAACAGCCTTGCGCAGCCTTGCCGCCTCACCAATGGTGAAGGAGGGCTCAATATCGCACACATCGAGCGAGTAGCCATAGAGTTCGTGAAAAACTACGGAAACCTTAAGCATCACTTTGAGCCCCACGGAAAAGGGAGTACCCGTCTGCTCAAGGAAATATGGCTTGAGCAAGGAGTATATGCGCGCCCAAATGGTTCCACGCGCCCTGGCCACGGGTTCGTTGGCAGCCTCATCGCGCTCCACAAGTTCTATATAACAATGCCCTGCTGCCGCTTCGCGCACCTCGCTCAACTCGCCCACCACCCAACAGGCCGTAGGGAAGCTCTGCGCCAACGTGCCGCGCACAAGACTATTAAGGGCAAACAGGCTTAACGGTTCCTCATTCATCATTTTTAATCCATTGGTTTATACCACGCTGCGATGCAATGAAAGCACCTCCGACTATCATATTATCGTTATAAAAGACCGCCGACTGCCCAGGCGTAACGGCCGACACGTTTTCCAGCAGATGCAGCAACCACAGCCCCTCAGCCACCTTATGCGGGGGCTCGCAAGGCACGGGGCAACCACGGTAACGCACACGCACTTGCAGATTATCGGCGGGCACGGCACCTACCCACGAAGGCTCCTCTATGAGCATATATGTCGTTTGCAACTGCTCCTCGGTTCCCAACATCACGGTATTTTTGGCAGCATTTATCTTTATCACATAGGCGGGATAACCAAGTGCTATGCCTAACCCCTTGCGCTGCCCTATCGTGTAGAATGGGAAACCCGCGTGGCGCCCTATCACACGGCCACAGTTATCTACAAAGGCTCCGCCACCATAGGTTGCATCAATGTCGGGCACATTGGCACGCAGAAAATCGCGGTAATCGCCCGGTATAAAACAGACCTCCATACTCTCGCCATCCTCGGCAGCCTTCTCAAGGCCCTGCTCTTTAAGATAGGCAAGCACCGAGGGCTTTTCCCAATTGCCCAACGGGAATATCACGCGGCGCAACTGCTGCTGCGTCAGACGCCACAGGAAATAGCTCTGGTCTTTGCGGTGGTCGCTGCCTGCGCAAATATAGACCTTCTCATCGATGGTTTTCAGCTTCACATAGTGCCCCGTGGCTATATATGTGCAGCCCAGGCGGTCGGCCCACTCCTCGAGCACCTTGAACTTTATTGCAGGATTACAATTCACGCAAGGGTTGGGGGTGAGGCCCTGCAAATAGGCATCTATAAAGGGCTGCACCACCGCACGACGGAACTCATCGCGTATGTCGGCAACGTGATGCTCTATTCCCAATTTGGCAGCAAGCAAAGCCGCATCGGTTGCGGCCTTCAACGAGGCATCGCAGGTAACGAGTGTGAGGCCGCACACACGATACCCCGCAGCAAGCAGCATACTGCACACCGCAGTGCTGTCTATGCCGCCACTCATTCCCACAAGCACACTTTTTGAGCTGTTATTCATAAAATATTTAATTTTACTTGTAAAAAATATCAAAAATATTAAAACAAGTTTTTTATCTTTGCGATGAATCGCGAAGATAGACTGCGCTCGCCGTGTAAAATGCCGAAGTGAACTTCGCATTTTCCGCTCGCTTGTTTGTACTTTGCGATAAACCGCGAAGATAGACTGCGCTCGCCGTGTAAAATGCCGAAGTAAACTTCGCATTTTCCGCTCGCTTGTTTGTACTTTGCGATAAACCGCGAAGATAGACTGCGCTCGCTGTGTAAAATGCCGAAGTGAACTTCGCATTTTCCGCTCGCTTGTTTCTATCTTTGCAAAGATATATATTTTAACACATTTATGAACGAGGCAACAAAGAAAAAAGTTCCCACCGAGCTTGGAACCGAAAAGGTGAGCAAACTGCTCACACAATATGCAATTCCCGCAATTATAGCGCAAACAGCCGCATCGCTCTACAATATGATAGACAGCATATTCATTGGGCAGGGTGTGGGTGCATTGGCCATTTCGGGCCTTGCCACCACATTCCCGTTTATGAACCTGTCGGCAGCCTTTGGCGCTATGGTGGGCCTGGGTGGCGCCACACAGCTGTCGGTAAAATTGGGGCAGAGAGACTACAATTCGGCAAAACTCATTTTGGGCAACATTGTAACGCTCAATTTCATTGTGGGAACGCTGTTTGCGTGCATTTCGTTGTTCTTCCTCGACGAGGTGCTCTTTTTCTTTGGTGCAAGCGAGGCCACCCTGCCATACGCCCGCAGTTTTATGGAGGTAATTCTGCTTGGTAACATAGTCACCCACTTGTATTTTGGTATAAACGCCGCATTGCGTGCATCGGGGCACCCGCGCCAGGCTATGATAGCCACCATAATAACTGTTATTGCGAACATCATCCTTGCCCCCACGTTCATCTATTTGTTCGATTGGGGAATAAGAGGCGCCGCCCTTGCCACTATCATAGCACAGTGCACCACCCTTATGTGGCAGATACGCCTGCTTAGCAACCCCAACGAGTTGCTGCACCTGCAACGCGGCATCTACAAACTGAAAAAAGATATTGTAAAGGCCATTTTGAGTATAGGTATGTCGCCATTCTTCATTAACGCGGCGGCCTGCCTTGTGGTAATAATAGTGAACAAGGGATTGCGCACATACAGCGCCGACGGCGATATATCAATTGCCGCATACGGAATATCGAACCGCGTGGCGTTCATCTTTGTGATGATAGTGCTGGGCCTCACACAGGGTATGCAGCCCATAGTGGGCTACAACTATGGTGCAAAGCAGTACAAGCGAGTGACCGAAACCTTCAAACTCACCTGCATATGCGCAAGTGCGGTGATGATAATAGGTTTCATACTCAACGAGTTTATGCCCGAGATTATAGCACGCGCATTCACCACCGATGCAGCCCTCATAGCAAGCTCGGCAAAGGCTATGCGCATAATGTCGCTTGTGATGCCGCTCATTGGTTTCCAGATGGTGACAACCAACTTTTTCCAGAGCATAGGTATGGTAAAAAAGTCTATATTCCTCTCACTCACAAGACAGATGCTTTTCCTCATACCCCTGCTGCTTGCCCTGCCGCTCTTCTATGGCGAGGATGGTGTGTGGTACAGTATGCCCATATCCGATTTTGTGGCAGCAGTACTCACTATAGTGATGCTTAAAGTGCAATTCAACAATTGGAGCAAAAAGAAACTTATATAAAGAGAACCAATAACACATAATATGAAAAATATTGTAATTACCATAGGCCGCCAATTGGGCAGTGGAGGCAAAAAAATTGCCGAGAAGATAGGAGAAAAACTGCTGTTGCCAATATATGACAAAAAATTGTTGGAGGCTGCAGCCATTGAGAGCGGGCTCGATGCCAGCGTATTCGCAAGCGCCGACGAAAGAGAGTCGGACAGTTTCCTCAGCGGCCTCTTCAGCATACACGGCTCGCTGTCCAATTTCCTCACAGGCGGCGGCAGTTGTATGGAGAGCGACCAGCTTTTTCAGATACAGAGCGAGGCCATAAGAAACATTGCCCGACGTGAAAGTTGCATCATCATAGGCCGTTGCGCCGAATATGTGCTGCGCGACCAGCCCAATATGTTGAGCATATTCATTACCGCCGACAGCGACGACCGCATACGCCGCATTGCACGCAAGGAGAGAACCGGCGAAGAGGAGGCACGCGAACTAATGGAGAAGGGCGACAAGAAGCGCCGCTCATACCACGACTATTATGCCGCCACACGTTGGGGCGAGGCTGCATCGTACGACCTTTGCATAAATTCATCCATTTTGGGTATCGACGGCACTGCCGAATACATCTGCAATCTCATACGCGCACGTTTCGGGCTATGAAAAGAATAGGGCTGTTGAGCGACACCCACAGTTGGTGGGACGACCGCTATCTCACCCATTTCAACGATTGCGACGAGATATGGCACGCCGGCGATATAGGCTCAATGCGCATAATAGAGCAGCTGGAGGCACACCGCCCCGTGAGGGCTGTGTGCGGTAACATCGACGGTCCCGAGGTGCGTTTCCGTTTCTCCGAAGTGGCAAGGTTCAGCATAGAGGGGTGCAACGTGATTATGAAACACATAGGCGGCTACCCCGGGCACTACGACGCATCTATACGCAACGCAATATACAAGGAACGGCCACAGCTATTCATTTCGGGGCACTCGCATATCCTCAAAGTGATGTACGACAAGCTCATTGGCTGCCTGCACATAAACCCCGGGGCGGCAGGCAAGCAGGGGTGGCAACAGGTGCGCACACTCGTCAAATTCACCATAGACAACGGCAGCATCAAAGACGTTGAGGTAATTGAACTTGCATAAACAAACACGCTATACACATTATGATTAAAAGACTCTTGCTATGCGCAATGGCCTGCTTTGCCATTGCCACCACATTCGCCGACGAAGGTATGTGGCTGCCCAATCACATCAAGGAGCGCATCAAGGATATGCGCAAGATGGGTTTCAAATTAAAAGCCGATGACATCTACTCGACCGACAAACCATCGTTGAAGGATGCCGTTGTGCAGTTCGGCGGTGGTTGCACAGGCGAGTTCGTGTCGGAGCAGGGATTGCTGCTCACCAACCACCACTGCGGCTATAGCTCCATACAGAAGCTGTCGTCGGTGGAGCACGACTACCTCACCAATGGCTACTGGGCACAATCTATGGCCGAGGAGCTACCCGTTCCCGGGCTCACCGTGAGCCTGCTCGTGGGTATGGAGGATGTAACCGAGCGCCTTGCAGCAGGCGAAAAACGTGAGGATATAATAGCCGAGGCCACAAAGGGCGAGGGCTACCGCGCATCGATAGAGAGCCTCTACTACGGCAACCAATTTGTAATGTACGTTTATCAGACCTACCGCGATGTGCGCCTTGTGGGTGCACCACCCTCGTCTATCGGCAAGTTCGGCGGCGACACCGACAACTGGATATGGCCTCGCCACACGGGCGATTTTTCAATCTTCCGCGTATATGCAGGCGGCGACAACCAACCTGCCGACTACAGCAAGGAGAATGTCCCCTACCGCCCCAAACGCCATTTCAAGATATCCACCGATGGAGTGCAGGAGGGCGATTTCACTATGATATACGGCTTCCCCGGCAACACACAGGAGTATGTGATATCCGATGCCGTGGAGTATGTTGCCAACGTATCGAACCCAATGAAGATAGCACTGCGCACACTGCGCCTTGAAACCATCGCTGAGGCGCAAAGCAAGGATGTTGCCGTGCGCATAGCATATGCCGCCAAGCACGCAAACATAGCCAACAGCTGGAAAAAATGGCAGGGCGAGAGCCTGGGGCTGGAACGCCTGGGTACAATAGATAAAAAGCAGCGCTACGAGGCCCGCTTTGCCGCCTGGGCTGCCGGCAAGCCGCAATATGCCTCACTGCTCGACTCTATGCGCGCTGCATACGCAAGCAACACAAAAGGCTACTTTGTGCGCGAGCTCTTCAATGAATCGGTGGGTGCCATAGAGGCATACGGCATCGCACGCAAACTGCGACAGGCCACATCGGCAACAGCCGAAGAGCAGCTTGCCTACCGCCGCAAACTGCTCAAAGACTACAACAAGGAGATTGACCGCACCATAGCCCGCAGGATGCTCACCGAGTTTATGGCACGAATGCCCAAAGAGAACATACCACAGGTATTGACCGATGAAATAAACAGCCGCGGCGGCATACAGGAGTATATAGACAGCCTCTACAACAATACAAAGATATTGGGCGAGGCTACACTGAACAACGACGAACTGCTTGCCGACCCTATGATTGCCTTCGAGGGAATTTTCGACGAAATAGTAAAGCAAAACATAGCATATGCCTACCGCAATATAAGCAATGTGCCCGCCATTGAAAAGTGGTACACCACATATATGCAGGCATTGCGCGAGTGGGACAAAGAGAGAGCCTTCTACCCCGATGCAAACTTTACACTGCGCGTGGCATACGGCACCATCTGCGGCTACGAGAATGCCGACGGCGAGTATCACACACACCTGTCGACACTCGACGGAGTGATAGCGAAGGAGAACCCCGAGATTTACGACTACGATATACCGCAGGCATTGCGCGACATATACAGGAACAAGGACTACGGCCGTTGGAGCATAGAGAAGAACGGCCGCCCCACGGTACCTGTATGCTTCCTTGCATCGAACCACACATCGGGCGGAAACTCGGGCTCGCCTGTAATAAACGGCAAGGGTGAACTTGTGGGAATAAACTTCGACCGCACCTGGCGCTCCACAATGAGCGACATTGAGTTCGACCCCTCCATCTGCCGCAACATATCGGTGGATATACGCTACGTTCTTTTT
>JAFVSR010000071.1 GCA_017503645.1 Bacteroidaceae bacterium | reverse complement strand
GAATCTCAAACAATACGCGATAACAGAGATGTCTCACATACGTTCGACATGACAAAACTATGAAAAAGAGAGATCTCCCGTTCGGTTGACATGACAAATACACTCAATTACAGTACCAATTATTATATCGAACTCACGTTATTTAATGTGTTGTTGTGTGTCTATTTGCTTCGCCTGTATTCGGTGGGTGTTATGTTGAACTCGGCTTTGAATGTGCGGCTGAAGTAGCTGGGCGTTTCAAACCCGCACACAGCCTGTATCTCGCCCATAGACATATCGCTGTTTCTGAGCAAGTATTTGGCACGCGCAAGTTTACGCTGGCGTATGTAGTTGGTGGTGTTGGTGCCTGTTATGCCGTTTATCTTTCTATTTAGTGTGGATATGCTCATTATCAGGTGGTTGGCAAGCATTGCGGCATTAAGGTTGCAGTCCATTATATTCTCGCTTATGTACTCGTTAATCTGCTTTATTAACTCCTGCTCGCTTTTGTGTACCCCTTTGATAATTTCGCTGTAGTCGGTCTTGTCGGCCTCCTCTATCTGCTGGCTGTATTTTTTCTTGAGCAATTCCCTCTGCTCCAGCAGTTTGCGCACCATAAGCAATAGTTCGTCGGGAATGAATGGCTTGCCCAAGTACACCTCGGCTCCGGCATCGAATCCGGCCAGTCGGTCGTCGTTCTCGGTGCGCGCCGAAACCACTATTATGGGTATGTGGTTGGTCTTTTCGTTGGCTCTTATGGCTTTTATTAGTTCAAGCCCGTCCATTTGCGGCATCATAATGTCTGTGATTATGAGTCGTGGCAGGTTCTTTTCTACAAATTGGTATGCTTCCTGTCCGTTTTGCGCCCAGTGGTATCTGTATCCCTGGTTCTTGAGCATTTGTGTAATGAGCAATGCCACGTCGTGGTCGTCCTCGGCCACAAGAATATAATTTTCGTTATCCTCTGTTTCGTTGTTTATGATGGGTGAGTTGTTGACTGCTGCCTCACTATCTCCTATTCTGAGTTCCGACACAATGGGTTCTCCCTGCTCTCCCTTGTTGTATCTTATCATTTCCGTTACAAGGTCCAGCAGTTCGCGGCTTTTGCGGGTGACTGCGCCGAAGGACTCCTGTGCCACCTTGTTGTCGGCCGGTATGAAACGGCTCAGTTCGTGTGTCATTCCTAAAATTATGGTGAGCGGTGTGCGCAACTGGTGTGTTATTCCGCGGTAGAAATCCTGGCGTTCGCGGTTGCTCTTTTCCAATAGTGCGTTTGCCCTCTTGCGCTCCATTGCTGCTCGTATGAATGCAGCAACAGCCACAAGAATGAGTAAAATGGTGACAATGCTGCTCCACAATATAAGGTTGCGCATATGCTTTTCATATTGTGCAAGAGCCAATGCCTCGTCAACCTCCTTTTTCCTTTTGTTCACCTCATATTTTACACGCAGGTTCTGCATATACACGCGGTTCTCCTCGCTCTCTATGCTGTCTTTGTATATGTTTGCCTTATGCGTGCTATGCAGTGCTTTCTCATATTCCCCGCTGCTTTCATAAATTTTTGCCTGCTGCGAATATAGGTTGGCAAGCCTGCTCTTTGCCTTAATCTTCACGGCGGCATCCAATGCTTCGCTGTTGTATCTTTCGGCCTCTTTTATGTTTCCTTCCTTTAGATAGAGCCCTGCAAGCGAAATGCAGGAGTTGAGCCAGTGCCACACATCCTTGCCCTGCACACCTATGTTATAGCTCTTTATATAGTTCTCGCGCGCGCTCGCGAGGTTGCCGCTTTTCTCGTCGAGCTCGCCAAGATTCTGGTGGCACAGGCTTATGCCCAATCTGTTGTTGCCCTCAATGTTCTTCTCCATTGAGAGGTTGTAATATATGCGGGCCGAATCTATGTCGCCTAACATCTCCTTAATGGCACCTATGTTGGCATAGTTTATGGCTTGCCCCGTAGTGCTGTTGAGCTCCTTTTCGCCTTGCAGGGCGCGGCGGAACATCTCCTCGGCCACCTCGGTATTGCGCAGCGACAGCATCACATTGCCCAGCCCGTTGAGTGTGCGCACCCTGTTCTTGCGTGCAATGAACGAGGTGTCGCTCACGGTGTTGTCGCACAGTTCCAATGCGTGGTAGTGGTATATGCTGGCCTCTTCGAGGTCTCCAATGCGCCTGAAATTTGTTCCCTGGTTGTTAAGGGCTATTATAAGCTGCAGAGTATCTTGCAGTTCGGTGGCGATGGCAATGCACCGCTCGTGCACGGTTATGGCTGCGTCGAAATCCGATTTGTTACGTAGTGCGCGGCCAAGTTTCTGCCTTATGAGCAGTGCAGCCCTCTTTTCGTTCAATGAATCGAAGTGTTCTATGTGCATCTTCAGCCTCTCCACACTCTTCACGCTGTCGGCTATTGCGGCAGCTGCTGTTTCGTGTTCGTTGCTCTTTTGTGTGGTGTTCTCCTGGCAGGAAAACAGTGTGAAAAGGAGAGCGGTTATGGCTATAATAATGGTGTCTTTCATACTCTTTTTTGTAGCTTTTGGCAAATATAATCAAAATCACTCCCTCATTTTACATTTTTTCACATTTAGGGCAAGATTTTTATGTATTGTGCCTTTTATGGGTGGTTATTGCATTTTGCGTTAAAAACAATATGTTTTGTGTGAAAAAACCTTCGTTTTTGAAAAGATAAATTTGCATCAGTGAAAATTTGTGAAAACGGCAAAATATTTATTAATCATTCAAAATATTCATTGTTATGAGAAAACATCTATTAACCTTCCTGTTCTTGATGGGCTCAATGGCCTTGTGGGCACAGAGCGGGTGGAGCGATCCATCGAGTGAGTATCAGGAACAAACAGTCGTGTACGTTAGCGTAGAATCGGCTTCACACGACATCTTTTCGGGTGTGACCGAACCTCAAGTCGCCGCGTTTATAGGCGACGAGATAAGGGCCTTGTCAACGTCTTATAT
>JAFVSR010000070.1 GCA_017503645.1 Bacteroidaceae bacterium | reverse complement strand
TTATAGCGAACCTTTGCTGCACTCGCAGTAAAACATTAAAGTAAACTTTATGTTTTGCTCGTTTGCAAAAGCTTTAAACTACATCTTTTTATTCATCTCCCTGAAAATGAGGCTGCTAAAAAATACTTTTTAGTCAGCCTCATTATTGTTTGGAGGTCTTTTTACTCCTCGTCATCAATTACACCATTATAGGCAAGCTCGCCTTCAACGATGAAAAAGAGCTCCTCGGGGTCATATTCGCCGATGTTGTTCTTCTTGGCCTCCTTGGCAATGAAACGAGCTATGTCGTCGATGTCGATGTCAACGTATTCGTTAGCGTTGTCGAGGATGCCGCTCTTGTCGTAATAGTCGTAAATGGTGTCGAGGAAATAGTAAAACTCGTCGTCGCTGAATTTCTCTTTCAAATCCTGCGGCAGACGCTCGCGTATGTAGGCGATGGTCTTTTCGTCATCGAGGTCCTCGATGCTGAATTCGTCGTTCTGCATAGCGCGTTATCCTAAAAGAGCCTCGAACTTAGCCTGTACGTCGGCCTTTGATTTTGAGCCTACGAACTTGTCAACCACCTTGCCGTCTTTTATGAAGATTACGGTGGGCACGTTGCGTATGCCATACTCCGCGGTGAGGTCGCAAGCCTCTTCGATGTCGCACTTTGCTACAGCGATGCGGCCCTCATACTCGTTTGATAGTTCGTCGATGATGGGTGCAAGCTGTTTGCAGGGGCCACACCAGGATGCGCTGAAATCGAGTACAATGGGCAGATTGGTTGCCATAAACTCCTGTGAATTCTCGTCTGTTAAAATAAATGCCATAGTTGTTACGTTTTTTAAGTTACTAATTTAATTTATAATCTATATTCGGTAATTCTTTCAAGTACTCTATGAACTCATATTCCACCGTGATGTTGTGGGTTTTTGATATAAGTTCAAGAGTGAATTCGTGTTCGTAATCCTTTACGTTTATCTGCAATTTGCTGGGGCCGGGGTGTTTCTCGGCATAATCCATAATGTTTTCGTATATCTCGTCGGTGAGTGCCATTATGTCGAACGAAATGGTGATGCTTTTTACCATCTTGTCCTTTATTTCGGGCATAAGTTCTATGCTGCTTACCACAAAGTCGAACTTGGTGGGGTCCCAGCGGCGGCTTTGGCAGCTGCCCTTTATGTAAAGAAAATTGCCGGGAGTGAAGTAGTTTTGCTTCTTCATCCATTCATCACCGAGGAAGAACAGCTCGGCTGTTCCCGAAAAATCCTCGACTTTGGCAACACCAAAGGGGCTGCCCTTCTTAGTGAAACCTGTGCGCGGAGCATCGGCAACCACGCCGCCAAAGGTTATTTTGCGGTTGCTCAAAGCCTCGAGTTCGTTCATCTCAACAGCCTTTGTGTTGCAGAATTCGTTGAGTATGAGGCGATAATCGTCGAGCGGATGTGCCGACAGATATATGCCCACAAGTTCGCGTTCGCGGTTGAGCCTTTCGAGCGTGCTCCAGTTGCCACCTTCGGGCACCTCGGGCTTGGGTATTTCGGGCATCTCCTCGGCACCGAACAGGGTGTTTTGTGCCGATGCCTTGTCTGCCTGAAAGACGTTGCCGTAGCGTATGAGGCTCTCGAGGAACTGCTCGCCCTTGCTGTTGGTGCTCATATATTGCTCGCGGCTTATGCCGCCGGGCAGTTCGTCAAATGCTCCCGACAAGGCAAGGCTCTCAAGGTTCTTGCGGTTGCAGGCGGTGAGGTTTACACGCTGTACAAAATCAAATATATCGGTGAAGGGGCCGTTTGCCTCGCGCTCCTCTATGATGCTCTGCACGGCAATGTCGCCCACGCCTTTCACGGCGCTCAATCCAAAGCGGATGTCGCCCTTCTTGTTTACGCTGAACTTGCGGTGCGACTCGTTCACATCGGGGCCAAGTACGTTTATACCCATACTCTTGCACTCCTGCATTAGTTTGGTTATTTCGTTTATCTTGTCGAGGTTGCGGCTCAGCGCTCCCGCCATATATTGCGGTGGGTAGTGTGCCTTGAGGTAGGCTGTCTGGTACGCTACCCACGAGTAGCAGGTTGCGTGCGATTTGTTGAAGGCGTATGAGGCAAACTTCTCCCAGTCGGCCCAAATCTTTTCGAGCGTGGCTTCGGGGTGTCCGTTGCTCTTGCCGCCGTTTATGAATTTGGGCTTCAATTCGTCGAGCTTTTCCTTCAGTTTCTTACCCATTGCCTTTCGCAACGTGTCGCTCTCGCCACGGGTGAAATTGGCCAGAAGGCGCGAGAGAAGCATCACCTGCTCCTGATATACGGTGATTCCGTATGTGTCCTTCAGGTATTTTTCCATACAGGGAATATCGTACTTCACAAGCGCGGGGTTGTGTTTGCGCTCGATGAAGTCGGGGATGTAGTCCATAGGGCCGGGGCGGTAGAGGGCGTTCATGGCAATAAGGTCCTCAAAGGTGCTGGGCTGCAGTTCCCTCAGGTATTTTTGCATTCCGGGCGATTCGAACTGGAAGGTGCCTATGGTGCTTCCCTTGCAGTATAGTTCGTATGTGAGCGGGTCGTCTATGGGTATTTTGTCTATGTCAACGTCTATCTTGAGGCTTAAACGTATGTTCTCGATTGCCTCGTTTATTACCGAGAGGGTTTTGAGTCCCAAAAAGTCCATCTTTATGAGGCCGGTCTCCTCGATGACGCTTCCCTCATATTGTGTAACAAGCATCTTCTCGCCGGTCTCCTTGTCCTCGGCAATGCTTATGGGTACGTGGTCGGTGATATCGTCGCGGCAGATGATTGTGCCGCAGGCGTGAACACCGGTATTGCGCACGTTGCCTTCGAGCATCTTTGCATATTTTATGGTATCGCGCAGAGTGGGGTTGGGCGATGCCTCGGCCTCGCGTAGTTCGGGCACCGATGCAATGGCATTGGTGAGGTTCATCTTCAGCCCGTCGGGCAGACGGTCGGGGATGGCCTTGCACAGTTTGTTCGACTGGTCGAGAGGCAGTTTCTGCACACGCGCAACATCCTTAATGGCCAGTTTGGTTGCCATTGTACCATATGTGATGATGTGTGCCACCTTCTCCTGCCCGTATTTCTCGGTCACCCAGTTGAGCACGCGCCCACGGCCGTCGTCGTCAAAGTCCACGTCGATATCGGGGAGCGATATACGGTCGGGGTTTAGGAAACGCTCGAACAGCAGGTCGTATTTTATGGGGTCCACTCTGGTGATTCCCAGTGCGTATGCCACCACGCTGCCGGCAGCCGAGCCACGGCCGGGGCCCACAGCCACGCCAAGCTCCTCGCGGGCGGCACGAATAAAGTCCTGCACTATGAGGAAGTAGCCGGGGAAACCCATCGTCTTCATAATGTGCAGCTCAAAATCTATGCGGTCGGTGAGCTCTTGGTCAAAGGGCTCGGGGTAGCATTTTTTTGCTCCGTCATATGTGAGCTTGCGCAGATAGTCGCCTTCGAGCTTTATACGATATAGCTTTTCGTATCCGCCAAGTTTCTTTATCTTCTTTTCGGCATCCTCCTGCGAGAGCACCACGTTGCCTTTTTCGTCGCGGGTGAACTCGTTGAAGAGGTCCTCGTGTGTGAATTTCTGCCTGTATAGCTCCTCGGTGCCAAATTCCTCGGGTATGGCAAAGGTGGGCATAATGGGAGCACTGTCGATGGAGTAGAACTCAACCTTGTCGCATATCTCCACGGTGTTTGTGAGCGCCTCGGGCACGTATGAGAATATTTCGTTCATCTCGGCCTTGGTTTTCATCCACTCCTGCTTTGAATAGAGCATACGTTTGGGGTCGTCGAGGTCTTTTCCCGTGTTCAGGCATATGAGGCGGTCGTGTGCCTCGGCATTCTCCTCGTCAACAAAGTGTACGTCGTTGGAGCAGATGAGTTTCACCCCGCACTTGCGGCTCAGCTCCTCTATGTGCTTGTTTACCTCAAGCTGCATTGGGTACACCTCGTGATTGGCGCGCTCCACGGTGGCTTTGTGTATTTGTAACTCCAGATAGTAGTCGTCGCCAAAGAGATTTTTGTACCACATTACGGCCTCCTCGGCCTTTTGCAGGTCGCCGCTAAGTATAAGCTGCGGTATTTCGCCACCCAGACAGGCCGAACAGCATATTATGCCTTCGTGGTATTTCTCAATCTCCACCTTATCGGTACGTGGCGTGTAGTAATATCCCTCGGACCAGGCTTTAGATACTATCTTCACAAGGTTGTGGTAGCCTTTTTCGTTCTTTGCCAAAAGAATAAGGTGATGGCCGCGCATATCCTCTTTTTGGTCGCGGTTGAAAAGACGGCGTTCGGCCACATATACCTCACAGCCTATGATGGGCTTGAATTTCTCTTCGTCGCTCTTGCCCTTGTTCACCTTCTTTACATAATTGAAAAACTCCTTTATGGCCATCATATTGCCGTGGTCGGTCACGGCAATGCCGCGCATTCCGTCGGCAATGGCCTTGTCAACCAATCTCTTGACAGATGCTTGTCCGTCGAGAATTGAGTATTGTGTATGTACATGCAGGTGAACGAAATCGTGCATATTATGCGTAATTTATTAATCGTTGATAAAGTTAATAGCTTTTGTTCATTCGGCATAGCTCTTTGCGCAAAAAGTTATCAACAATTTGCACTCTGCGGGTGTGACGGGGCAGTGCATATGCTCCTCTCCTGTGGCACGTATGGCGCATTTTATCAAATAAAATACCCGTGAAGGGTGTTTTTGTCTGTTTTTGTTTGCGATTTAACAAATTGTTACTATTTTTGCGGTAAACCACAAATGTACTTTGCACTTGCTGTGTGGTATGTTTGTATATGTAATAAATTCTCTACGATGAAAAAACTCGATAGGATTAAAAAGATTAAGAACATCAGAATACACCGCGAGGGTACCGAGATTCTGCTTGTGTCACTGCTCCTGCTGTTGCTGATAAATGTTCCTCTGTGGTATTTCTTGCCATCGTTTGTAGTGCTTAACTCAATTGTGAGCATAGTTACAATTACCATATATTTGTTGATGGTAAATTTCTTCCGCAGCCCCATAAGGCGTTTCCAGGGCGACACCGATAACATAGTGGTTGCCCCGGCCGATGGCAAGGTGGTGGTAATAGAAAACGTTTATGAGCCCGACCACTTTAAGGCGGAACGCAAGATGATCTCTATCTTTATGAGTCCTATGAATGTGCACGCCAACTGGTATCCCGTAGATGGTGTGGTGAAGCGTGTGGAGCATCAGAAAGGCAAGTTCCACAAGGCGTGGCTGCCCAAGGCCAGCACCGAGAACGAGCGCTCGCTGGTGGTGATAGAACTGCCCGACGGCCAGGAATTGCTTATGCGTCAGGTGGCGGGTGCTATGGCACGTCGCATTGTTACATACTCCACGGTGGGCGAGGAGTGCTTCATAGACCAGCATATGGGATTCATTAAATTCGGCTCCCGTGTCGATGTCTATCTGCCGCTCGATGCCGAGGTTTGCGTGAACCTGGAACAGAAAACCGTTGGTAACGAAACCATTATTGCAAAACTGAAAGAGAAATAACTATGGAAATTAAAAAACATATTCCCAATGCTATAACCTGTTGCAACCTGTTTTCGGGCTGTGTGGCTTGCGTAATGGCGCTGCAAGGCGATTTTCACGCTGCGCTTCTGTTCATTGTATTGGGTGCTGTTTTTGATTTCTTCGACGGTATGGTTGCACGCCTGCTCAAGGTTTCTTCGCCTCTTGGAGTACAAATGGACTCGTTGGCCGACGATATTACCTTTGGTCTTGCACCTGCAGCCGTGGTATTCTCCTTTATGAGGAACCTGCCCCTGCCTGCATTTATGATGCCCGTGGCCGATGTGTTCCCCTATTACGCCTTTTTGATTGCTGTGTTTTCGGCAGTGCGCCTTGCGAAATTTAACATTGATACCCGCCAGACAACTACATTCATCGGTCTGCCCACACCGGCCAATGCCCTTTTTTGGGTGTCACTTGTAGCCGGCCTTGGCGGTTGGATTACCGAACTGAATGCCGGTTGGTTGCTTATGATAGGTTTGATTACTCTGTTTGCCTATCTCCTGGTGTCGGAAATTCCGATGTTCTCCCTTAAATTCAAAAGTTTTGCTTGGGAAGGCAACAAGGCGCGCTATATTTTCCTTATTTGTTCCATCCCTATGTTGTTGCTTGGCATCACGTCCGCTGTGGCAATAATAGCGTGGTATCTGCTGCTTTCTGTGGCTCTTTATCTCTCGGAAAAGAGAGCATAAAGTAAAATAGCTTTGGCGCAAATCCGTTTTATCGTGGAGTTTGTTTTTTAATAAATTGAATTATTTCGGATATGAGCTTTATATTTTTACTGCTGATATTAGCACTCTTTGTAATAATATTGATTCCTGCGTTTCTCTTTTCGGCGATTCGCACAATTCTTTCGATGCTTGGCTTTATGTTTACTGGCAAGCGTCGCCGTTCTTCCTCGTCATCATCTTCTTCATATGGCGGCACCGGTTCGTTCTATGGCAACACCACGAATAGTGGGCAGGCCGGGCAATCCTCTTCTGCATCGCGTAAAAAGATGTTCGACAAAGATGAGGGTGAGTATGTGGATTTCGAGGAGATAAAAGAGGAAAAGTAGTCTGTTATCTTTTTTTGGCGAAGAACTCTTTCATCAGTGCCGTAGCTTCTTCGGCACCTATGCCTGCTGTAACAACCGTTTTGGGGTGTAGCGCGTTTGGCGCATATTTGCGATAACCGCGTTTGTCGTCGGCAGCCCCATATACCACTCGCCCGAGTTGTGCCCAACCAATGGCTCCCGCACACATAGGGCAGGGCTCCACGGTTACGTATAGCGTGCAGTCGTTCAGGTATTTGCCGCCAATGTTGGCCGCAGCGGCTGTTATTGCCTGCATCTCGGCGTGGGCGGTAACGTCGTTGAGTGTTTCGGTGAGGTTGTGCGCACGGGCTATTATGCGCCCTTTGCACACGATGATTGCGCCTATGGGCACTTCGTCTTCGGCATAGGCCTTGCGTGCTTCGGCCATCGCCTGCTTCATATAATCGGTATCGGTCAATGTGATGCTCATCGGTTCATCTCGTGCTCGCTGAAGAGGGTGGGATAGTCGGCATCTATGCTCTTGTATATGGCGGTGAGCAGTGTCTTGCGCATCCAGTTACTCTTATTGGCTATTTTATATTTTTTCAGATAGTCGTTTATTATCTTCATCTCCTCGTCGCTCACAAGGCATACTACGCGTGAGTGGCGCACGGGTTGTACGCGCGTCGCTGTTGCTTTGAGTGTTTTTGTCTTTTTTGTGCCCATAGGAGTGCTTTCTATTGCTTTTGAAAAGCAAAATTAGTGTAAATGAGCCCGAAATGCAAATTTTAGCTTGTTTTTCGCCGCAAGTAGTAGTATCTTCGCCATAATAATGGTAAAACGGCTATGGCACAGCACAACTTGTTAGGTAAAAAAGGCGAAATGTTGGCGGCCCGTTATCTGCTCGATAAGGGATATGCCATATTGGAATACAATTGGCGCTGCGGGCATAAGGAGGTAGATATCATTGCTATGCAACGCGATGTGCTTGTGTTTGTGGAGGTGAAAAGCCGCGCAACCGATGCCTTTGGCGATGCGGCCGATGCGGTTACCCCTGCAAAGATTTCCCGTCTCATATCTGCCGCCGAGGCTTATGTGCAGCGGAAAAAGATTGATTTGGCTGTTCGTTTCGACATTGTAACCGTTGTGGGCGACTGTGAGCCTCACACGATAGAACATATAGAGGATGCTTTTTATCCAACTTGGTGACTTATGAATATAGAGGATGCACGCATATATTGCTTGAGCAAGCAAGGGGCGACAGAGGATTTCCCTTTCGATGAGACAACGTTGGTCTTTAGGGTGGAAAACAAGATATTCGCAATAGTGGATTTGGAGAATACCTTATGGTTCTGCGTAAAATGTGATGCAGACAGAGCGCTGGAATTACGCGACCGCTACCCGCAGATTACTCCGGCGTGGCATATGAACAAGAAGTATTGGAACCAGTTGGATATAGAGCATATAAGCGATGCTCTCTTTTATGAGTTGGTCGACCACTCATATTGCGAGGTCCTTAAGAAACTGCCTAAAAAGATACGCCAAAAGTATGGGATATAAAAGTTCCGAATATTACATAGAGCACCTCGATATAACAGATTCCACCAATAGCTATGCACGTGGGAATGCGGCACGTCTGTGGGCTGCTGCAGGCGATGCCGAGGCAATTGTTGTGTATGCCGATGGACAGACGGCCGGCCGTGGCCAGCGTGGCAATGTGTGGCAGTCGCAAACGGGCGAGAATCTGTTGGCAAGCATTGTGGTGCGTCCTGCGGCATTGCCTGTACATTCGCAGTTTGCCCTTTCCCAGGCAATAGCGCTTGCTTTGTGTGCCGCTATGGGCTATATGAACGTGAATACATTACTTAAGTGGCCCAATGATATTTATGCGGGCGAGCGCAAGCTGGCCGGTATTCTGGTGGAGCTCGACTGCTGTGGTCCGCTTGTGGAGCAGGCGGTTATAGGTGTGGGGCTGAATGTGAACCAGGAACATTTTGCCCCTATGGACAAGGTGCCTGTATCGATGAAAATGCTCACAGGCGAGGCTTGCGACGTGGAGGAGGTGCTTGGCGTGCTGCTCGATAGTTTTTCCTATTACTATTCCCTATTGGAAAGCGGCAATTACCCCCTGCTTGCAGCCGATTACAAGGCGCATCTGCTGGGCTATAAAAAGGTTATGCGCTACCGCGATTCGGTATCGGAGTTCGATGCCCGCATTGTGAACGTTGAGAGCAATGGGTATCTATGCCTGCAATGCACCGATGGTTCAACGCGCACCTATGCCTTTAAGGAGGTGGAACTTGTTATTTAGAATCATTTTCCCTCTCGCGGCGCAGCTTTTCGCGTTTGCGCATAAGTACCCATAAGATGGCCAGTACGACCACCGATACACCCACGGTTACCCATTTTTCGGTATCGCTCATTTCGTTGTTACGCGGTATCAGGTAGGCATAGGCCGCTGCTGTGTATATGGCAAGAATAGCCACTGTAGTATTGGGGTTTCTGAAGAATCTCATATCTTGTAGTTCTAATTTATACAAAGGTACGTTTTTTTTGTCACATAAGGATGATGAACCGCAATTTTGGAATAAGAAACTGTTTGAATAGGAACACTTATCTTTGACCTTTATTGCACGATTGGGAAAAATAATATAATTTTACAAGGTAATATGCATAATCGTAAACAAATAGATATATGGCAAAGTTTAAGAGAATTCTTTTGAAACTCAGTGGCGAGAGCCTTATGGGTGAGCAGGGCTACGGCATCGACGTGAAGCGCCTTAACGAATATGCGGCACAGATAAAGGAGGTTGCCGAAATGGGCGTGCAGATAGGTATTGTGATTGGTGGCGGTAACATCTTCCGTGGCCTCACAGGCGCAGGCAAAGGCTTCGACCGTGTGAAGGGCGACCAGATGGGTATGATGGCCACCGTTATAAACAGCCTTGCTTTGAGTTCGGCACTTGGTGCCGCCGGTGTTCCCAACAAGGTGCTCACGGCTATTCGTATGGAACCTGTTGGTGAGTTCTATACCAAGTGGAAGGCTATAGAGGCTATGGAGGCCGGTATGGTGGTTATTATGGCTGCGGGTACAGGCAGCCCCTACTTTACAACCGACACCGGTTCGTCGTTGCGCGGTATTGAGATTGAGGCCGATGTGATGCTCAAGGGAACCCGCGTAGATGGCATTTACACTGCCGACCCCGAAAAGGACCCCACGGCAACCAAGTTCGACGATATAAGCTACGACGAGGTGTTGAGCCGCGGTCTCAAGGTTATGGATATGACCGCCACAGCTATGTGCAAGCAGAACAATCTGCCCATCTATGTATTCAATATGGATATTGTGGGTAACCTTAAAAAGGTGATGAACGGCGAGGAGATAGGAACCTTCGTTCATCCGTAAGCTATGGCGATGATAGCATAAAAAATGAGCTCACTATCAAGTGAGCTCATTTTTTATGTGGGTTATGGTTATTGTGTATCCTGTGTGAGCAACCAACCGCCTGTTTGCGTGGCTGTTATATTTATGGCTGTGGTGTCGGTGCTTATGGTGTGTACAGCTCCGTCGTTCACCGTGATGCCCGTACCATTTATTGCGTGGTCATACGATTTTGCAAATACTGCACCACCGTTTATGGTGATGTCGTTACCGGTGATGGCGCGCGTTTTGCGGTCATACTCGGCAGCAATAAAATTATTGGCAGTGGCAAGAATTGTGATATCGCCGCCGTTTATTGTCATATTGCCGTTGCAATTGAATCCTTTGGAGCCTTCTCCCTTGCAATTCAGGGCTATGATGCCGTCGTTTATAATCAGGTCGCCGTCGCATTTGAAACCGCCGGCAGTGGTGGTGTCGCTGCTCAATGTGCCATCGACAATGCCTGTGATTTTGCCACCCTCGATGGTTATGTTGCCTTTGCTGTTGATTATTTTTGAGCCGTTGCCCTTGACCTCGCCCTGTATGTTGCCGCCATTGAGTGTGAAGTCGCCACTTGTTTTGAAGATGGAACTTTTCTCGTCGTTGGTGCGGGCGTTGATGTAACCGCCGCTTATTATTGTGTTGGCGGTGATATTGGTATCGGTGCCATCGTATTCGGCTTTCAAAGCCTCGCCACCGGCATTTATACCAATCTTGCCGGCCTCTATTATGATGTTTCCTTTACCGCAATCCACACCATTGCCGTCGGCCTTTATTTTCACAACGGGCGATGCGCTTGCAGTGCGGCCTATCTGGAATTTGTCGTTTGTGTTGAAGCCGTCTTTCAGTGCGGTTACGTTTATGTTGCCGCTACGTATGCGTATGTAGTCGTCGCTGCATATTCCGTGCCCGCCAAGGCTTGTGACATTGAGTGTTCCTGTGCCGTTGAAGATAAGCTGTCCCTCGCTGAAGAGTGTGCCCTTCTGGTCCTCGGCTGTTCCGTCGGTCGCTGTTGCAGGTGCTGCGTATGTGGCGCCATCGCACAAGGCGTTTGTGGTGTTTGTTCCAAGCGTGAAATAAACCGTCTTGCCACTCTGTATGTTTATTGCAGGCCCTGTTGGGTTGGTAAGCGCCAGGTTGTTTACCATTATCTGGAACTTTTTGGCGCTGTATATTTTCAAAGAACCATTGCTGCAGGTGCCGCGTACAATGTAGCCCACCTTGCTGCGTGTCGAGTTTATGACAATGTGTGTGTTGTTGGTAATGGTGTATGTAACATCGCTCACATTGCTGTTGCAGGTGACACCCGTTTCGCTGAAGTTTATGGTAATGATTTTGGTGGTGCTGAAATTCTCAATAAAGTCGCCCCACTCGTCAACAAGTTCGTCGGTTTCGATGGTTTCAACCACCTCGGTGAAATTTGAGGCATCGGCAGCATCAAAAACCACAGTTCTGTCGTTGCTGTATGTGAGGGCTGTGCCGCCGTTGTTGCAAGGCGATATGCTGTCAACATTGGCTGTGGCATATTGGCTTGTGGTGCCATCTGTGCCCTGCACTGCCACCAATTGCTGTGCCGAGTCGAATGTTATCTGCTTTACATTGGCGGTGTTTATGGCCTCGTAGGTGTTGTTGCTGTTGTTCACATACAAAACCTGTGCTTGTGCACCTATCGATGCAAGCACTATAAGTGTCGAAAGTACTCTTTTCATCGCTTAATGAATTTTGCGGTCCTTCCCGATGCCTGCAGCAGATAAATGCCTCTGGGCAACTGTGCTATGGATATGCTTCCGTTGTCCTCCTGCTGGCGCACCTGGAATATATGTGAACCATTTATGTTATATACGTTTATGATTTCGCCGGCGTGGCAGTTTATTGCTATCTCATCGGTCGAGAGGTAGGTGATGAAATTGCCATCCTCGGGCGCAATGTCATCTATGCTGCTGAAATTGCCGAAGTATATGCGGCTTATCTCGCTCATAGGCGCAGTGTATGCGGTGCCGTTGTTTTGCAATATGTTAACGTCGCTGCCACTGAATGTTATTCTGCGCAGTGCTTCGAGCTCTATAACGCTGTTTTCACTGCTTGTCTCTATCATCATCTGCTGCGCGATGGACGGTGTGCCCACAAGTGCAGCAACTATCAGGGGTAAAAATCTTTTCATATTATAATGGGTTATAGGTCTATTGAATATCCCAAGCCTATTGCGTGAGTGTTGGCTTTGCCTTTTTCGCCTGCCTTTTCGAACAGGTAATAGAACTCAACGGAGTTGTCCTTGTTTATCTTGTAGCTTGCACCAATGCGTGAGCGCAATTTCTCAAACCCTCTCCATTTGTCCACGCGGCTGTAAAGTTCGGTGGATACAAAGGGGTTGACCTTGCATTTGGGAATATCCCATTTTGCGGTGATGCGCGAACGTAGAACGGTGTTGTTTTTGTGCTCTTTGAGCTCGGGCTCGGTTCTTACAGGCTGCCACTCCTTGTATTCTAAAGCATTTCCCTCCTCGTCGAACATAATATTGCCATTCTCGTCAATTTGCGGCATTACCTCAAAACGGTGTTTCTCTTCATCTACCATAGCCGAATTGGTGCGGGTGTATTGCAAACGCTCGCGCAACGATATCTCCACACGCCCTATCTTGTACTCGCCGGTAAAAGAGAAATGGAAACGGTTCCTTTCGGTGTGGTATGCCCGGTCGTAGTTGAAACCATCGTACTCGTTGTTGTCATCGTCGAAGTGGTCTTTGGCCTCGCCGGGGTAGTATCCCATAATGAATATGTAGCCCGCGTTGGCCTTTAACCAATCGGTTACTTTGTACTGGCCGCTAACGCCTATGGCAAAGCGCTCGATGTCTTTGAGATAGTCGTTGCTGCGAAACTCTAACTCTGCGCCCACCTTGAATTTCTTGTTTATCTTCTTCGATGCTTCGAATGTGGTCCACAGGCCATAGTTGTCATCATCGGCCTTTGCTGTGCTGAATGCAGAGAAGATTAATGCAAACGCTGCTATGAGCGCAAATGCTCTTTTAGTTCTTGATTTTGAATTCATCGCTTGGTGCTTTTATGGTTGTGTCTACTGAATTTGTCGCGTTGCCGTCAACGGGGCGGTAATACATCTTTATGATGGCTGCATCCTTTAGGAAATCTATGCCGCCTACCTCTACCTTCACAATCTCCAGGCCGGTACGTTTTTTAAGGTCGGCAATGAGCTCTTCCTCCTTGTCGGGGGTAATGAGGGCTATATTGTCGTATTTTATAACCTTGTACGAAAGGTGGCGTATTACCAGGTTGCTCTCACACACCCATACCGATGCTATGAACAGCAGGTTGGCAAGTACCATTTCGGAATACGACAGTTCCTCTATTACAAGGCCGTTTATGGCGCTCATTGCAATGATGATGAACAGGTAGGTCATTTCGCGTATCGACACCTGCTCGGTGCGGTAACGTATGATACTGAAGATTGCAAACAATCCCAGAGCAAAACCTGTTTTTAGTTTCACACCGCCAAGCAGATATATGAGCAGGAAGATGCTTATGGCAATGAGAATGAACGTGAAAAAGTACTCTCCCTTTTTGCATTTTGGGTAGTAGAAGCCACGTACCACAATACCCACAAAAAGCAGGTTGATGAAAAAGCCTATGAGCAGGTTGCCCATTCCGGCAAGGTTCCATATGGCGCTTTCAACTGCGCCGGTAGCGGTTGCCCCTCCTGTTATAAAATCCTCTCCTAATGCTGCAATGGCGTTCACGGTTTGTGCTCCGCCTGCAAGAATCGTCATAAGTATATCCATATTCTATTTGTGTTGGTTTTCAAGTTTTTCTATCATTCGCAGCCTCTCTTTGAAATTGTTTCTTTTCAATTCCTTGTTTGTGAGAGCACTGCCTATGCAATATTTGCTGAACCCCGATTTCCTTATCCTCAACTGCCGTATTATCTCCAATGCAGGCGATGGCACGTTTCCGTCGCGCTTGAGCTCTACTATGGCTACGTGCTTAAGGCTGTCGCGCCCGTCGCTTTTCAAGTGGTGGAAACGCAGGTTGAAGTCTATGGTCAACCGCTCGGTCTTCTCCATATTTACCAGCGTTATGCGGTTGAACCAGTTTTCAATAACGGGGGAGATTTCCTCCAATTTGTACCAGGCATATTCGGCAAGGAATGGAACAACCCTTTCACTCTCGGTATGCAACGATTCCAAACTGTTTACGAGTATGCGCTTTTTCTTTGTGCGCCCGTGGTTGTTCTTGTTCTTTATCTCGAGGAAGGTGTCGTTGGTGTCAAGGTAGGTGCGCACGCGTATTTTCTCCCTCACCTTCTTGCCGCAATGGTGCATACGATACATTTTGTAATCCTCTGTATCGAGATATGTGGTGTGGTAGCAGGCAAGTCTTTCGTCATCTTTTACCTGTATGTAGTATTTGCCTTGCACAGCAAGCAGGAAGTCGTTTAATTGCGCAAGTGTCGCAACGAACTTGGTGTCGGTGCGGTTCATCAGCTTTATGCATTTCATCTGCTCCAGGGTGATGGGCGGCAGCTGCTTGGCTTTCTCTGTTATTGCGCTAATCATTGTGGTTGGTAGTTTGCGTGATGCATTATTTTGCGAATATATTCATTTTTTTTAAATTTCACTATATATTTACATAATATTAACAAGCGCGATAGTTGTTTCATTGCGCTCTATTCTCTATTTTTGTTAGAAATTCTATAGCTATGAATGTAAATGATATTATAGACAGGTATTATCCCTGTGATAATGAGCTCAAACGCATATATCTTGTGCACGCCCGCAAAGTGGCTGCGCTTGCATTGGAGATGGCGGCGCGCCATCCCGAACTGGGGATGGATGCAAAATTTATTGAGGAGGCGGCAATGCTGCACGATATCGGGATATTCCTCACCGATGCGCCACGCATATATTGCTTTGGCGATAAACCATATATATGCCACGGCTATCTGGGTGCCCAACTGCTACGCTCTATAGGCTATCCACGCCACGCGGCAGTGTGCGAGCGCCACACGGGTACCGGGCTCACTAAAGAGCAGATAGAGCACGAGGGATGGCCTTTGCCTGCACGCGATTTCATCCCTGTAACGCTCGAAGAGCAACTAATCTGTTTTGCCGATAAATTCTACTCCAAAACAAAGCATCTGGAGCAGGCGCGTACCCTTGAACAGGTGGTGGAGAGTATGCGAAAAATCTCCGATGAATCGGCGAAAAAAGTGGAGTATTGGGCCTCTGTTTTTATGTGAAAAAGTTAAAAATGGCAAGAATCGCGTCGGCAGATATATTTTTTAATATAAATTTTATATTTACTCCCTTTTATTTTGTACCTTCGCAAATGATAATGCGGCAAGTGCCCGGTTTGGGCCTGCTTGGTGCAATGTGCAGTGATATCAATGAATTTGAAAGAGATTAAAAATATAATATCTTTGCTTCTGCTGCTGGCGGTGGCTTTTGTGGCCGTTCCCGTGCAAGGCGGCACGTTGCGCGCTTTTGTGCCCTCTTTGCAGTTGTTGCAAGATTCTGTTGCAACCGCTGTTGCCGCGCTCGATACCACCGCTGTTGCCCCCGATACGCTGTCTTCGAAAAAGAAAACAAGTGCCGATGCGGTGGAGGACCCAGTCTATTACGAGTCGTCCGATTCTATGGTGTGGTCGCGCACAGGCAATGCCTATCTCTATGGCGATTGCAGCGTCAAATATCAGAAAATAGAGCTCGATGCCGCAGTCATCTCAATGAATATGGACAGCAGCGTGGTACGTGCCCACGGAATAACCGATTCCACAGGAGTGGCAACGGGAATCCCTGTTTTCAAAGATGGCGACACTCCCTATGAGTCCGACAAAATAAGCTACAATTTCAAAAGTAAGCGCGGTTATATAAACAACGTGTTCACCGCACAGGGCGATGGCTTTATGATGGGAGAGGCCGCCAAAAAGGATTCTACCGGTGCTTTTTATGCACGCAATGGAAAATATACCACTTGCGATGCCGAAAATCCTCACTTTTACATAGCCCTCACAAGGGCAAAAGTGCGCCCTAAAAAGGATGCGGTCTTTGGCCCTGCATATTTGGTAATTGAGGATGTGCCTCTGCCGTTGGCAATCCCATTTGGTTATTTCCCCTTCACCAGCAGCTATTCGTCGGGCTTCATTATGCCCTCGTATGGCGATGATACTGAGCGCGGTTTCTATTTGAGTGATGGAGGTTATTATTTTGCAATAAGCGACAAGATGGACCTGAAGCTCACGGGCGAAATCTTTACAAAAGGCTCCTGGGGTGTGGGTGCAGCATCCACATACGCCAAGCGTTACCGCTATTCGGGTAATGTAACATTTAACTATCTTGTGACAAAAGAGGGTGAAAAGGGCCTCCCCGACTATGGTGTGGGCAAGAACTTCCGCTTGCAGTGGAACCATCGCCAGGACCCCAAGGCGCACCCCAACAGCAACTTCTCGGCCAGTGTGAACTATGCGAGTTCAAACTACGAAAGGTCCAACCTGAACAGTATATACAACCCTGTCTATAATTCGCAAACGGTGCGCACATCGAGTGTGAGTTATTCGAAAACATTCCCCGACATTGGCCTTACCATATCTACTACTATGAACGTGTCGCAGAATGTGCAGGACTCCATTGTGTCGCTCACGTTGCCCAACCTCAGCGTTTCGCTTTCAAAGAAATACCCGTTCAAGAAGAAAAAACGTGCGGGCGACGAAAAGTGGTACGAAAAGATTTACCTTTCGTATAGCGGCCAGTTGAGCAACAGCGTTACATCAAAGGAGGATGAACTCTTTGAAAAGAATTTCTCAACCGAGTGGCGCAACGGCGTGAAGCACAATATTCCCATCGGTGCCACCTTCCAATTGTTCGATTTCATCAACATCACTCCAAGCATAAACTATACCGAGCGTTGGTATCTGAATAAAATAAACCAGTCGTGGGATGCGGCCACAAACAGCGTGGTGCGCGATACCGTGAGCGGTTTCAACCGTGTGTATGACTACAACCTGGCGCTCTCTATGAATACCACTCTTTATGGTTTCTACCAGCCTGTGGGCTTCCTGAAGAACAGTCGCGTGAATATGGTGCGTCACGTCTTCAAACCCACGCTCTCGTTCACGTATGCTCCCGATTTCGGTACCGACCACTATGGCTACTACGACACTTATACATATACCGACGACAAGGGTGAGGTGCGCACGGTAGAGTATTCTCCCTATTCCAATGGTCTCTATGGTGTACCCGGCAAGGGGCGAACCGGTAGTGTGTCGTTGAGCATAAGCAATAACTTGGAGATGAAGTGGCGCACCAAGAGCGACTCGCTTAAGAAAGTGAGCCTCATAGATGAGATTGGTGCCACAATGTCATACAATATGGCTGCCAAAACAAAGCCGTGGAGCAACCTCTCTACCCGCTTGCGTTTGAAGCTCTCAAAGAACTACACATTCAGTATGAATGCCGTGTTTGCAACCTATGCCTATGAGTTCAACGAAAACGGGCAGGTTGTGGTGGGCGACAAGACCGAATGGTCTTATGGCCGTTTCGGCCGTTTCCAGGGTATGAGCCAGAATATATCATACACCTTCAATAATTCCACTTGGAAAAAGATACAGAAACTATTTGGCAACGACGACGAAGAGGTGGAAGAAGAGGATCTTGCCGACGAGACCGATGAAACAGCCGGTAAGAAGCCTGCCAGGTCTTTGGCGGCATCTTCAAAGAGTGAATCGAAGAATGCCGATGTGGATGCCGATGGCTATATGCCTTTCAAAATTCCCTGGAGCTTCTCTGTGTCGTATGGTATAATGATGACCGAGGACCGTAGCCGCCCCATTGATGTAAAGGATATGCGTTACCCATATAAATATACGCAGAATGTAAACTTTTCGGGCAACATAGGCATTTCCGATAATTGGAGAATAAATTTCTCTTCGGGATATAGCTTTGAGGATAAGAAACTCACGACAACCACTATGAACCTGTCGCGCGATCTCCACTGCTTTGAAATGTCTTGCGGTATAGTGTTGAGCCCCTACACTTCATTCAATTTCAGTTTCCGCGCAACGTCGCAGATGCTTGCCGATGCGCTTAAGTGGGATAAGAGGGATAACGGCAGTAATATCGACTGGTACTGAAAAAAGCGGCAAATTTGCCGCTTTTTTCAGTATCGGTCGATTACCATATAATCTTACTCTTGCCGTGTGCTTCAAGATATTCGTTGGCACGGGTGAAGTGGTGGTTTCCGAAGAATCCCTGATAGGCCGATAGGGGCGAAGGGTGGGGCGATGTGAGTACCAGGTGTCTGTTACGGTCAATGAATGCGCCCTTTTTCTGTGCATAGCTTCCCCAAAGGATGAATACAATGTTTTCGCGACGTGTGGCAAGTTCGCGTATGGCGGCATCGGTGAACTCTTCCCAACCACGCTTCTGATGTGAGCCTGCTGCAGCAGCACGCACCGTGAGTGTGGCATTCAGCAGCAGCACTCCCTGGTCGCTCCATCTTGTGAGGTCGCCATCGGTGGGTATGGGTGTGCCGCAGTCGGCCTCTATCTCCTTGAATATGTTAAGCAACGATGGCGGGAACGGCACGCCCTTGTTTACCGAAAAGCAGAGCCCGTTGGCCTGCCCTGCACCGTGGTAGGGGTCCTGCCCCAGTATCACCACCTTCACATCGTTGAAGGGGCAGTGGTCGAAGGCGTTGAATATGAGCTTTGCTGGAGGATATATGGGGGTGTTGCCGCAGTACTCGTCGCGCACAAATGCGGTGAGCCTGGCAAAGTACTCTTTGCCAAATTCGGCCGCAAGCACCTCTTTCCAACTCTGTTCTATCTTTACATCCATTACATATTATATAATAGGTATGTTCATTGCGGCACACTGCTCGCGCATTTCCTTCGGCCATATACTTGCCTGTATCTCGCCTATGTGCGCCTTTTGCAGCAGCAACATACAGAGGCGCGACTGGCCTATACCGCCGCCAATGCTCAACGGCAGTGTTCCATCCAGCATACGGCGGTGGAAATATAGCTGTTTGCGCTCCTCCTTGCCCGAAATCTTCAATTGGTGGAGCAGGGCTTTCTCGTCAACGCGTATGCCCATAGATGATAGCTCGATGGCTTTGCCCAAAATGTTCGACCATATGAGAAGGTCGCCGTTGAGGCCCTCGAAGCCATCTTCGTTGGGTGTGCTGTAGTCGTCGTAGTCGGGGGCGCGGTTGTCGTGCGGCTCACCATCGCCTAACTTGCCACCGATACCTATTATAAATACAGCGCCGTGTTCGCGTGTTATTTGCTCCTCTCGCTCTTTGGCTGTGAGTGTGGGGTAGAGGCGGCGCAACTCCTCGGAGTGTATGAAGAAGAGCTTTTCGGGCAATGCAGGCTTTATTTGCGGGTAGTATTCGCATATGGTAAATTCCGTGTGCAACAGCGCGCTGTATATATCCTCTACTATCTGTTTAAGAAAGGCTACGGTGCGTTCCTCGGGGCATATTACGCGCTCCCAATCCCATTGGTCCACATACAGCGAGTGCAGGTTGTCCAGCTCCTCGTGTGCGCGAATGGCGTTCATATCGGTATATATGCCGTGCCCGTGTGCTATGTTGTAATCGGCAAGTGTCACTCGTTTCCACTTGGCAAGCGAGTGCACCACCTCGGCAACGGCACCGTTCATATCCTGTATGGGGAAACTCACAGCGTGCTCATAGCCGTTGAGGTCGTCGTTAAGTCCTGTACCCTGCAACACAAAGAGTGGGGCTGTTACACGGCGCAGACGCAGTGCGGCCGACAGGTTCATCTGGAATATCTCCTTTATCTGTTTAATGGCAAGCTCGGTTTGTTTGAGTGTAAGTAACGGTTTGTATGCCGTTTTTAGTTCATATAGCTTCATTGTTTTGACAAATTGCTGTTGTTTTGCTGTAAAATGTGTTATTTTTTTAGTTGCGAGCCCCTTTTCTGTTGCTCGTTGTTGCAAAGATAGCAATTAAATCTATAATAAAGTAAATAATTGACAATATATCGTGGAAAAAATGAATAAATATCGGATAATGCTATTTTTTTGTTGTATCTTCGCAGTGTCGATTTCGGTCCCGTAGCTTAGCTGAATAGAGCGTCAGATTCCGGTTCTGAAGGTCCTGGGTTTGAATCCCAGCGGGATCACCATAAAACACAAACATTTTCCAATATGTCTGCAATTCTTTACGGCATCACCGTTGCAATTCTCTATTTGCTGAACAAACTACCTATGTGCCTGCTCTATCTGTTGTCGGATTTCATATATCTGATAATGTGCTACATCGTAGGTTACCGCCGTAAAGTTATAAGGAAGAATATGCGTAACTCCTTCCCCGAAAAGAGCGAGAAGGAGTTGCGTAAAATAGAAAAGGAGTTCTATTCCAATTTGTGTGACTACTTTGTGGAGACAATCAAATATTATGGTATGAGTGCCCAAGAGGTGGCAAAGCACATAGAGTTCAAAGGCCTCGATGGGCTGCACAAGGCAATAGACAGCGGTCATTCGTGCGTATGCTATATGCTGCACGCGTTTAACTGGGAGTTCGTTACCAGTCTGCCTGTTTTTTTCAAACGCGAAAATGTGGTCGTGGGTGCGGTGTATCACAAATTGCGCAACCCCCGTTTTGATAAGATATTCAAGGATATGCGTGCGCAGTATGGTGCCGACAATGTGACAATGAAGAACACCCTGCGCCACATAATAGAAATCACAAAGAAAAAGCAGTTGTATGTGTATGGCTTTATGGCCGACCAGCTGCCCAAGGTAGAGGCAATGAACCACTGGGTTAACTTCCTGAACCAGGATACCGCGGTGTTTAACGGTGCCGAAAAGATTGCCTGCCGCACAAAAGCCTCTGTTTTCAACCTCACTATTGTGAAGGTGGCGCGTGGCAAATATGAAGCAACCTTTGAACTTATGTACGAGGATGCATCGCAGTGTGCCGAAAACGAGGTTACCAATGAGTATTTCCGCATAGGCGAGGAGTATATACGCAAATATCCCGCAATGTGGTTGTGGACACACAACCGCTGGAAACGTGGCCGTGCCAGCAGAGTGGCTTTTGAGAAACGCATAGCCGACAGGCATAATGCCCTTGCCGGTAAGTAGTAATAAAAAAGTGAGCACCAATCAATGGTGCTCACTTTTTTATTGTAATTTGCTTGTATCAATACGCTCTTGCAAACAGCACTCGGCGTGCCGAAGGCTTGCCTGTTACCATACAGGTGCCGGGGGTAGTGTCGCCCTCGAGCGGAATGCAACGTATGGTGGCTTTTGTTTCGTTCTTGATAAGCTCCTCGGTTTCTGGTGTTCCATCCCAGTGGGCAAGAATGAAACCGCCTTTCTCTATCTCGGTCTTGAACTCCTCGTATGTATCCACGGTGCGTGTGCAGGCCTCGCGCATTGCAAGTGCCTTGCTGTGCAGGTTCTTCTGGATATCGTCGAGCAAGTTCTTTACATACTCTGTAATGCCCTCGATTGAACGTGTCTCCTTCTCCAATGTATCGCGGCGCATAACCTCAACTGTGCCGTTCTCAATGTCGCGTGCTCCAAGCACAAGGCGCACGGGCACACCCTTGAGTTCATACTCGGCAAATTTGAAGCCGGGGCGACGGTTGTCGGCATCGTCGAATTTAACGCTTATGCCAAGTGCCTTAAGCTCGTTCATTATGGGGGCGATTGTGTCGGCTACCTTCTGCAGCTGCTCGGCATTCTTGTAGATGGGCACGATAACCACCTGAATGGGGGCAAGTGCGGGGGGCAATACAAGGCCGTTGTCGTCGGAGTGTGTCATTATGAGTGCACCCATAAGACGGGTGGAAACACCCCACGATGATGCCCACACGTAGTCGAGGTTGTTGTTCTTGTCGACAAACTGCACGTTGAATGCCTTTGCGAAGTTCTGGCCCAGGAAGTGCGAAGTACCGCACTGCAGTGCCTTGCCGTCCTGCATCATACCTTCGATGGTGTATGTGTCCAACGCACCTGCAAAGCGCTCGTTGGGCGATTTTACTCCCATAATAACGGGCAGTGCCATATAGTTGTGGGCAAAGTCGTTATATACGTTGAGCATTGTCTTTGTCTCCTCCTCGGCCTCCTCGCGGGTTGCGTGGGCTGTGTGGCCCTCCTGCCACAAGAATTCGGCTGTGCGCAGAAAGAGGCGTGTGCGCATCTCCCAACGCATCACGTTGGCCCACTGGTTCACCTTGATGGGCAGGTCGCGGTACGACTGTATCCAGTTCTTGTAGGTGCTCCATATGATAGTTTCCGATGTGGGGCGTATAATCATCTCCTCCTCCAGTTTTGCTGCGGGGTCCACAATGACACCGCTGCCGTCGGGTGCATTCTTCAGGCGGTAGTGGGTAACCACGGCGCACTCCTTGGCAAAGCCCTCCACGTGGTCGGCCTCGCGGCTGAGGAACGATTTGGGGATGAGCAAGGGAAAATATGCGTTCTGGTGGCCTGTCTCTTTGAATTTGTCATCGAGAATTCTCTGCATCTTCTCCCAAATGGCATAGCCATAGGGCTTTATAACCATACAGCCTCTTACGGGCGACTGCTCAGCAAGGTCTGCTTTCAGTACTAAATCGTTGTACCATTGCGAGTAGCTCTCGCTACGCTTGGTAAGTTCTTTCAATTCTGCCATATATGTTAATCTGTTCTTTGTTTGCTGTTTGTCGCAAAGGTACAAAAATATATTCATATATTATTCTTCTTTGTTTGTTTGCACCCTATATTTTCTTCTTTTTTTATCGGCTTTTTGCGAAAAAAAGCAATATGGTAGCAGATATCTTTGAGAAATATTTATCTTTGCACAGATGAAACCCTGCATTGCGGGAGTGTGTTTTTATTGAAAATGTTAATCTAAAAAGTATAAATTATGAAATTCAATCTATTCAAGTCATTTGCAATAGTGCTGTGCGCAGCATTGGTAATGAGTGGTTGTTCCACAATGAACAACACCGCCAAAGGTAGTATGATAGGTGCTGCCGGTGGTGCAGCCCTCGGTCTTTTGGTTGGTCATCTTGCCGGTAATAAGGCAGTAGGTGCAGCGGTTGGTACTGCTGTTGGTGCCGGTGCCGGTGCGGTGATAGGTAACAGAATGGACAAGGCTGCTGCAGCCGCTTCGGAGATTGAGAACGCAACTGTTGAAACCATTACAGATGCCAACAACCTCACCGCGGTAAAAGTCACCTTTAATTCAGGCGTGTTGTTTGCAACAAACAAGGCTGAACTTAACAATGCCGTGAAGAGCGACCTGTC
This sequence comes from Bacteroidaceae bacterium, assembly GCA_017503645.1. GTDB lineage: Bacteria > Bacteroidota > Bacteroidia > Bacteroidales > Bacteroidaceae > HGM04593. The sequence goes on along the minus strand of JAFVSR010000070.1, from coordinate 462 downwards.
GGAATTTGCCAAAGTGCTCAAGAACTTCAGTGATGCCGATGTTGCAATATTCGGCCACACCGACAGCACCGGTAACGATGCCATAAACAACCCTCTTTCTGTTAACAGAGCAAGCGCCGTGGCAAGCTATCTTATGGCACAGGGAGTTCCAAGCTCGCAGATTAAGAGCGTTGAGGGTTATGGCTCAAAACAGCCCGTTGCCGACAACTCCACAAGTGCAGGCCGCCAGCAGAACCGCCGCGTAGAGATTTATCTCTATGCAAGCCAGGCTATGATTGAGGCTGCAAACAATGGTACTTTGAAATAAAAATATCCGCCGATAAAGAAGATGACTAAAAAGTGTATTTGGTTCCCCAAATTTGGCTGCACTCGTTGTAAAATCACAAAGTAAACTTTGCATTTAACTCGTTTGCACAAATTTTTTGCGTTACGCTTGCCTTCAAAATCCTCATTTACGCTTAG
>JAFVSR010000069.1 GCA_017503645.1 Bacteroidaceae bacterium | reverse complement strand
CAAAAGTTTATGACCTTTACTGTCAATGGCACAGATAATCTCACTGTACTTGCCAAGGTATCTTCACCGATAGAAATCGAAGCCGCCAAGCACTACACCTTCAACCTCACCGTAGGCAAGGAAGCCGCGACCATCAGCAGCGTTGAGGTAATTCCTTGGGCGAAGAAGGAGATTGTCGGCGGTGTGGCAGAGGATGTAACACCGACTATTGACTTATCTAAGTACACCGATGGTAAAACAGTAAACATTGCAGGAGGTTGCTGGGTAGTTGGTGACGGTAACGAGTATAACATCAAGCTGAATATTACCGATGATGCAATAGTTACTTTTGCTGCTGGCACAGGCGGTGTGAAACTCAATGGATTAATTACCGTTGCTGACGGTAAGACCTTGACACTCCTTGTTGAAGGCAATGCGGAGCACACCGTGAAAGGCGGTATCTCGCTTGGCAACGGCTCTAACGTAATCATCGAGGGCGATCTTACCAAAGAGAACAACAAACTGACAGTTACGGCTACAGGTGGCAACGCAGGCATCGGCGCAAATAATGGCGTTACAGCAGGAAATGTTACCATCCGCAATGCCCGTGTCGATGCTACGGGAAGTTCAAAGGAAGTATCAGCGGACTCAAATATGATTATTAGGGCAGACACCAGTATCAGCGGTGCTGCCATAGGTACATCGGATGGATCAATGGGTGACATCCTCATTGAAAATTCAATCATCGTTGCGGAAGGTGGTTATTATGAAAACACCTCGCATGCACCAGCAATCGGCATAGGTTATGTTGGTAGCACAATGGGTAATATAACCCTTAAAGATTCTCAGATTACAGCAGCCAACAACGGTGACGGACTTGCTTCTGTAATCGGTGCGGGTGCTAATCACCATGTATTTGTATCCGGTTCTCTGGGAGATATTGTCATTACAAATACCGAATTGAATCTTTCTATGGCTGTTAGTACAAAAAATTGGTATGCAGCAGTGATAGGATCGGGCATCGGCTTTTCCCATGGCTATGTTAATATGGGAAAGATTATCTTTACCGATGTAACTCAGGCGGAACTGGATGAGATGATTCCTACATGGCTCCCATCAGACTTTAATGAGTCTCAGGGTTATGCTCTCGGTAGAGGAAATGATGGCAGTATTTATAAGTATGACGCTTTCGGTGGCGTATGGGTTAGCGATAGCAACAGCGGTACTGTACAAATTGGCGACGAGAGTGGCTATTATAATCCGGAATAAAGCAATATAATAAGTTATAGGGCAGGCTCACCAAGAGAAAGATATAGGATATTAACAATTAAAGCGAATTAAAATTATAAGACATGCCGGATAAAGACTGGGAAAGTTGCGAGCAAGCGAGCGAGAGTCAAACTTGTTTGAACTATGCCGAGCCGCGAGGAGGAAAACGAAGTTAAACCGACGCTGCTCACTAACCTCCCAAGCCGGGAGATGGCTTTTTGCACAAAGCAAAAGAATACTGATAAAGAAAGACGTGTTGGCTGTTTGGCTACCTTTTCAATGAAATGTTTAGGATTATACCTCCCAATATTCTTTTTGTGTAATAATGGTCCTATATTTGCGTAGTGTAAAAAATAATATTATCTTTGCAGATGAAAATGCGGGCTTGCCCGCGTACATATATTCATAGTAATTGGCTAAAATTAAAGAGATAGCGGCAGCCCTTGAAATGTTCGCGCCTCTGCCATTGCAAGACGGTTTCGACAATGCCGGCCTGCAGGTTGGATTAACAGATGCGGAAGTTACAGGGGTTTTATTGTGTCTTGATGTAACAGAAGCGGTTGTGGATGAAGCTGTTGCATTGGGATGCAATCTCATTGTGTCTCATCATCCCCTTATTTTTTCTCCCCTTAAAAGAGTGACCGGTGCCACATACGTGGAGCGTTGTGTCATTAAGGCTCTTGCTAATGGTATTGCCGTATATTCGGCACATACCAACTTAGACAATGCGCCTGGTGGGGTGAATTACCGCATTGCGGCCAAGCTGGGTTTGCAGAATGTGAGAATACTTGTTCCCAAAGAAGGTGCGTTGCTCAAATTGTCGGTTTATGTGCCCGTGGCTCACGCCGATGCCGTGCGCAGTGCGCTCTTTGCCGCAGGCTGTGGCAACATTGGTAATTATGGCTCGTGCAGCTATAATGCGGTGGGGTATGGCACGTTTGAGGCCGGCGAGGGGGCCAATCCCTTTTGTGGCTCGGTGGGCAGTCTGCACAAGGAAGAAGAGGTGCGCATAGATACCATTATGCCTGCATATATAAAGGGTAGAGTGGTAAAGGCTCTGATGGCTGCTCATCCCTATGAGGAGCCTGCGTTCGATATATATCCGTTGCAAAACAGCTGGAACAGCGTGGGTGCGGGCATTATAGGCGAGTTGCCCGTGGCTGTGGATGAAACGGCTTTCCTGCAACAGGTGAAGGATACATTTGCCGTGGGCAGTGTGCGCTACACCGCTTTGCTTGGCAAGCCCGTAAAGAGGGTGGCTCTGTGCGGTGGTGCAGGCGGCTCGTTTGCCGGTGCGGCAGTGGCTGCGGGTGCCGATGTTTACATAACGGGCGAGGCTCGTTACCACGACCTCTTCAACTACGATGGCACAATGGTTGTAGCCGTGATTGGACACTACGAGAGCGAGCAGTTCACTATGGAGATTTTCAAAGAGATAATATCGGGTGCGTGCCCGCAGGTGCAGGTGAAAACCACATCGGTGTGTACCAATCCCATACATTATATGTAATTTTTAACCTTAAATAATATAGAAAAAGATTATGGCAAAGAAAGACCCTGCTGATTATACAGTGGAAGAGAAATTGAAGACTCTCTATGAGTTGCAGACAATTCTGTCGGAGATTGACAAGATTAAGATTCTTCGTGGCGAGCTTCCTTTGGAGGTAAAGGACCTCGAGGACGAGATTGTGGGCCTTGGCACACGTATTGAAAATATCAATGGCGAGATTAAGACAGTGCGCGAGAATGTTGTTGCATTCCGCGAGGAGATGGAGAAGGCCAAAGCCAACATCGAGAAATATACCGCCGACCAGAACAATGTGCGCAATAACCGCGAGTTCGACCTCTTGAACAAGGAAATTGAGTATAACAACCTTGTGATTGAGCACGATGAGAAGAAGATTAACGAGGCACGCAACCAGGAGAAATACAAGGGCGAGGAGCTTGAAAAGGCACAGTTTATGCTGGAGGAGCGCAAGAAGGACCTTGAAATGAAGCGTAACGAGCTTGAGGAGATTGTTACCGAAACAAAGGCCGAGGAGGAGAAACTGCGCGAGCAGGCCCGTAACCTTGAGCTGCTCATCGAGCCCCGTTTGCTTGCGTCGTTCAAACGTATTCGTAAAAGCACACGCAACGGTTTGGGTATTGTGTACGTTGACCGCGATGCTTGCGCAGGTTGCTTTAGCAAAATTCCTTCGCAGCGCCAGCTGGATATTCGTATGCGCAAGAAAATCATTGTGTGCGAGAACTGCGGCCGCATTATGATAGACCCCGAACTCGCAGGTGTACAGCAGGCACAGCCTGCCGAGGCTCCCGCACCCAAAAAGCGTGGTATACGTCGTGCAAAGGCCGAATAATCACAAGTAAACAATTACCAACAAATAAAAAGGCTGCGACAAAGGCTATTTTGAAGCAGCCTTTTTTATTCATAACACACCGGTACAATTATGAAAAGAAAGAATTTTATACAACTTGCAATTTTGCTTGCCGCTATGTTTGTCGCATCGCCTGCCGTTGCACAAAATGAGAGTGTGGTAACTCTTTCGGGCAATGCCTACTTAACAGCAGCACCCCAGGGCAATCCAAACAAAAAACATCCGGCGTTTATCGACGACCGCCAGGGCGAAATGCGCAACTGGAACAGCACCGAAACCGTTATAAGCTACTACTTCAAAGCGGAGAAGAGCGGCAAAATGAATATTGCGCTCCAAGCAAAAGGACATTCGCAATTGGAAGTCTCTCTCTTGGGTAAAAAGAAGAAGGTAAAAATAGATAGCGACACACTTGTGCGTGTGAAGGTCGGTACCTTTAAGGTGAAGAACCCCGGCTATGTGAAAATGGATATCCGTGGTGTGAAGATAAATGAGGGCTACTCTTTTGGTAATGTTGCTGCCGTTGTGGTAGGTGGTGATGTAGCTCCTGTAATTAATGTGGCTCCCGATTTCAGCAGCCACTTCGGCCGTCGCGGTCCTTCTACACATTTGGGCTACAAGCTCCCTTCTACCGACGTGGAGTGGTTCTACAACGAGGTTGTCGTACCCGAGGAGGGTGACATCCCAAGTAGTTATTATATGGCTTGCGGCTTTGGCGAGGGTTACTTTGGTATGCAGAACAATACTCCTCACCAGAGAAGAGTGCTCTTTTCGGTGTGGAGCCCCTACGAAACCGATAATGCTGCCGAAATACCCGATTCGCTGCGTGTGACACTCCTAAAAAAAGGCGAGGGCGTGCAGGTGCAGGATTTCGGCAACGAGGGCTCCGGCGGCCAAAGCTTTATGCACTACGATTGGAAGGCAGGCGAGGTGTGCCGCTTCCTTATGGGTGTGCGCCCCGATGGCAACGGCAACACCGTATATACAGCCTATTTCTTTGACAACGCGCAGGGCAAGTGGCGTCTTGTGGCCTCTTTCCGCCGCCCCAAAATCACTACCTGGTACACCCACGCACACTCGTTCCTTGAGAACTTCAACCCTGTGATGGGCTACATAAACAGAAAGGCGTACTATGGCAACCAATGGGCACGTACCGTTGATGGTGAGTGGGTGCCTGTGACAAAGGCCCGCTTTACTTGCGACACTACCGGCCACCAAAAACAGCGTCTCGATTACTGCGGCGGTGTTGAGGGTGATAACTTCTTCCTCACTATGGGCGGTTTCTTCAACGATTATATGAAATCGGGTACCAACTTCGAGCGTAAGGGCAACACCACAGTGGCCCCCGACATCGATTTCTCCACACTCGAATAGTGGCGTTTTGCCGTGTTGTAAAAAGAGGATTTGTAATTTGTTGATAATATTTTCTGTTTTATCGGGTGTATTAGGCGGGAAATGACTACCTTTGCACCTCAAAAACTTGAAGATAATAAAATTGATACATATTTATGAAACGCGACAATAAGATTTTTCAGTTGATTGAAATGGAGCAGCGCCGCCAGCTCAAGGGTATTGAGCTCATAGCATCGGAGAACTTCGTAAGTAACGAGGTGATGCAGGCGATGGGCTCTTGTTTGACAAACAAATATGCCGAGGGATATCCCGGAAAAAGATACTATGGTGGTTGCGAGGTTGTGGATGTTGTTGAAGATATCGCACGCGAGCGCCTTAAAGAGCTCTTCGGTGCAGAATGGGTGAATGTGCAGCCCCACTCGGGTGCACAGGCCAACGCGGCCGTGTTCCTTGCCGTGCTTAACCCCGGCGACAAGTTTATGGGCTTGAATCTTGCCCACGGCGGTCACTTGTCACACGGCTCGGCCGTGAATACATCGGGCCTCATTTACACTCCTTGCGAGTATAACCTCAATCCCGAAACAGGTCGTGTGGATTACGACCAGATGGAGGAGGTAGCCTTGCGCGAGCATCCCAAGATGATTATCGGTGGCGGCTCGGCCTATTCTCGTGAGTGGGATTATAAACGTATGCGTGAGATTGCCGATAAGGTAGGTGCCATCCTTATGGTGGATATGGCTCACCCTGCGGGCCTCATTGCTGCAGGCTTGCTCGACAACCCCGTGAAATATGCCCATATCGTGACATCTACCACACACAAGACGCTGCGCGGTCCTCGCGGTGGTGTCATCATCCTGGGTAAGGATTTCCCCAATCCCTGGGGCAAGACCACTCCCAAGGGCGAGGTGAAGATGATGTCGCAACTGCTCGACTCGGCTGTGTTCCCCGGTATCCAGGGCGGTCCTCTGGAGCACGTCATTGCTGCCAAGGCTGTTGCCTTTGGCGAGGCTCTGCAACCCGAGTTCAAGGAGTATCAGGCACAGGTGCAGCTTAACGCAGCCACTCTTGCACAGGAACTTATGGACCGTGGCTTTGGTATAGTGTCGGGTGGTACAGACAACCACTCTATGCTTGTTGATTTGCGCAGCAAGTATCCCGACCTCACAGGTAAGGTTGCCGAGAAGGCTCTTGTTTCGGCCGATATCACTGCCAACAAGAATATGGTGCCTTTTGATTCACGCAGTGCCTTCCAGACATCGGGTATCCGTCTTGGTACTCCCGCCATCACTACACGTGGCGTGAAGGAGGATATGATGCCCTTTATTGCGGAGATGATTGAGACCGTTCTCAATGCTCCCGAGGATGAGAAGGTAATTGCTGCTGTTCGTCGCAAGGTTAATGAAACTATGGCGGAATATCCCTTGTTTGCTTATTGATAAAAGAGGGTATTCCCATACAGATTAGGGGTGGAAAGCACACGCGCTTTCCACCCCTAATCTGTATTTCTTTGTTGGTAAAATCAGATAAAACTTTTGATAATGAAGAACAGCACCGGTACAGCCAAGGCTGGCAGCATATTTATGGTTTTGCAATCCTTAATGCCCAGAATGCTGAAGCCCGAAGCGGCTATGAGCACTCCACCCACAACGGAAATCTCGGTTACAAGCGGGGTGGGGATGATGTCGCCCGCCAATACCGTGAGCAGGTAAATGGCCCCCTGCCACAAAAAGAGCACGGGAGCGGCCCATAACATACCAATGCCATATGTGGTGGCAAGCACAGCCGATGTTACAAGGTCCAGTGTGGCGTTGGTGAATAGGTAGGTGTTGTCGCCGTAAAGCGCACTCATTACAGGGCCCACGATGGAGAGCGTACCTATACAGTAGAGCAGTATGCCTGTAGAGAGCCCTTGTGCAAGGTTCGAAGTTCCTATGCGCGAACTCAGTTTCTTGAAACGCTCGTCGAGTTTAAGCATCGTGCCGGCAAGCCCGCCTATTGCCAAACTTATTATAAAGAGCACGGGGTATTGGCTCTTGGGCAGATTGTTGCTCACGGCGTTGAAGCCGAGCGCCACAGCGGCGAGGCCCATTGCATTGAATAGCACCTGCTGGTACTTTTCTTTAATCCCTTTTTTTGCTATGTGCCCTATGATTGTTCCCGTGACAATGGTCGCGGTGTTCACGATTGTTCCTAACATTGGTTGTTTGTGTTAAAAAATGAATCCTACCGAGAAGCTGAGAATGCTGTCGTTTCTCTTGCTCGAGAATATGGCGCCACTCTCCCTGTCTATAATCTTTGTTTTGTTCCTTGCCAGCCCCCAGTCGTAGGTGATGTCGAAAAACACATTGTACATTCTCACACCCAAGCCAAGCTCCCAATAGAGATTTCGTTTGTCGAGTTCCTCGTATAAATCCTCATATTTGAAATGCGAAAAATCCTGTTTGCTCTGCGATGTGAAGATGAACTTGGCACGTGGTCCTGTGAATACAGCCATACTGTAGTATTCGTAGTCTATGAATTTGTAGCCTACGAGCAGGGGCACCTGGAAACAAAATGTCGTGAGGTCGTATTCGGCATAGGCTGGTGCAAATCCCTCTTCCGGCGCGCTTGTTTCGTGAAAATCGAAATGGTGACGGGTGATGCCCAGCGCCGCCTCGGTTTGTATATAGAAACTGCCGCGTGTGAGGCGTATGAAGGGGTTTACTGTGTAGCTCACTTTGTTGCTTTGTATGGTGTTGTCGTTGAAACTGTAGCCCTCAATGTCAAAATCGGTGTGGTCGTAGGTTACAGCCTGAAAACCGGCTTTTATACCATAGTTAATTTTAATGCGACTGCTGTTTTGAGCAACCGCAATGCCTGCAAAAAGGAGCAGTATTGTTGCAACTAAAGCGCTACGTTTCTTCATCACTGTTTCTTCTTTACACTCCAGCCAAAGCGGCCAATGAACTCGCCCAAGTGGAAATATTTACCGTGGGCATATATCAGAGGATCGGCTGCCGACAAATCCCATTCGCCTGTCTCGGGGTTAAGGTATTTGTCATCGGCCTGCACGTTCACAACCTCGGCAAGGAACATATCGTGCGTGCCAAGCGGTATCACCTCTTTCACCTTACATTCTATGCTCAGAGGCGATTCCATTATTATGGGTGCTTTAACCATCTTCGACGGGCCGTATGTGAGGTTACACTCTTTAGCCTTGTCGTAATCCTTGCCCGAACGCACTCCGCACCAGTCGGTGGCGCGTGCAAGTTCGGCGGTGGTGAGGTTTATGACAAACTCCCCCGTCTCTTTTATTATGGGGTAGGAGTGACGCTCGGGGCGCACCGATATGTAGCACATCGCAGGGTTGGTACACACCGTGCCCACCCACGACACGGTGAGCAGATTGTAGTTTTGCGGGCTGTTGCCGCAACTGATCATTACCGCCGGCAGCGGGTATATCATTGTTCCCGGTTTCCAATCTATCTTCATATACTTAACTCTTCGCTGTCAAAGCAGTTCAACGTTGCTTACGTTAATCTCCTTCTCGCAATAACGGCATTTTATTATGCCTGCCTCGGGGTTGGTTACAACAAAATGGGTTGCCATAGGCTCGTTGTTGGTTATGCAGGCGGGGTTGGCACATTTTACTATGTTGTGCAGCTCGGCCGGCATCTTCACCTCCCTCTTTTCTACAACCTTGTAATCGCGTATAGTGTTCAGTACCACTTTGGGCGCAACAAGCGATATGCGGTTCACCTCCTCGTCGGTGAAATATTTGTCTGCCACCTTTATGAGGCCTTTTTTACCCAGTTTTTTACTCTCAAGATTATTGCCAATGGTAATGTTGCTGCTCATCTGCGGTATGTCGAGCAGGGCTACTACTGCAAAAAGTTTGTCGGCGGGGATATGGTCGATAACTGTGCCGTTGCATAGTGCCGATACTTGCAATGCGGGTTTTTCTTTGTTCATAGCTTTTTAGATTTTAATGTTTAACACATCGCATATAAGCGCCTCGCGCACGTATAGACCGTTTTGTGCTTGTTGGAAATAGTAGGCCTTGGGGTTGTTGTCCACATCGTATGCAATTTCGTTTACACGGGGCAGGGGGTGCAGAATGCGCAGGTTGGGTTTGCTGTTCTCGAGCATTGCGTTTGTGAGGCGGTAACAGTTCTTTACCTTCTCATACTCCATAAGGTCGCTGAAACGCTCGCGCTGCACGCGTGTCATATAAATAATGTCGGCGCATGCGATAACCTCTTCGTTGAATTCGGTTGTTTCGGTGAAGGGGATGTTGTTCTTGCGGCAGAATTCGCGGTACTCCTCGGGCATATGAAGTTCCTCGGGCGAAATGAAATGGAATGTGGGGTTGAAATGGCGCATTGCGTGCAGCAATGAGTGCACGGTGCGGCCGAACTTCAGGTCACCCACAAGGTGTATGTGCAGATTCTCAAGCGTGCCCTGTGTCTTTTTGATGGAGTAGAGGTCGAGCATTGTTTGCGAGGGGTGCTGGTTGGCTCCGTCTCCTGCATTTATAATGGGGCAGGGCGATACCTCGCTTGCATAGCGCGCAGCTCCCTCCAGGCGGTGACGCATCACTATGGCATCGGCATAACTCGATACCATCATAATGGTGTCCTTCAGTGTCTCTCCTTTTGTGGCCGAGCTTGTTGCCGCATCGCTGAAACCTATGACTCTTGCGCCCAGGCGCATTGCGGCCGTTTCGAAACTCAAACGGGTGCGGGTGGAGGGCTCGAAAAAGAGCGAACCTATGACTTTACCGGCAAGGATGTCGCGGTTGGGGTTCTCCTCGAACTTGCTTGCAGTGTCGAGCAGTGATAGTATTTTCTCGCGCGACAGGTCGTTGATTGATACCAAACTGTTGTTTTTCATTGCTATACTCTGTTTATTCCATTTTCATTATGTGGCAGTGGCGCTGCGGTGCAGCGTATGTATCTGTTGCGCACGGCAGGCGTTGTCTTGGCGAAGATAGGCAATATCTTTCTAAAAAAAGAGCCAAAAGCGTAGATTTATTTGAAAAAAACACGGCAACAGCTAAATTATGAAATGATTGCTTTGATTTCAAATATTTGTTGTATTTTTGTAGTCTGTAATTTTGTATGGTGCGCAGTGTGCGGCAGTGCCACAGCATCGGTTACGGAATATTATAATACACGACTGCTATGTTAAAAAAGATACTTATTTTCATGTGGGCATCAATGTTTGCCGTGATGCTGCTTGTTGCCGGCCTTTTCTTTGCAATTTCGCAAGGTTGGATAGGCTATTTGCCCGATATCAACGAACTGCAGAATCCTACATACAAATTTGCTTCGCAGATTATTTCGGCTGACGGAAAAACTTTGGGCACTTGGTCCTACAGCAAGGAGAACCGCGTGTTTGTCGATTACAAGGATATATCCCCCAACCTCATAAAAGCGCTCATTGCCACCGAGGATGTGCGTTTTGCAAACCACTCGGGAATTGATGCCAAATCGCTGATGCGTGCCATTGTGAAGAGCGGTATCCTTATGCAAAAGAATGCCGGTGGTGGCAGCACCATCACGCAGCAGCTGGCAAAACTGCTCTATTCCGAGGTGAGCGGCAGCAAGATGGAGCGCCTCTACCAAAAGCCCATAGAGTGGGTTATTGCAGTGCAGCTGGAACGCCACTATACCAAGGAGGAAATCATTACAATGTACCTGAACAAGTACGACTTCGGATACAATGCCGTGGGTATAAAGAGTGCCGCCAATGTCTATTTCGGCAAGCTGCCAAGCCAACTGAATATTCAGGAGGCTGCTATGCTTGTGGGTATGTGCAAGAACTCATCGCTGTACAATCCCCGCCGCCGTCCCGAATTGACTCGTGACCGCCGCAACGTGGTGCTTGGCCAGATGATGAAGGCGGGCTACATAACGGAGGAGCAGTTCAACGAACTCAAAGAGACCGAGATGAAACTCGATTTTCACTCGGCCGACCACAAGGCGGGTATTGCCACCTATTTCCGTCAATATCTGCGCGGCGTGATGACTGCCAAAAAGCCTGTGAAAAAGAACTATCGAGGCTGGCAGATGCAGCAGTTCTATGAGGATTCAATCGACTGGGAAACAAATCCTCTCTTTGGTTGGTGCAACAAGAACACCAAGGCCGACGGCAGCAACTATAATGTATATACCGATGGTCTTAAGATATACACCACCATCGATTCGCGTATGCAGACATATATGGAAGAGGCTGTGCAGGAGCACGTTGCCGATTATCTGCAAAAGCGTTTCTTCGATTCGAAGAAGAAGCAAAAGACCGCCCCATTTACCGAGAAACTGAGCGAGGAGGAGGTTGAGAAGATTATGCGCCGCGCAATGCGCCAGAGTGACCGCTACATTACAATGAAGAGGGGTGGTGCCACCGAGGCCGAGATTGAGGAGGCGTTCAACACTCCCGAGGATATGAGCGTGTTTACATACGGCGGTATGAAGGATACCGTTATGACGCCTATGGACTCACTGCGTTACTACAAATATTTCCTGCGCACCGGCGTGTTCTCTATGGACCCTCACACCGGTGCCGTGAAAGCATATGTGGGCGGCCCCAATTTCTACTATTTCAAGTATGATATGGCAAATGTGGGCCGTCGTCAGGTGGGTTCTACCATAAAGCCCTTCCTCTATTCGCTTGCTATGGAGAATGGCTTTTCTCCCTGCGACGAGACACGCAACATAGAGCAGACACTCATTACCGAGGATGGCAAGCTGTGGAGCCCCAAGAATACATCCAAATCGCGTTATGGCGAGATGGTTACATTGCGTTGGGGATTGGCCAATTCAAACAACTGGATTTCGGCCTATCTTATGAGCAAGCTCAACCCCTACACGCTTAAAAAACTTATTCACCAGTTCGGCCTGCGCAACAAGGATATCGAACCCACCCCCTCGCTTTGCCTGGGAGTGTGCGATGCATCGGTAGCCGAAATGGTGAGCGCGTACACAGCCTTTGTAGGCAAGGGAATACGCACCCTGCCGCTCTACGTTACCCGCATAGAAGATAACCAGGGCAATACTGTGGCCACATTCTCGGCCCAAAAGAACGAGGTTATAAGCGAGGAGAGCTCATATAAGATGATTGAGATGCTGCGTGCAGTGATAAACGAGGGCACAGGTGGGCGCATAAGACGCATATACAAGATTACTGCCGATATGGGTGGAAAGACCGGTACCACGCAGAACAACTCCGATGGCTGGTTTATGGGATTCACCCCCAACCTTGTCACCGGCTGCTGGGTGGGTGGCGAGGACCGCGATATCCACTTCGACAGGATGAGCGATGGACAGGGTGCCTCAATGGCTCTCCCCATCTGGGGCTTGTATATGAACAAGGTTTATGCCGACGAAACTTTGCCTTATTTGCAGACAGATACCTTTGAGATACCTCACGATTTCGACCCCTGCGCAAGCAAGCTGCTTGTGCCGCAACAGAGCGAGGAAGAGGATGTTAAGATGGGTGGATTTGATGACTTATTCCAATAATAAAATAATATGAAATTTGTAGGAATTATACCGGCACGATATGCCTCTACCCGTTTCCCGGGTAAGCCTTTGGCAATGCTGGGTGGTAAGACCGTTATTCAGCGTGTTTATGAACAGGTAAAGGGTTGCTTTGACGACCTCTATGTGGCAACCGATGACAATCGTATAAAAGAGTGTGTGGAGGGCTTTGGCGGCAATGTCGTTATGACCTCGGAGGATTGCAAGAACGGCACCGAGCGTTGTTTGGATGCTTACCGCCGTCTTGCTCTCGACTGCGATGTTATTGTGAACATACAGGGCGACGAGCCTTTTATACGCCAGAAACAGGTGCAGGCGCTTATCGCTTGTTTCGATAATGCCGACACTGATATTGCAACACTTGTAAAGCCTTTTGAGAAGGCCGATGGTCTTGAGCGCCTCGAGTGCCCCAACTCGCCCAAAGTGGTTTTCAACGAGCAGGGATTTGCTCTATATTTCAGCCGTTCAGTTATTCCTTATCTGCGTGGCGTGGATAAAAGCGAGTGGCTCGATAAACAGGTGTTTTATAAGCATTTGGGAATTTATGCTTATCGTGCGAATGTGCTTGAAAAAATCACAACGCTACCCCAATCGCCAATGGAAAAGGCCGAGTCGCTTGAGCAGTTGCGTTGGTTGGAGAATGGCTATAAGATAAAGGTTGGTATAACCGATATCGAAACCATAGGTATTGACACTCCCGAGGACCTGGAGCGCGCCAAAGAGTTTGCCGCTTCAATAGGTTTTGCCTGGAACGATTGAGCGAGTGATGCAGCCGCCCAAAATAGAACCTATGATGTTGAGAAACTTGGCAGTGCCCGCTACGCGGGCTCTGCCAAACGGTGTCTCTTTACACCATCTGCCCGGCGAGGACAAGGGGGTGGTGAGGCTCGACATTCTATTCAGGGGTGGATATTCGGTGCAACGCAAATCATTGCAGGCGCTTTTTGCAAACAGGATGCTGCGCGAGGGCAGCGAGGGCTTTTCGGGCACCGAAATTTCGCGCAAGCTCGACTATTACGGAGCGTGGATAGATATGTACTCGTCGCAGGAGTGCAATCACATTATCCTGTATGTGCTTGCAAAGCACCTGCCGCAACTGCTGCCTGTGGTGGAGGATTTTGTGAAACGTCCTCTTTTCCCTCAAGATAATCTCGACGTGGTACGTCGCAACAACAAGGCTCATTTTCTCATCAACAGCAAGAAGGTTGAGGTGGTGGCGCAACGCTATTTTGAACAGGCACTATGGGGATTGTCACACCCGTTGGGCAGCGTGGTGCAGGCCGAAGATTACGATGCCATCACACGCGACGATTTGCTGCAATATTACAGTGATGTCTATTCACATCGTAACTGCACGCTCTTTCTCACCGGCACACACAATTCTGCCGTGATTGATGCCGTGACTAATGCTTTTGGCCGTGGGGAGTGGGGTACCGCTCCGCAGGCAATGGTGGATGTGCCCGCCCCCGCATCGCTCGTGGGGCATAGGAAGATTGTAATGGAAGATACACTGCAGAGCGCGTTGAAGGTAGGGTGTTTCACGCTGCCGTCTGCCCACCCCGATTTCTTCGACCTGCGCATACTGAACGTGTTGCTTGGCGGTTACTTCGGCAGTCGCCTTATGAGTAACATACGCGAGGAGAATGGTTATACCTACGATATCATCTCCGAAATAGATGCCTACGGCAGAGGCAACGCCTTTATGGTAAGTTCACAAGCGGCCAACGAATATGTGGCTCCTCTTTTGGCAGAGCTTTACAAGGAGATTGAACGATTGCGTGAGGAGGATATTCCCGCAGCCGAGGTGGAGCTTGTGCGCAATTATATTATGGGCGAGTTGTGCCGTGAATTCGAAGGTGTGACTGCAAAAACCGAGGTGTTTGTGAATGCCTGGCTGTCGGGTGACGGTTTCGACAGCGTGAACCGTTATATCGATGCCGTGAAGGCTGTCACCCCACAACGCCTGCAGCAAGTGGCGCGCAAATATCTGTTGCGCGAGAATATGATTGAAATAGTGGTGGGTGCATAACGGGAGTAAACCCATCCAAATTCATAGAATTTCATCCCCCGCTCCAAAATATTATCTCTTTTTTATTGTTTTATCCACAATATTGCTATCTTTGCGGTAGGCCGCAGTGGTATGGCACTTGCTGTGCGCTGTTTATAAGGCGGCTTTGCCGCGATAAAAAGATAGTTTCAATGAAATCAAACATATTTGTAACTCTATTATTCTCCCTGATTTGCGCAACCTCTTTTGCGCAGATAAATGCCGAAGATGTGGCGCTTGCCGCCGCTGCTGAAAAGGGCAAGAAGAATTCCACGTTAAGGGAGGAGATTTCCGCTAAGATAAAAAATGCCGCCGAGGTTAAAA
Organism: Bacteroidaceae bacterium; assembly: GCA_017503645.1. Taxonomy (GTDB): domain Bacteria; phylum Bacteroidota; class Bacteroidia; order Bacteroidales; family Bacteroidaceae; genus HGM04593. The sequence goes on along the minus strand of JAFVSR010000069.1, from coordinate 12,811 downwards.
CCGCAACTTTGAAGGGTGGCATAAAGTACGAAGGCCAGATGAAGGGTAAAAAGCCCAATGGTTACGGCCGTGCATTGTATCCCAATGGCGACAAGTACGAGGGTGAGTTCTCGCGTGGTGTGCGCCAGGGCTTGGGAATTTATACCTACAGCGATGGGGAACGATATGAGGGTGCCTTTGTGGATGACCGCCAGCACGGCAAGGGTATATGCTATTTTAACGACGGTAGGGTTTACGACGGCTTTTGGGAACTCGATTATATGCACGGATATGGCAAGATGGAGTATCCGAACGGTGATATATACGTGGGCAATTGGAGTGAAGACAAACGCAGCGGCACCGGTAACTACCTATACACCAATGGTGCTTCGTACAGTGGCGAGTGGTTTGCCGACAAGTACAACGGAGTGGGCACGTTTGTGTGGAGCGATAACAGTCGCTATGTTGGTGCCTGGAAAAACGGAGTGCGCCACGGTGAAGGCAAATTCTTCTATATAAATGGTGATGTTTACGAAGGCTCGTGGGCTGCAAATCTGCGTCACGGCAAGGGTGAGTATCTCTTTGCCGATGGCAGCAAATATGTGGGCGATTACGCCAACGGCCATTGGCAGGGCAAGGGTGTTTACACCGCTGCCGACAGCACACGTTACGAGGGTGAATTTGTTGCCGGTATGCGTGACGGCAGGGGCACGATGTTCTATCCCACAGGCGCGGTTTACGATGGCGACTGGAAGGAGAATCAACGTGCCGGAAAGGGTAAATATACCTGGGCCAACGGCGATGTTTATGAAGGCGAGTGGGCCGACGATATGATGAATGGCCAGGGTATCCTGCGCCTTGTAAATGGAATTAAATACCGTGGCGGTTTCCTCAATGGCGAGGAGCAGGGGCACGGTGTGGCAGTGGATGTCGATGGTACCCGCTACGAAGGCACCTTTGAAGAGGGGCAACGCGACGGGAAATTTATTGTAAAGGATGCAACGGGAAAGATAATCAACGAGTGTATCTACAATATGGGAACAATAAGCAACAAATAAAACAATAAACATATTACTATGATTCTCGATTCAATTAAAAATTTGCGAAACTACGAGGGGTTGCACCCCAATTTCAAGAAGGCCATAGATTTCCTCTTGAACAACGATTTGCAAAATTTGCCCCTTGGGCGCAATGAGATTTGCGATGACGAGGTATTTGCCAATGTTATGGAGGCAAAGCCCCGCGGTAAGGAAGAGGTTCCTCTGGAGGTGCATCGTAAATATATCGACATCCAGGTGCCTATCTCGGGTGACGAGGTTATGGGTTATACACCCCTGGAGCAGTTGCCCGGCGCCGAGTATAGCGAAGCCAACGATGTGGCCCTCTATCCCGTGGGTATGCTCGCTGCAAGCTATTTCGAGGTTAAAAACACTATGTTCACAATCTTTTTCCCGCAAGATGGTCACGCACCGGCGGTTACTCCCGTGCCTGTGAAAAAGATAATTGTGAAAATAGCCGTTTGATTATGCAATTAAAGACAAAAATACTAACCTAAAATTATAACTGACTATGCTGAAACTTGTTGAACGTGATGGTTATTTGGCTCCCTTTAACCTCGATATCGATGCTCGCTATCGCTACTTTTTGAAGAGGGAGAGAGAACTTACAAAGAACGGCCGACAGACCTTGTCGAGTTTCGCTTCGGGTTACCTCTATTTTGGTCTGCACCAGACCGCAACAGGCTGGGTGTTCAGAGAGTGGGCTCCCAATGCGACCAAAATTGTACTGATTGGCGATTTCTCAAATTGGGAGGAGTTGCCCGAGTATGAACTTAAACAACTTGCCGGTGGCGTGTGGGAACGTCGTTTACCCAAAAAGGCATTGCAGCACGGTCAGCACTACAAGATGAAAGTCTATTGGGATGGCGGCTGCGGCGAGCGTATCCCTGCGTGGGTGCGTCGCGTGGTGCAGGACGATGCTACCAAGATTTTCAGCGCACAGGTGTGGGCTCCCCAGGAGGAGTATGTTTTCAAAAACAAGAAATTCACTCCCAAACGCACGCCGTTGCTCATATATGAGTGTCACATAGGTATGGCACAAGAGGAAGAGAAGGTGGGTACATACCGCGAGTTCAAGGATAATGTGCTGCCTCGCGTTGCTGCCGACGGTTATAACTGCATACAGATTATGGCCATTCAGGAGCACCCTTATTATGGCAGTTTCGGCTACCACGTATCGAACTTCTTTGCAGCCTCTTCGCGCTTCGGTACCCCAGAGGAGTTGAAGGAACTCATAGATGCCGCTCACGGAATGGGTATAGCCGTTATTATGGACTTGGTTCACTCGCACGCCGTGAAGAATGAGTTGGAGGGCCTTGGATTGCTCGATGGCGACCCTGCGCAGTATTTCCACGGCGGCGACAGACGCGTGCACAACGCCTGGGATTCGCTCTGCTTCAATTATGGCAAGAATGAGGTGGTTCACTTCCTGCTTTCGAACTGCAAATATTGGCTCGAGGAGTTCAAGTTCGACGGCTTCCGTTTCGACGGTGTTACATCTATGATTTACTACAGCCACGGCTTGGGCGAGGCTTTCTGCAGCTACGCCGACTATTTCAACGGTCACCAGGATGGCGACGCCATCTGCTACCTCACGCTTGCCAACAGGCTTATACACGAGGTGAACCCCAAGGCTATTACCATTGCCGAGGAGGTTTCGGGTATGCCCGGCCTTGCAGCTCCCATAGAGGATGGCGGTTACGGTTTCGACTATCGTATGGCTATGAATATTCCCGATTTCTGGATTAAGATTATAAAGGAGCGCCGCGACGAGGATTGGAAACCGTCGGAAATCTATTGGGAACTCACAAACCGCCGCAAAGACGAGCAGACAATCTCGTATGCCGAGAGCCACGACCAGGCGTTGGTTGGCGACAAGACAATCATTTTCCGCCTTATCGATGCCGATATGTACTGGCATTTCAACCGTGGCGACGAAACAGGCACGGTTACCCGCGGTATCGCTCTGCATAAGATGATTCGTCTTATGACACTTGCCACAATAAATGGTGGCTACCTTAACTTTATGGGTAACGAGTTCGGTCATCCCGAGTGGATTGATTTCCCACGCGAGGGTAACGGCTGGAGTCACAAGTATGCCCGCCGCCAGTGGAGCTAGGTGGATAACCCCAATTACAACTACACGTTGTTGGGCAAGTTCGACCAGGAGATGACGAAACTCGTTGGCAGCGTGCGTAATTTCCAGAACCGCCCCGTGCAGGAGATTTGGCACAACGATGGCGACCAGGTGCTTGCATTCTCGCGCAAGGATTTGATTTTTGTGTTCAACTTCAGCCCCACACGCTCGTTTACCGATTACGGCTTGCTTGTGCCCGAGGGCTCATACTCTATTGTGCTGAACACCGATTCAGAACGCTTTGGCGGTAATGCTCTTGTGGATGAAACGCAAACACACTTTACGCAATATGACAAACTGCACGCGCGCCGCAAGAAAGGCTGGCTGATGCTCTATCTGCCTGCACGCACAGCGCTTGTGCTTAAAAAGAATAAAGAATAATGAGAAACTCCGGGGAGAGACGCCTGCAGAATTTCATCACAGGTTTTTGTGCAGTCTGCTTTGCGATATTTAGCTTTACGTTTGTAGCGATATACAAATCGCCGCTCATTGAGATGGTGTACAACAGCATCGCAACGGGCAAACTGCAATACAACGGCTATGTGCTCTCCGGTATTCTGACGGCTATTCTCGTTGGCTTGGCATTGTGGCTCAACCGCTTTGCCAAGTACCAACGCGAATGGACGGCGATGGCATTCCTGCCGTCGGCACTTATCTTGGCATTCCTCACCGATATTCAACGCACCCTGTTTGCCGGCGACGGCTCATATAGCGGTTGGGCGTGGATATTCGCTGTGGGGATGTTCCTGTATATATTCCTTGCCTTTCTTTTCGGGCGTATGCTTTTTGAAAAGATAAAGAACCCCACCGTGGTTGCCAACCGCATAGTATGGCGCAACCTGGTTCTGCTCACGTTGATATTTATGATGGTGGGCACCCTGTCGGGTGGCGACAAAAACTTTATGCGCGAGGCCATCCAATATAAATACTACTGCCGCGGTGATGTGGATGCCGCGCTTGCCGTGGGCGACCATTCGCCGCTGGCATCGCAGGAGCTCACTGCACAACGTGCATTCTTCCTTTCATTGAAGGGTGAACTTGGCGAACGCCTTTTTGAATATCCTCAATACTATGGTGCTGAGGGGTTGTTGCCGTCAATGGTGCGCACTATGCCTGTGGTGCCCGACAGTATCTACTCGCATATCGGCTTGTCGCGTGCAGACGGTGAGCGTGCAACCGATTTCTTTGCCCGTGCCGTAAGTGAGGAGGGCGCCGGCATTGTTGCGCAGGAGTATTATCTTGCATCGCTGCTTTTGGAGCGCCGAATAGTGGATTTTGCCGACAAAGTCTATGAGTACTATAATGTGGGCGACAGCGACAAACTGCCCAAGCATTACAAAGAGGCGTTGTTGCTCTATTCTCATATCGTTCCCGAATATTCCATTGAGTTCGATGATGCCGCTTTGCGCGCATCGTTTGAAAAGATGATTGCCGAAGCGTGTGGGAAGTCGTGGGCATCTATGCATTCGGCCCGTTTGAGGCAGGAGTATGGCGGTACCTATTGGTGGTACTTCCTGTATGGCGAGTGAATTTATGCTGAAACGGCGCTTTTTTAGTTGTAAAAAATCGCGGTGTCATAGATTGTTTTCCCATTTTCGCTATTTATCGTTTTTTTTGTTTTGCTACTTGAAAAAAGCAAAATATATTTGCATTGAATAAATGCGTGGGCTCTTGCCCGGGCGTATATACAGGATATGAATATCAGTTATGATAGTATAGTTTTTTCTTAGTTGTTTAGTAAATGTTGGACGTGCTGCTTTGTGAAAAGCGGCACGTCTGTTTTTTATTCACCTTATTGCGAAATTACATTTTCCACTCTTGTCTTGTGAAAAACAGGTTTTTGGTACAATTCTTGCCAAATAATAATAGAAAAGACAATAAATTATATTATTTTTGTAAAACAATTATAATGGCAGTATTATGCCTTGCCGGTGTTGTGCAAATGCAGGGCAAACTGTTGTTTTGAATAAGAAACCGTTTGAAATTATATTGCTAAATATCAATACAAAATAATATGGAAAATAAAATTCAAGAACTAACCGAAAAAATCTATGCCGAAGGCGTGGAGAAGGGAAAGGCCGAGGCTGAACGCCTGGTTGCAGAAGCACAAGCCAAGGCCGAAGCCATTGTGAAAGAGGCGCAGGCTAAGGCCGATGCAATAGCTGCCGCCGCTGCAAAAAGTGCCGAGGAGTTGAATGCTAACACTCGTTCGGAACTGAAACTCTATGGTGCGCAGGCAGTGGGTGCAATAAAATCGGAAGCAGCCACAATAATTACTGACACCGTGGTGAAGGCTGCTGTCAAGGATGCTGTTGGCGGTGATGCCCTCAAAGCGCTAATCGTTGACATAGTCTCCCGCTGGAGTGCCAACGAGCCCCTTGTTATCTCTACTGCCGAGGCTGCGGAGCTCAAGGCTTTCTTTGTTGCAAAAGCAAAAGGCTTGCTCGACAAGGGTGTGGAGATTAAACAGGTGAACGGTGTAAAGACATCTATCTCCATTGCTCCTGCCGATGGTTCGTACAAGGTGAATTTCGGAGAGGGTGAGTTTGAGGCTTTCTTCAAGTCGTTCTTGCGCCCCCAAATGGTTGAACTTCTATTTTCATAATCAATGAGCAGTTACTATTGCTTGGTTGCAGGCTTGCCCGATGTGTTGTTCGACGGGAGCAAGACGGCCTTTACGATAGACCGTTTCAGAGAGGATATCTATCCCTCGCTGTCACCCGCCGATGCAAAATGCATCGACCTCTTTTTCCTTGCGTGGGACAATGAGAATCTTTTGAAGGTTCTTCGCGAGGGTAGTGAGGTGGAACTTGCCCGCACCGGCTGTTACAGCAAAGATGCTCTGCTCGATATAATAGCGCAGGTGAAGAATGGCGATGCCCGCGATGCGCAGGTGCCCGCTTATCTGTACGATTTCCTGGAGCGCTATTTTGCGAGTGAGCAGAGCGAGCCCCGCTTGTGGCCCGATGTGCTGAGCGCACATTACTATGCCTATGCAATGAAGGCGCACAACAAGTTTGTGAGCGCCTGGTTTACATTCAATCTCGATGTGAACAACATTCTTGTGGCAATGACAGCGCGCAAGTACAAGATGAATGTGGCCGATGTGGTCATTGGCGACAACGAGGTAGCCGATGCCTTGCGCACATCGAGCGCACGCGATTTCGGCTTGTCGGGCACGTTTGAATATCTCGAGGCATTGCAACGCCTGAGCGAGAACGACAAACTGCAGGAGCGCGAGCATCAGCTCGACGAGATACGTTGGGCTTGGCTCGAGGATAACTCGGTATTCAACTACTTTACCGTAGAGAGGCTCTATGTGTTCCTGCAAAAGCTCGATATCATATCGCGTTGGGCAAAGCTCGACAGCGAAAGCGGTATGCAGCGCTACAACGAGCTCATAGATAACCTCAAGAGCGGTTTGAATCTTTAGAAACGAAATTAAATAAAAATTGATATATGGCAACAAAAGGAAAAGTAACCGGTGTTATAGCCAATATGGTGCTGCTGGCTGTTGATGGCCCTGTGGCGCAGAATGAAATTTGCTATATCAAAACCGGTGGCGACCGCTTGATGGCCGAGGTCATTAAGATTAACGGCGCAAAAGTGTACGTTCAGGTGTTCGAGAGTACACGACGTATGAGAATTGGCGACGAGGCCGAGTTTACCGGCCATATGCTGGAGGTCTCTTTGGCCCCCGGTATGTTGTCGAAAAACTACGATGGTTTGCAGAACGACCTCGACAAGATGGAGGGTGTGTTCCTTAAACGTGGCGACTACACCAACCCCCTTGACGAGGATAGAATATGGCACTTCGAGCCCCTTGTAAAGGTGGGCGACAGTGTGGGTGCCGCAGCCTGGATTGGTAGTGTGGAGGAGAATCATCAGCCCCTTAAGATTATGGCTCCCTTTGGTCTTGAAGGCAAGTGGACTGTGAAAAAGATAGCTGCCACAGGCGACTACAAGATTACCGACATTATTGCCGTAATAGCCAACGAGGCAGGCGAAGAGAAGGAACTGAATATGATTCAGAAATGGCCCGTGCGTGTGGCAATGGCCGACTACAAGGAGAAACCGCGCCCCTTCAAGTTGCTTGAAACCGGTGTGCGCACCATAGACACCCTCAACCCCATTGTAGAGGGTGGTACAGGTTTCATCCCCGGCCCCTTCGGTACAGGAAAAACCGTGCTTCAGCACGCTATTTCAAAGCAGGCCGAGGCCGATATCGTGATTATTGCCGCTTGTGGTGAGCGTGCCAACGAGGTTGTGGAAATCTTCACCGAGTTCCCCGAACTTGTCGACCCCCACACCGGCCGCAAACTTATGGAGCGTACCATCATTATCGCCAACACATCGAATATGCCCGTTGCAGCCCGTGAGGCTTCGGTTTACACAGCTATGACCATTGCCGAGTACTACCGTGCTATGGGCTTGCGCGTGTTGCTTATGGCCGACTCTACATCGCGTTGGGCACAGGCGCTGCGCGAGATGTCGAACCGTATGGAGGAACTCCCCGGCCCCGATGCGTTCCCTATGGATATTTCGGTAATCATTGCCAACTTCTACAGCCGTGCGGGATATGTGGTGCTCAACAACGACAAGGTTGGTTCCATTACATTCATTGGTACCGTATCGCCTGCGGGTGGTAACCTCAAAGAGCCCGTTACCGAGAATACCAAGAAGGTAGCACGCTGTTTCTATGCTCTTGAGCAGGACCGTGCCGACAAAAAACGCTATCCCGCCGTGAATCCCATCGATTCATATTCGAAATATCTTGAATATCCCGAATTCGACGAGTATATCACAGGCCTCATTGGTGCAGGTTGGATTGAGATGGTGAACGAGGCAAAGACACGCCTGTTGCGTGGTAAGGAGATTGCCGAGCAGATAAACATCCTTGGCGACGACGGTGTGCCCGTGGACTACCACGTTACATTCTGGAAATCGGAGCTCATAGACTTTGTGGTGTTGCAACAGGATGCATTCGACGATATCGATGCCGTTACTCCATTGGAGCGTCAGCAGGCTATGCTTGAGCTTGTTACAAGCATCTGCCGCGCGGAATATGATTTCGAGGAGTTCCAGGAGGTAACCGATTTCTTCAAGAAGGTAATAAACATCTGCAAGCAGATGAACTATTCCGAGTACAAGTCCGATAAATACAACAGCTATCTTGCTTCGCTCGAGGAGTTGTTGCAAACCCGTAAGGCTTAATATTAAATACTGTAAGACTATGGCAACAGAAGCATTTCAGAAAATATATACAAAGATAAATGCCATCACAAAGGCGACCTGCTCGCTCAAGGCAACAGGCGTTGGATACGACGAGCTTGCCACCGTGAACGGCAAGTTGGCCCAGGTGGTTAAGATTATGGGCGACGAGGTTACCTTGCAGGTGTTCGAGGGTACAGGCGGTATCCCCACCGATGCCGAGGTTATTTTTATGGGCAAGGCTCCCTCGTTGAAGGTGAGCGACCAATTGACAGGCCGTTTCTTCAATGCCTATGGCGATCCCATCGACGGTGGTCCCGTGGTAGAGGGTAAGGAGGTGGAAATCGGTGGTCCTTCGGTGAACCCCGTGCGTCGTAAACAGCCGTCGGAGCTCATTGCAACAGGTATTGCCGGCATCGACCTCAACAACACTCTTGTGACAGGTCAGAAGATTCCTTTCTTCGCCGACCCCGACCAACCCTACAACCAGGTGATGGCCAACGTGGCTATGCGTGCCGAGACAGACAAGATTATTCTCGGTGGTATGGGTATGACGAACGACGATTACCTCTACTTCAAAAACCTCTTCTCGAATGCAGGTGCTATCGACCGCATTATCTGCTTTATGAACACAACCGAGGACCCCGCCGTTGAGCGCTTGCTCATCCCCGATATGGCCCTCACCGCAGCAGAATATTTTGCAGTGGAGAAGAACCAGAAGGTGCTTGTACTGCTCACCGATATGACAATGTATGCCGATGCGCTCTCTATCGTATCGAACCGTATGGACCAGATTCCTTCAAAAGACTCTATGCCCGGCTCGCTTTACAGTGACCTTGCAAAGATTTACGAGAAGGCAGTGCAGTTCCCCGCAGGTGGTTCCATCACGATTATCGCAGTAACAACCCTTTCGGGTGGTGATATCACACACGCTGTGCCCGACAATACCGGTTACATCACCGAGGGCCAGCTCTTCTTGCGTCGCGACAGCGATATCGGTAAGGTGGTTGTCGATCCCTTCCGTTCGCTCTCTCGTTTGAAACAGCTTGTAGCGGGTAAAAAGACACGTAAAGACCACCCGCAGGTGATGAACGCCGCGGTACGTCTTTATGCCGATGCAGCCAATGCAAAAACAAAACTGGAGAATGGTTTCGACCTCACCGACTACGACAAACGTACACTTGCGTTTGCCCGCGACTACTCTGACAAACTGCTGGCTATCGACGTGAACCTCAACACAACAGAGATGCTCGATGTTACTTGGGGCCTTTTTGCCGATTACTTCAAGCCCGAGGAGGTGAACATCCGTCAAGAACTTGTCGATACATATTGGAAGAAATAATTTGTTATAATTAGGAAATGATTGCATTTCAATATAATAAAACATCGCTTCAGCATCTCGAAAAGCAACTGAAAATGCGAGTGCGCACTCTCCCTATCATAAAAAATAAGGAAAGCGCATTGCGCATAGAGGTAAAGCGCTGCAAGGAGGAGATGGAGCTGCACGACGAGAGCTATGCAAAGCAGCTCGAAATGTACCGTGCGCTCTTTGCCTTGTGGAACGAGTTCGATGCTTCGCTTGTAAAGACGGGCGACCTGGTGATTGAGGAGAAAAAGGTGGCAGGCGTTAAGGTACCTGTTCTGGAGCACGCCGACTTTGTGGTGGCTCCCTACAGCCTCTTCAACTCGCCCAAATGGTTTGCCGACGGTATAGAGCTGCTGAAGGAGATGGCAATGACGGCTATCCGCCGTGAATTGCTCAATCGCAAACTTGTGCTCTTGGAGACTGCACGTAAAAAGACCACTCAAAAGGTGAACCTCTTTGAGAAGGTGCAGATACCCGGGTACCAGGATGCGATAAGGAAGATTAAACGATTTATGGAAGACGAAGAGAACTTGTCAAAATCTTCACAAAAGATTTTGAAATCTCTTCTTGAACAGAGAGAGGAGGCCGAGGTATGATAACGAAGATGGACAAAGTTACCCTCCTTATATATCATAAGGAGTACGAGGCGTTCCTTGAACGTCTGCGCTCTGTGGGCGTGGTGCATATCGAGGAGAAGAAGAGCGGTGCCCCCGAGACAGAGGAGGCGCAGGCTATGCTTGCTCTCTCAAACCGCTATGCCCGCATAATTAAGCAGTTGGAAAAGGGTGGTGCCGATGTTGTCGCTCCCGCAAAGCAAGGCGTTGATTACTCTGCCTTGCTCGATGCTGCCGACGCCCTATTTGCCGAGGTGGAACAGTTGCGCAGCGCACAGCAGGCTGTGGAGAAGGATACCGCAACCATTACTCCCTGGGGCGATTTCGATTTCTCTCTCTTGGAAAAACTCTCCGCAGCAGGCTATGATGTGAAATTCTTCATAAGCACTGCAAAGGATTTCAACGACGAGTGGTACGATAAATATAATGCAGTAGTGGTGGGAGAGGGGGCCTCAAAGCTCTACTTTGTTACGGTTACGCAAAGCGGCGTGCCTGTGGAGATAGATGCCGAGGCTGCTAAATTACCCGCAATGTCGTTATCGGCACTCAAAGCCGAGGCCGACAGTGTTGTTGCTGCCATTGCCGCCAAAGAGCAGGCTATAAAGGATTTTGCTGCCGAAAACATTGCCACCATTAAAGCCGGCCTCGCTTTGTTGCACAAGCAGATGGAGTTCTCCACCGTGGCTCTCTCGGGCGAGAAGGTGTCGGGCGACAAACTGTTGCTATTGCAAGGTTGGGTGCCCCGTGAGGATAAAGCGGCTCTTATGGAGATGCTCGACAAGGAGGCGGTATTCTATCAGGTAACCAAGCCCAAACTTGGCGATAACGTGCCTGTTAAGTTCAAGAACAATGCCTTCACCCGTATGTACGAGGTGCTCACCAAAATGTATGGTATGCCCAGCGGTACCGATTTCGACCCCACACCCATTGTGGCACCCTTCTTCTCGCTCTTCTTTGCATTCTGTATGGGCGATGCGGGTTATGGTCTTATTCTCATTCTGCTTGGTTTCTTGCTTAAAAAGAAATTGGGCAAGGATATGGCAGGTATGATGAATCTTGTGATAACGCTTGGTATATTTACCACCGTTATCGGTGCTATATTGGGTACATTCTTCGGAATGAGCCTTATAAGTTCCGATATTCCGCAAGAATTAAAGCAATTTATCATTTCGGGCGATGTGGAGCTGTTTGGTTCTACATACAACAAACAGATGATACTTGCGCTTGCTATAGGCGTGGTGCATATATCGGTTGCTATGACGGTGAAGGCCATTAACAACACCTTCTTCTTTGGTTTCAAAGAGTCGTTAAGCGCTTGGGGCTGGTGGCTTGTTGTGGTGGGCGGTGTCATTGTGGGCACGCTCTCGTTCCTGAGCATTATCCCTGCCGATGTGTCCAAATGGGCTCTCATAGCCATTGGCGGCTTGGGTGCCGTGGGTATATACTTGCTCAACAGTTTTGAGCGCAACGTATTCTTGAACATCGGCGCCGGTCTGTGGGATACATATAATATGGCATCGGGCCTGCTTGGCGACATTCTTTCATACATCCGTCTTTTTGCCTTGGGCTTGGCGGGTGGTATGCTTGGAGAAACCTTCAACAGCCTTGCTCTTATGTTAGTTGAGGGCCAAGAGGGCGTTGGCGCCGTGTTGGGCTGGATAGGTTTCGGCCTCATAATAGTATTCGGCCACACGCTCAACATTGCAATGTCGTGCCTCAGCGCCTTTGTACACCCGCTCCGTTTGACCTTTGTGGAGTACTTCAAGAACGCCGGTTACGATGGCAAGGGCGTGGAATACAAGCCCTTCAGTAAAAACTAATTATTGAACAATAAAAATATAATTAAATAAAAAATTAAAAGTTATGAACGAATTATTAGGTTATTTGGGAATGGGCCTTATGCTTGGGCTCGCAGGTATTGGCAGCTGCTATGGTACAACAATTGCAGGTAACGCTGCCGAGGGTGCTTTGAAGAAGGATTCTTCAAAATCGGCAGGTTATATGATTCTCTCTGCTCTGCCCGCTACACAGGGACTTTACGGTTTCTTGGCTTTCTTGCTTCACATTGGCAAGGTTAATGCCGAAACAGGTTACTTGTGGTTTGGTGTTGGTATCGGTGTTGGTTTGGTATGTTTGTTCTCTGCCATTCGTCAGGGACAGGTTTGTGCCAACGGTATCGTGGGTATTTCACAAGGCCACGATGTGCAGACAAACACTATGATTTACGCTGCATTCCCCGAGTTCTATGCTATTCTTGCTCTTGTAGCAACTTTCCTTGTGTAATATAGTGCGAACCTATTTGGTAAAAGAAGATGACTAAAAAGTGTATTTTTGCGTTACGCTTGCCTTCAAAATCCTCATTTACGCTTAGTAAACTGCGGTTTTTCAGGCTGCGCAAGCCTTAAACTACATCTTTTTATTCATCTCCCTGCAAAAAGAGGCTGCT
>JAFVSR010000068.1 GCA_017503645.1 Bacteroidaceae bacterium | reverse complement strand
GTAATTCCACACTCGCGTATCTATTAAGTGATACGCGCGAAATAATGCACCATTGCAATTTCAACGCAGGGTGGCCTTTGAATGCGGAAATAGCGCGAGGATGTCTGAGTGTAGTTGAAAAACGAATAGCAGAGCATCACTTGTAAACAGTTATGCTATGCCGTTTTTCAACAAGCGAGTTTCGCAGCGCCCGCAGGCGAAGGCCATAACCCTGCGTGACGAAGTTGGCGCACCAAGCGAGAACTAACAGCTTGCTGTTACCGCAGCGACTGCGACAACGAATAATTGCACCAGGTGCAGAGCTTTTGCTCCTTTTGTCGGTACAAAAGGAGAGAAAGAAATATAGTTAAAGAGAGAATAACCGATAATCAGCACCGAGAACTTTATAGCAAGACACATTATCCACGGCAAGCAAACGTGCATTATGCCAAGTGCAGCCGAGCTTGCGCTCGTTGCGTGTGCAAGCAAACTTGCACCCCCAATAATAATGCAAATAAAATGTTTCCCACAATAAATACCTTGTAAAAACACATTTTTTGTATATCTTCGCGACAAGACTGCAAAAAATGGAATTTCTCGACACACTCTTCATAGAGCACTCGGCACTGCAAGCGATAATCGTACTGTCACTGATATCGGCAGTGGGCATAATACTGGGGAAAATGCACATAATGGGCATATCCTTAGGCGTTACATTCGTCTTTTTCATAGGCATTATGGCCGGCCACTTTGGGCTTACGATAGATGCACAGATGCTCTTATATGCCGAATCGTTCGGTCTTGTACTTTTTGTATATGCTCTTGGCCTGCAGGTGGGCCCGGGATTTTTCAGTTCAATGCGCACCGAGGGCGTAAAACTGCTTATTCCGTCGCTGGGCGTGGTGCTGGGCGGTACAGCCCTTGCCATTGCTGCAAGTTACGGCTGCGGGGTATCCATAGCCGATATGTCGGGGATTCTGTGCGGTGCCACCACCAACACACCGGCGCTTGCCGCGGCGCAGCAGACGCTTGAGCAGATGAACATAGATGGCAGCGGGGCGGCACTCAGTTGCGCCCTCACCTACCCGCTGGGCGTGGTGGGCGTGATACTTGCCATATTGTTTATGCGCAGGGTGTTTGTGCGCAAGAGCGACATTGCCGGCCCCGACAGAGAGCACAAGAAGAATGTTTTTGTGGCAAGCTACCACGTTACCAACCCCGCAATATTTGACAAGAAGGTGAGCGAGATTGCCACCGGCAGTATGCACAAGTTTGTGATTTCGCGTTTGTGGCGCGGCGGGCACGTGATGATTCCCACAGGAGACAAAAAAATAGAGAAAGACGACATTCTGCTGGTGATAACGAAACCCGAAGAGACCGAAGCGCTGCGTATGATATTCGGCGAGCAGGAGGAGCGCGACTGGAATGCCGAGAACATAGACTGGAACAAGATTGACAGCCAGCTCATTTCGCAAAGGATTTTGGTTACACGCCCCGAGATAAACGGGAAGAAACTGTCGTCGTTGCGTTTAAGGAACAACTATGGCATAAACATAAGCCGTGTGTACCGTTCGGGCGTGGAGCTGCTTGCCACCCCCGATTTAAGGCTGCAAATGGGCGACCGCCTTACCGTGGTGGGCGAGGCGGCCAACATACACAACGTGGAGAAGATTCTTGGAAACGCCGTGAAGAACCTCAACGAGCCCAACCTTGTGGCTGTGTTCATAGGCATAATTCTGGGCCTTGCAGTGGGTAGCATACCGTTTGCCGTGCCGGGCGTGTCGCTGCCCGTGAAATTAGGCCTTGCAGGCGGCCCCATACTAATGGGTATTTTAGTGGGCACATTCGGCCCGCGCCTGCATATGGTCACTTACACCACACAAAGCGCCAATATGATGCTGCGCGCATTGGGCCTAAACCTGTACCTTGCCTGCTTAGGATTAGATGCAGGCGCACACTTTTTTGATACAATAGTACGCCCCGAGGGCGCTCTGTGGCTTCTACTCGGATTCGTAATAACATTCCTGCCGGTGGTGCTTGCGGGCTACCTTGCAATGCGCTTGCAAAAGATTGATTTCGGCTCCACTTGCGGCCTTTTATGCGGCTCTATGGCCAATCCTATGGCGCTAAACTATGCCAACGACTCCATTGAGGGCGACAACCCCTCGGTGGCATACGCCACGGTATATCCCGTGTGCATATTCCTGCGAGTGATAATAATTCAGGTGGTAATAACCCTTCTTGCGTAGAAACATAAACAAAACATACATAAAATATGAAAAAACTATTTTCCTGCATTGCGAGCCTTGCATTGGCTCTTTCGTTACAGGCACAAACCAACTACACAAGCGGTTTGAGCGTGTGGTTCGACCAACCTACAACCCTTAAAGGACGTGCCGTGTGGCACGGTGGCCGCCCCGATCTGTGGGAGGGCAAAGGCAAGCCCGAATGGGCCGGCGAGGGGGCACATAACCCCGACCAGGAGTGGGAGTCGCAGTCGCTACCCATTGGTAACGGCAGCATAGGTGCCAACATTATGGGTTCATTAGAGGCAGAGCGCATAACCTTCAACGAAAAGACATTGTGGCGTGGCGGCCCCAACACCGAGGGCGGCGCAAGCTACTACTGGAACGTGAACAAGCAGTCGGCACATCTGCTCGACGACATAAGACAAGCCTTCATAGATGGCGATGACGAAAAGGCGGCACGCCTCACACGCGAGAATTTCAACAGCACCGCATCGTATGAGTATTATGGCGAGAAGCCCTTCCGCTTTGGCAACTTCACTACAATGGGCGAGTTCTACATAGAGACAGGCCACAGTATGGTGGGTTTGGGCGACTACAAGCGCGTGCTGTCGCTCGATTCGGCTTTGGCCGTGGTGCAGTACCGAAAAGACGGAATAGATTACGAAAGAAAGTACTTTATTTCGTACCCTGCCAACGTACTGGTTATGAAATTCAGCGCCAGCGAAACAGGCAAGCAGAACCTAACATTCTCATATGCCCACAACCCCGTGTCGGAGGGCAGGCTGGAGGCCGAGGGCAACGATGCTCTTATGTGGAAGGCAAGGCTCGACAACAGCAATATGCAGTACACACTGCGCATAAAGGCTGTGACCAAGGGCGGCAAAAGCGAGATTAAAGACGGGAAGATTTATATAAAGGAGGCCGACGAGGTGGTGTTCTACGTAACCGCCGACACCGACTATAAGATAAACTTCAACCCCGACTTCGACAACCCCAAGACTTACGTGGGCGTGAACCCCGACGAAACAACCGAGCAATGGATGAAGAATGCCGTTGCCAATGGGTACGATGCCCTCTTCGAGGAGCATTATGCCGACTATTCGGGCCTCTTCAACCGTGTGAAGCTGAACATCAACCCCAACGCGCCCACCACATTGGAGTACCCGGGCGTGGCATCGCTGCCCACACCGCAGCGCCTTAAAAGCTACCGCACAGGCAAGCCCGACTTTGGTTTGGAGGAGCTGTACTTCCAGTTCGGCCGTTATCTGCTCATTGCAAGTTCGCGCCCGGGCAACCTGCCTGCCAACCTGCAAGGTATGTGGCACAACAACGTGGATGGCCCCTGGCGTGTGGACTACCACAACAACATCAACCTGCAAATGAACTATTGGCCCGCCTGCGCCACCAACCTCGACGAGTGTGTGCTGCCGCTGGTGGATTTCATAAAGACGCTCATAAAGCCGGGCGAGGTATCGGCAAAGGCATACTTTGGTGCGCGCGGCTGGACCGCCGGAATATCGGGTAACATTTTCGGCTTCACGGCACCGCTCATAAGCCAAGATATGTCGTGGAACTTCAACCCTATGGCAGGCCCCTGGCTCGCCACACACGTGTGGGATTATTACGACTACACACGCGATAAAAAATTCCTTAAAGAGACAGGCTACGATATAATAAAGAGCAGCGCGCTATTCACAATGGATTACCTATGGAAACGCGATGACGGCAGCTACACCGCAGCACCATCGACATCGCCCGAGCACGGCCCCATAGACCAGGGCGCCACATTTGTGCACGCCGTGGTGCGCGAGATACTGCTCGATGCCATAAAGGCTGCCGAAGTGCTTGGCACCGACAAACAGCTGCGCAAGGAGTGGAAGAACGTGCTTGACAACCTTGTTCCCTACCAGACAGGCCGTTACGGACAGCTTATGGAGTGGAGCAAGGACATAGACGACCCCAAAGACCAACACCGCCACGTGAACCACCTGTTCGGCCTGCACCCGGGCCACACCATCTCGCCCGTAACAACACCCGAACTTGCCGAGGCATCGAGAGTGGTACTTGTGCACCGCGGCGATGGCGCAACAGGCTGGAGTATGGGTTGGAAACTGAACCAGTGGGCACGTCTGCACGATGGCAACCACGCATACACGCTGTTTGGCAACCTGCTGAAGAACGGCACGCTCGACAACTTGTGGGATACACACGCACCCTTCCAGATTGATGGAAACTTCGGCGGAACGGCCGGTATCGCCGAGATGCTGATGCAGAGCCATATGGGTTTCATACACATTCTACCCGCACTACCCGATGCCTGGAGCGAGGGCGAAGTTAAGGGTATATGTGCCAAGGGAGGCTTCGACATAGACATCACCTGGAAAGAGGGCCGCCCCACCGAGATTATAGTGAAATCGAAGAACGGTGAGCGCTGCAACCTGCGATATGGCAACAGCACACTGTCGTTCGGCACAAAGAGCGGCAAGAGCTACAAGGTGATTTTGGCAGGCGACAAACTGAAAAAGGCTTGATAAACCACACAGCAGATGGCCAAAAAGAGAAAGAAAAAGAGTGGCAAGCACGGCAAATTGATATGGGTGATACTGTTTGTGATTGCGGGCATCGTAATAAGCAAATACATTGAACCCGCAGCAAGCGAAAGCACCAATTATAGTTGCGAACTTGCAGTGCCTGCCTTCACCGTCACACCCGCAAAGAGCCAGATTATAGAGCACATAGGCTACACGGTGTCGTACAACAGCAGCACCAAGAACCCCAACTGGGTGGGATACGAACTCACCGACGAGGAGGTGCAAGGCGTTGTGGGGCGTGAGGCGAACTTCACTTGCGACCCCCTGGTAAAGGGGGCACAGGCCACAGACGAGGATTACAAGAATTCGGGCTGGGACCGAGGCCATATGGCGCCTGCAGCCGATATGAAATGGAGCAAACAGGCTATGGAGGAGAGTTTCTACCTCACCAATGTGTCGCCACAGAACAAGAACCTGAACCGCGGCGTGTGGAAAAAGTTGGAGGAGCTAACACGCGACAAGGCCGAACTTTACGGCCGCGTGATTGTGGTTACAGGCCCCATATTCAATGGTACAAAGCAAAAGAGCATCGGGGAGAACAGGGTGAAAATCCCCGATGCCTTCTTCAAGGTGCTGCTCACCGACTACAACGGCAAATATCGTGCAATAGGCTTCGTCTTTGAAAACAAGGCGGGAAAGAAGAAGCTGAAGGAGTATGCTGCAAGCATTGATGACGTGGAGAGCATCACGGGGCTCGACTTCTTTACCCAACTGCCCGACGAAACCGAGAGCGAGGTGGAGCGCAGCTACAGCGCACCCTTCTGGGGGTTGCAATAATTAAATCACCGTTGCTTGCCATTGCGCAAACAGCAGCATAGGTAATTCTAAAAACAAAACCGGCACCGATAAAATCACAGCAAACAGCCGTTCAAGCAGCGGAAAAGGACAAATGCTGTTTGAGCGGTGTTCATCTTGTTGCTGTAATGCAAGTTTGTTTGCTGTGGGTAATGTGTCTTGCTATAAAGTTGTCGGTGCTAATTATCGGGCATTCTCTCAATTTGGTTATATTTTTTATGTACTTTCTATGCCGATAGAAAGTACCAAAGAACTCTGCGCATATGATCGCTTTCTTAACGGAAAACGTAGCTGATGTTTTTGGGGTGTCCGGAACTCGCTTGGCGGCGCAAAATGGCAG
>JAFVSR010000067.1 GCA_017503645.1 Bacteroidaceae bacterium | reverse complement strand
CTTTATTCAATTTCCACAATTCCATAATTTCTGCTTTTACCTCGATAGCGTTTGAGGTCTGACAGTGTGCCATACGTTTCGCCGGTGAGTGGCAGCGATTCGAAGACAAAGCGCTGGTATGTGTCTGGGTCATAGCACTCGATGGTTGCCACCTCACCGGGCCAAGTAGCCATTATACGCATTTCGAGATATGGCACGCCGTGTGCCTCGCGCATCACAGCCTGGCCGCGCAACTCGCCATCCACCACTGCTGCAAGGCGTGTATTGCCCATTGCACCGGTCTTTTGCTCACCATCAATAACCAACGACGAATAGAGCACGGTTTCGTAGAGGAACTCATTGTAATCCACAACCTTCCATTCAAACACATTTACATAGCAACTGTCGTAAACAATTTCCACATCGTTACCATTACTCACCCTCTCGGCCTCAACCCTCACGAGCGCCCTGCCGGGCTTCATTGCATTCACATTGCGGCCTGCAAGTTCAATGGCATCCTCGTCGCCCTCTACCTGCCAGTAATATGATACAGGTATATCGTCGGGTGACAGCTCCAAATCAAAGGTTATGCCATCGCCCACAATGAGGTCTATCTCGTGATGCGATATTCTCAATCCGTTGACGGTGGGTTGTTCCACCTCGAAATTGAAGAACTCTCCACAAGAGCAGAAGATTGCCATTGCAAACAGCAGGAATATGTTACCTATCTGCTTCATCTCAGTTTTTGTTATATTCAAACAACATATCTATTTGGGTAAATCACTCTTTAACTTCACTCTCGGCAGGTATTGTCACCTTCACCACATTGGAATATGGCGACAAGTGGCCCTCCCTGCTGCGCACCCTTATGCGATACTCGGCGGTGTCGCCGGGCTCCATATGGGCATCGATGGCAGTAATTTCATTAATGTTCACCGACCTCACATAGCGGAATATATCGTCGTTATTGCGGCAGCGGTATATACATATGTACAGTCCTTTGTCGAGCATATCGCGGGTGATACCGCTTATATCCCACGCCAGGTGCACCTGCTCATCGTCGGGCCTGAATGCCGCACCCATTCTTATCACCAGTGGCAGCATTGTTTCTCCCTTGAAGAGGAACGAGGTTTCAAAAGAGGGTTCCGATGTGACACCGCTCTCGTTCATTGTCTCTATGTGATAGTAATAGCGCGCCTTGCTGTTGGGCTCGGGCGAGTCGGTTACAAAGAGGCGGCCGTTCTTCACGGAATCCTTTGTGAGCACGCCTATGAGCGAGTTTATCTCCTCGCCGTGCAAGCGGCGATAGACGTAGTACTTTTCCACGTCGTCCTCGCTTGAGGGGAACCATCTCATATAGACACGCTTGGTATCCTGCCATACCGAGTCTATGCGGCAGGGGCGCGGTGCATCGTAATTCTTGCGCTTTACGGTGAGTATCTCGGAGAAGGGCGACTCGTTGCCCGAGAAATCGAATGCCTTCACACGGTAATAGGTGTACCGCTGGGTAACGCCTGTGACAGTCAAAGTGTCAAACACTATAGGTTCACGGCTCATTTTGCCCCTCTTCTGCAAGAAGGTGTGTGTGCTGTCGTTGGCATAATAGAGGTTATAGCCGGCCACATCGGGTTCGGGGTTTTTGTTCCATTTTATGAGCACGCTGCCGGTGGGCGACATCACATACTGCAATCCAGTGGGTGCCACGGGCGGGGTGAAATCGGCAATAAAGAGTTCTTGCGGCATTGAAGCCGAGGAGTTGTTCAATGTATCCACTGCAACAACAGTAACGTGGCCTGTACCGAGGAAGGTCACCTCGCAACGGAACGACTGCATTTCGGGAGCGAGCAGTTGCTCGTTGAGTTTCACCCACACTGTATCGACCTGCGCATTGTAGTAGTAGATATTGTAACCCATAAAGTCGGGTTCCAGTATGTTCTTCTCCCAAATGATATCGGCCATAATGGTATTCTCCGTGGGGCGTTCCACGTTGAATTGCACGATAACAGGCGCTGTGGGTGGGATGATATCGACCAATTGCGCCTTGTGTACCTCGCTGTAATTACTCTTCTCGCCAAAGGCGTCGTAACCGCATATGCGATACTCATAGAAACCGGGTTCCAGATTCACATCCTCGAAAATGTTCTGCGCTGTGGTTTCGTCTTCCTGTGTCATAAGCGTCATAAAGCGGTGCTCATTGAGCTTTATCCACTCGCCATTTTCGCCACGGCGCTCTATGTCATAGGTGCTGAAATCGTAAGACATAGGCCAGAAAAGACGAATGGAATGGCCATCGACACCTGTAGAGTCGGTTACAACCGGTTCGAACTTAACAGGTTTCTCATTTACATTCTTCACAAAGGCCGACTGATACACCATATTCAGCTCCTCCTTGGGGATATTTGTTGTTACGGTATATGAGTATTCGGCATTCTTCACAGCCGTGCTGTCAATGAACATAAGCGCCATTGCCCGGGCAAGGTCGGGGCGTATTTCGGAAAGCAGCATAGCA
Source organism: Bacteroidaceae bacterium (assembly GCA_017503645.1). Classification (GTDB taxonomy): domain Bacteria; phylum Bacteroidota; class Bacteroidia; order Bacteroidales; family Bacteroidaceae; genus HGM04593. The sequence goes on along the minus strand of JAFVSR010000067.1, from coordinate 4,009 downwards.
TAGGCAAAACGCGTTTGCTGCTCCTCATACACCTGCACGATACCCTCGGCACCATCGCTGCCTATAGCGCTGTTGAGCTCGGTACCCTTGCCATAGAGCATCTGCGCCGCGGTACCCGCAAGCGAGTCGTTGGCCTCGAAGCGTGCCTTCATCTCCTCCAATGTATATGGTTTGAGCGCCTTTTTAAGAGTGTCGGTCACACCTTTCCTATCTGTACGCAATATATTGTAACCATATCTGTTGGCAAGATACCAGGGTGCAAACTCATCGGGGGCCCAACGCAACAGTACCCTGTCGCCTTTAGGGCGGGCAAGCACCTGCACCGAGAATGCCACCGTGGTGGTATCGCTACGGGTTGTATCTATGGGCTGCGTGAGCAAGTACTCCTCATACTCCTTCTGGCTCATCTTGTTCACGTCCACCACCTTTGTGTCTATGGTATCGGCCGGCACGGTAAGCACCTTGCGGGCTATGCTCCTTATTGCCGGCTCCGCATCACCAACACCCACAGCCTGCGCCACCGAGGCCACAAGCAACACAAATGTCATCACCAATCCTCTCATTCTTATATATCCTTTCATATTTTGTTATTTTTCTATCAATCTTCCACTATAGCCGTTATTCGATGCGCACGCTACCGCCCGCCTCCTCAATGGTACTCTTTATATCCTGGGCTTCGCTGCTGCTCACACCGGTTGCCACAACCGCAGGGAGGTTCTTGGTAAGGTTGTTGGCATCCAATGTGCCAATGCCGCAGGCAGTTTTCAGGGCCTTTATCACGGCAATCCTATTGGCACCCGCATTTGTGAGCACCACATCGAATTCGCTCTTTGGCGAGCCTATATTCACACTACCGCCCGCACCCTCTATCTCACTCTTTATAGCCTGCGCCTCGGTATTCGTCTTGCCTGTTGCAATGACTACGGGGAGCGTCTTTACGAGAGTGTTTGCTTGTACCAGAGTGATACCGCAAACGGATTGCAAAGCCCTAATCACGCTTATCTTGTTTGCTCCCGTGCTTGTGAGAACAACGTCGCAGTCGGCAGCCTCAGCCTTCCTCTTGGCGGGCTCTGCCACCTGTACACCATTGTGCAGCACCACTGCCAAGCCACCAACATTTTCAATGTCGCGCTTGAGTGCCGCAGCCTCCTCCTGTGTATCGAATGTTCCAACAACAGTGGGAGCATTGTCGCAGTATCTCTTTGCTTCGAGCAGGCCATAACCACAATGGCTGCGCATAGCCGTGATAACATTCAGTACTTGTGCACCGGCATTGTTCAACTTCACAGCCCACGGTTTTGCTTTGGGAGCAAGGCCAAGTTCATCGAGCATACTGTCGTACTTGCCGCCCTTTGCTACATAGCCCTTGTTGGCACAATCCACTATGGCATCGATGGCAAGTTTCTTGTTTGCCTCGGTAAAGCCACGACCGGCCGCAGCCTCATTATTGAAGGCTTTAAGTGCACTGGTGCAGGCCGATACGTTACCGCCGAGCAGAACAATATTGAACTCAGTATCCACGGGGTTGTTCTGCGACCAATTGGCAATGAAATTCAATGCCACGTCGGCCGAAGTAAAGCTTATATTGGTGTTTGTGGCGGTATTCAAGCGCAGGTTACTTATTGAAACAGCATCAAGGTCGCCACGCAGATTCAGGAACTTGCCACGGTAGTTCAATGTCTGTATCTTGCAACGGTATATATTGAGGCTCGCAAGAATCATTAGCTCGCCCAACTTGTTCGAAGAATCGTTTATCGAAAGAACTTCGCCCTCATGAGTTACCTTGAGATTGGTGGTCACATTCTTTATTGCCTCTTCAAATACCTCACGGTTGATAACGGTATTTGTGAGGTCGAGGCTTATTGCCTTGCGTGCAAATTCCAACGTCTCAAGAGGAACCTTGCCGTTTGACAAATCGTATATACCCATAGTCGGTACCATGAACCGGCGTATGGAGTTCTCCGAAGCATTGACATTTGTTACCGACGGCATATAGCTGAGCACTGTCAATATATCGGGTACGTTCATACCGGCGCAACTGAACTTGGTTACACTCTTCACATCCTCCACGTGCAGATACTCCTTGCCGGGGGCATACTTGCTCTTGAGCGACTCATACAATCTGTAGCCCATTGCACGTCCCATTTTCAGGTCATCGGTGGTACGTGTCTCGTGCAGGTTGAACTCGTCGAGCAGCTCATCGAAACGTGCACCCTTGGGCACCTCGCCCGAATAGGCGTATGGCAACAGAATGTTGTTTGCCATCTGCTTCATCTCGCTGCTCAACTTGCCCACCGAGCCTGTCATAGTGGTGGAGTTTATGAACGAGAGCATACCGTTAATTTTGGTATTCACCTCCTCGTTACCTGTCTGCACTCTCATTGTAAACTTGCGGTTGGGGTTGTCGTCAATCCACTTGTTTATCCACAAGAGCGGCATATCCACGGTTTGGAAGACAAGTTCAACAGGCTTTTCCTCGTTCATAAGCAGCAGTTTCTCCATCTTGCAGGTACGTTTGCCGCTTGATGCAAATGTCAATGCCTTACCGCTGAACTTAATCTCGGGAATATAACAGCTATGCAAGTAGAGCGAACGGTTGGTGCTGAGCATCGTCAATGAGGCCGGAGAAGATTTTTCATCCGTGAAAATTATCAGCTCCTCGGAACCCAAATCGCCGTTCACAATCAAATCGCCGCCTACCGCCGCGCCACGTGCCGCATTCAGTATGCCATCATCGATGTACGAGTGCGACAGATCTATTCTCTTTGCACAACCGCCATAATCATTCTGTAGAGTCTCGAGCAATGGGTTGTTCGAGAGGTTAAGGTTATTTAATCCATTGAGAGGAATGCGAACCTCCTTCATCTCATTACCCGTGGCATCGATATCCTTGACATTAGGCATAAATTCAAGCATACCGCCGAGGCTTACAACCTCCATATTGGCACACTCGAGCGAGGTGAGGTTCTTCACATCGGCAGTGTGCAGGGCACGGTAACCAAGGCTGTCGGGGCGCAGTTTATCCTTCATATATTTATAGAAGGTTTCGCCCATTGCCGCACGCAGTTTCTTGTCGTTGGTTGTAATAACCTCTACATCTATGTTCTCCTCCTCGTCATATTTTTCAAGGTTATCGCTATTTCTGCCATAGACCATACGGGTGGTGTGTTTGTTTTCGGGGTACTCGCTCCACTCGGGCCATCTGCTGAACCAGTTGCGGTCATTTACAGCCCACACAACCACCTTGCTGCCGGCTGTACGCTGGGGAACACCCGCGCAAAGCCTTGTGAGTTTGCAGTTTGAAGAGCCAAGCAGTTTCGCATGTATCACATCGCAACCACTCACATCGATAGAGCGCAGGTTGGGGAACGCAGATGTGTTGTAGGCAACATACGCTCTTATGATGGGGTTACGTGCAATATTCACCTCAACCAGACTGCGCATATTCAGGTAGTGCGACTCCCCTTCCCCACTGCAACGGAAATAGAAATATCGGCTGCCTTTGGGGCCTATTGAGTTAAGAGCGCAATCGGCAGCATAGAGGTATTGCAATGAGGTCGCATTCTCCGAGAAGAGCAGGCTCTTGAGCGATGCATTGTTCGACACATCTATTCTCCTTATGTTTGTTGCCGATTTCAAATCAACCTCGGCAATATCGCCAAGTGCTCTCTTGGCCTCGAACACCTGCAAGCGACCGAGGTTGGCAGGCATAACAAGATTGCCCTGTGTGAAGTTATTGTCGCTGCACACAAGTTCTTGCAGAGAGGTGAGCCTGTCCATCACAAGTTCTGTGAGAGCATTGCCCGCACAATGCAACTTGATGAGTTTGGGACAAACATTGGGATAGAGAATCTCTATGCTGTTGTTGTCGCACTTGAGAGAGAGCAGGTTGGGCATAATATCCAATGGCAACTCCGTCAGTTCGTTGTTGCTCACCTCCAACTCAATGATGTCGCTGTTGCTGTTTATATTTATGCTACGTATATTGTTGTTATTGGCATAAACCTTT
>JAFVSR010000066.1 GCA_017503645.1 Bacteroidaceae bacterium | reverse complement strand
CAGTGTTTTTGGGAATAGTGGAGGACTGTCTGAGCGTCAGGTAAGAAAAATGGCCTGCCATTTTGCGCCGCCAAGCGAGTTCCGGACACCCCAAAAACATCAGCTACGTTTTCCGTTAAGAAAGCGACCATATGCGCAGAGCTCTTTGGTACTTTCTATCGGCATAGAAAGTACATAAAAAATATAATCAAAATGAGAGAATGCCCGATAATCAGCACCGAGGAGTTTATAGCAAAACACATTACCCGCAGCAAGTAAACTTTTAACCTTTTTCAAATTTATAATATTTGTGGTAATGTACACTGTTTATTGTTAAATATTTTGATAGGCATTAGCGGGGTGGGACTGTCGAATCGGGGTGTGGTTTTACGCAAGCGTATTGCTGATGAAGAATTGTTAGGTGATAATAGAGCCGAGTATGGTAAGGAAGTTATAAAGCGACTTGCAACATACCTTACAAACCTGTATGGTAAAGGATTTACCAAAAGCAATCTTTATCAGTTTGTTCAGTTTTATAAGTTCTTTCCTGATATTTTCCACGCAGTGAGTGGAAAATCGCAAATTATATCTTGGATACATTATCGCAATTTGCTCAGAGTAACAGATAAAAATGCAAGAGATTGGTATCTGAATGAAACTATAAATGAGGTGTGGAGTGCGAGGACTCTTGATAGGAATACTGTTTCGCAGTACTATTATCGTCTGTTGCAATCACAAAACAAGCAGGCGGTAAAAGATGAAATGAACCAAATTACAGCTACAAAAGGAAATTTTCAGATTACAGCAAGAAAACGGCGTTTCCCAAGAATAATTGATATGCCTTACCCAAAGTGGTTAAAGAATAAATAAAAAAGTTAAACCCATACTTGCGGTGGCAAGTATGGGTTTAACTTTTTTCAAAATTATGATATTCTTTATAAATTTGCGAGATTGCAAATTAAAGAGTATATTTACACGTTATAATATTCAACGAAACCACAATGTCGGTAGAAATAGTAAAAGTAGAAAACAACAGTATGTTGAAGCGCTTTGTGCGCTTCAACTACGAACTATATAAAGACAACCCCTATTCGGTGCCCGACCTCTACGAGGACACTATGAACACCCTGCGCAAGGACCGCAACGCGGCATTCGAGTTCTGCGATGCCGACTATTTCCTTGCCTTGCGCAATGGCAAGGTGGTGGGGCGCGTGGCGGCCATCATCAACCGCCGTGCCAACGAGAAATGGGGGCAGAAGGCGGCTCGTTTCGGTTGGATTGATTTCATTGACGACCGCGAGGTGTCGGCAGCCCTCATAGGGGCAGTGGAGCAGTGGGCGCGCGAGCGTGGAATGACCGAGCTGCACGGCCCGCTTGGCTTTACCGACCTGGACCCCGAGGGTTTGCTCATAGAGGGATTCGACCGCCTGGGCACTATGGCGGCAATCTACAACCACCCCTATTACAAGGAGCACATAGAGGCGCTTGGGTATGAAAAGGATGTCGATTGGGTGGAGTTCCTCATAAAGGTGCCCGAAAAGAATTGGGAAAAGGCCGAGCGCCTGTCGGCTATTGTGGCCAAGCGATATAACCTGCGTGTGGTGGAGTGCAAGTCGCGCAGCGAGCTTGCCAAGCGTTACGGCAAGGCTCTTTTTGAGCTTGTGAACGAGTGTTATGCTCCGCTGTATGGTGTTTCGCCATTGAGCGACAAGCAGATTGAGCAGCTCATAAAGCAGTATCTGCCGGTGGTGGATTTGCGCCTTATATCCCTGGTGGTCGATGAAAACGACAACCTTGTGGCCATTGCGGTGAGCATAGTATCTCTGTCGGCCGCGTTGCAGAAGGCCAAGGGCAAGCTATTCCCGTTTGGCTGGTTCCATCTGCTCAAGGCGCTCTTCTTCAGCCGCCCCAAACGGTTGGATTTCCTTCTTGTGGCCATAAAGCCCGAGTTCCAGAGCAAGGGTGTGATGGCAATGATATTCAACGACCTTATGCCACGTTACATATCAATGGGCTTCGAGGACGTTGAGACCAACCCCGAACTTGAAACGAACAATAAAGTGCAGGCGCAGTGGGACAGCTTCGACAAGGAGCTGCACAAGCGCCGCAGAGCATACAAGAAACATATATAATAATGAGCGAGGATAAAGACCTTATATTCGACGAAAGCGCCCCTGTGGAGCAGGTGGCATATACCGACGACAACATACGCCACCTGAGCGATATGGAGCACATACGCACCCGCCCGGGTATGTATATTGGTAAGTTAGGCGATGGTTCGCAGAGCGACGACGGTATATATGTGCTGCTTAAAGAGGTGGTGGACAACTGCATCGACGAGTTCAAGATGGGTGCAGGCAAGCGCATAGAGATTGACATAGAGGAGAACCACTCGGTGGTGGTGCGCGACTATGGCCGCGGAATACCGCAGGGCAAGATGATAGATGCCGTGAGCAAGTTGAACACCGGTGCCAAGTACGACAGCAAGGCATTCAAAAAGTCGGTGGGCCTGAACGGTGTGGGCCTTAAGGCGGTGAACGCCTTGAGCACAACCTTTGAGGTGCGCAGCTACCGCGACGGCGTTGTGCGCACGGCCACCTTTGAAGAGGGCATCCTCAAAAGCGACACCACCGAAAAGACTACCGACGAGAATGGTACATACATAGCCTTCACGCCCGACAAAAAGCTGTTTCGCAACTACGAGTTCCGCCCCGCGTTCATAGAAACGCTGTTGCGCAACTACACCTACCTGAATACAGGCCTTGCCATTATGTTCAACGGCAAGCGTATATTGTCGCGCAACGGTCTTGCCGACCTGCTCACCGATAATATGACCGCCGAGGGGCTCTATCCCATAATACACCTCAAAGGCGAGGATATTGAGATTGCCTTCACGCACGCACAGCAGTATGGCGAGGAGTACTACTCCTTTGTTAACGGCCAGCACACATCGCAGGGTGGTACACACCAGAGCGCCTTTAAGGAGATGGTGGCATCTACCATACACGACTTTTTTTCGGCCAAGAACTTTGAGTATTGCGACATACGTAACGGTATAGTGGCGGCCATAGCCATAAACATACAGGAGCCTGTGTTCGAGAGCCAGACCAAGGTGCGCCTGGGCTCCACCACCATTGCCCCCGAGGAGGGTAGTATGAGCGTGAAAAAGTTCATAGGCGACTTTGTGAAGGAGGAGCTCGACAACTTCCTGCACAAGAACCCCGATATAAGCGACGTGATGCTGGTGAAGATACAGGCATCGGAAAAGGAGCGCAAGGAGCTTGCCGGCCTCACCAAGCAGGTGCGCGAAAAGGCCAAAAAGGTGAATATGCACAACCGCAAGCTGCGCGACTGCCGCATACACTACAACGACAGCAAGGGCGACCGCATAGACGAAAGCTGCATCTTCATCACCGAGGGCGACTCGGCAAGCGGTTCCATCACCAAGAGCCGCGATGCCAACACGCAGGCAGTCTTCAGCCTGCGCGGTAAGCCGCTCAACTGCTTTGGCCTGAGCCGTGCGGTGGTCTATCAGAACGAGGAGTTCAATCTGTTGCAGGCGGCGCTCAACATCGAAGACGGTCTCGAGGGGTTGCGCTACAACAAGGTGATAGTGGCAACCGATGCCGATGTCGATGGTATGCACATACGCCTGCTTATGATAACCTTCTTCCTGCAATTCTTCCCCGAACTCATAAAGAAGGGGCACGTTTATATATTGCAAACGCCGCTGTTCCGCGTGCGCAACAAACGCAAGCAGCCACGCGGCAAGAAGGGTGCCGAGGAGGCGGGCAGGAACAAGAGCGACTACGAGACAATATACTGCTACTCCGAGGAGGAGCGCATAGCTGCCATAGAGAAACTGTCGCCCAACCCCGAGATTACCCGCTTTAAGGGACTTGGTGAGATTTCGCCCGACGAGTTCCGCAATTTCATAGGCCCCGATATGCGCTTAGAGCGTGTCTCTATGCACAAAGACGACAAGGTGGATGAACTGCTCTGTTACTATATGGGCAAGAACACTATGGAGCGCCAGAACTTTATTATTGATAACCTTGTAGTGGAGGAGGACAAGACCAACGATGAGTAACAACCCCAAAACAGCCCTTTTTGCGGGCTCGTTCAACCCCTATACCCGCGGGCATCACGACATAGTGCAGCGCGCGCTTGCCATCTTCGACAAGGTGGTGGTGGCTGTGGGCTGCAATATGAGCAAGGAGAACGGCGCAGCCGATGCCGAGGAGCGCCGTGCGGCCATCGAAAAGGTATATGCCGACGAGCCGCGCGTGTGTGCCGTTGTATATAGCGGTCTCACAATGGACTACGCCCGCAGCATAGGCGCCACGGCGCTGTTGCGCGGCGTGCGCAGCGTTAAGGATTTTGAGTATGAGCGCGACCTTGCCGATGTGAATTTGCGCCTGGGCGGCATAGAAACGGTTATTCTTATGAGCTCGCCCGAAAATGCCGCCATCAGCAGCAGCCTTGTTCGCGAGCTTGCTGCATACGGAAAAGATGTTAAACATTTACTGCCATAAACTATGAAAAAGATATTTTCACTTATACTGTTTTTCACTCTGTTGCTCCCTGCCGCTGCACAGCAACAGCAGATGCCTGTGTCGCTCTATAAACTGCTCACCGCAGGCAATATCATTAACCGATGCTATGTAGATAGCGTGGATGAAACAAAGGTGGTTGAGGAGGGCGTGAAGGCGATGCTCAAACAGCTCGACCCGCACTCCACATACACCGATCCCAAGGAGACAAAAGCCCTGCTCGAGGAGATGGAGGGCAGCTTTGGCGGTATAGGCATACAGTTCAACATTGTTGACGACACGCTCTATGTGATACGCACCACCACGGCAGGCCCGTCGGAGCGTGCCGGCATATTGGCAGGCGACCGCGTGGTTATGGTAAACGATACCGCCATAGCCGGTGTGAAGATGGAGCGCTCCGATATTATGTCGCGCCTGCGAGGCCCTGCCGGCAGCAAGGTGAAGCTCACCGTTAAGCGCACGGGCATTGCCCGCCTGCTCACTTTCGACCTGGAACGTGCTATGATATCCACCGAGAGTGTCGACGTGGCATATATGGTTGACAAGAAGGTAGGCTACATACGCATAACATCGTTTGGCGCCACCACATACAAGGAGTTTGTTGCAGCGCTCGACTCTCTCAAAGGTTGCGGTATGAAATCTCTTATGCTCGACCTGCAGGGCAACGGCGGCGGTTATCTGTCGGCAGCGGTTGAGATAGCCAACGAGTTCCTCGAAAGAACCAACCTTGTTGTATATACCGAGGGGCGTATGTCGCCACGTTACGAGCACCTTGCAAAGGGTGGCGGCCGCTTTACCAAGGGCAACTTGGTGGTGCTTGTGGATGAGACATCGGCCTCGGCAGCCGAGATTCTTGCCGGTGCCATACAGGACTGGGACCGCGGTGCGGTGGTGGGCCGTCGCACATTCGGCAAGGGATTGGTGCAACGCCCCTTCCCACTGCCCGATAACTCTATGATACGCCTCACCATTGCGCGCTACTACACCCCCACAGGGCGCTGCATACAAAAGCCTTATGGCGATTCAATAGATTACAAAGACGAGCTTATGCACCGATACAACAGCGGCGAATTGAGTAATGCCGACAGCATACATTTCCCCGACTCGCTCAAGGCATATACCAAGCGCTTGGAGCGTGTGGTGTATGGTGGCGGCGGCATTATGCCCGACTACTTCATACCGCTCGACACGTTGCGCTACACAAAATATCACCGCGAGCTTGCGCGCAAGGGCTCCATCATACAGGCAGCGCTGCGCTATGTGGATATCCACCGCGATGCTCTGGCTGCCGAGTATCCCACGGTTGACGATTTCGACAAGAACTTTGAGGTGGATTCTGCCTTTGTGGATATACTACGGAAACAGGGCGAGCGCGACAGCGTGAAGCTCGAAGGTGGCGAGGAGGAGTTTGCAAAATCGCTCCCCGAACTGTCGCGCCAGCTCAAGGCGCTCCTTGCCCGCGATATTTGGGGCATTGCCTCTTCTATGCGCATAATCAACCGCCATAACGAGTTCTTCGAAAAGGGCTATGCCATAGTGAGGGAACGCAATATGGATAAGGTTCTGAAAAAAGAGAAATAGTAAAAAAAGCCGTTTGGGCACGCCCAAACGGCTTTTTAATACTATCCTGCTCTTTGTTTTATCAGCAAAAGATGATATTTGTCATATGTCATCAGAAATTAATGATGCTGTTTCCATTAATAGGTTTTTTGTTTTGCTGCAAATATAAGATGCGCTTATTTAATGCAGGTTGTCAAATTACTTATTTATTCCCCCTCACCTGCAAAAGTTGTAGGGCTTGCTTTATAATTGTCGGTGCTGATTATCTGGCATTCTCTCAATTTGGTTATATTTTTTATGTACTTTCTATGCCGATAGAAAGTACCAAAGAACTCTGCGCATATGGTCGCTTTTTTAACGGAAAACGTAGCTGATGTTTTTGGGGTGTCCGGAACTCGCTTGGCGGCGCAAAATGGCAGGCCATTTTTCTTACCTGACGCTCAGACAGTCCTCCACTATTCCCAAAAACACTGACGCTCGTTTTCCTAAAAGCTT
>JAFVSR010000007.1 GCA_017503645.1 Bacteroidaceae bacterium | reverse complement strand
TTTGCGTTACGCTTGCCTTCAAAATCCTCATTTACGCCCAGTAAACTGCGGTTTTTCAGGCTGCGCAAGCCTTAAACTACATCTTTTTATTCATCTCCCTGAAAAAGAGGCTGCTAAAAAATACTTTTTAGTCAGCCTCTTGATGTTTTTCCCTCACTCTCCTTCAATCCCTTTGAGCGTTTGCTGTAGCAATGCTCCCAATCCATCATCGCCCTGTTCGCGCTCCTTGTTTAGCTTCACAAGAAAGTCGGCCGTTGTCTTAAGCGCTTGGTTTATTGTTCCCGGGTCCTCGCAGTTGGCCGTAAGTTTTTCCAACCTTTGAATGAGGCGATGAAAAAGCGAGAGGGTTTCGCTGTGCACATCGTCAATTGTTACACAGCCGTTTTTCTTGCTTTTTACCATAGCTGAAATCTTTATTTGCGAAGATAATACGCATACCTTAAAACAAGGTTGCTATAATGCTAAAACGTTGATAAGCAGCTGTTTTTGGTATTATGACAACCTTGTTGCTGCATTTTGGTATTTCTTTTGCAGCAAAAAAACTTATGAGTGCATTTACAATTTTATCAGGCTTGAATGGGGCGTTGGGCCTCTATTCGGGTGTCAAAGGGCTGTTTGGTGCCGCCGATGCCCGTGACAAACAAAAGGCGCTGCTCAAACGTGCAGCGGCAGTGGAGGATAGCTGGTACAGGAGGAACTATTTCGGCGATTTCCTGAACAATTCATCGGCACGTGCGGCAATAAAAAGAGTGGAAAAAACATTGAGCCGCCAGAACAAGCAGAACAGGGCCTACGCTGCAATAAACGGAATAACGCCCGAGTATTCGATAGCGCGTAACCGCCAGGGGTTGAACACAATGGAGAATCTTATGACAAATCTTGCCGCACAAGACGATGCGCGCAAGCAGAAAATAGATGCCGTTCACCAAAATAATACACAGGCGTTGATGAATAGTGAACTATCCAACCTTTCAATGGACGAACGTATGTCGGCACAAGCTGCTTCTAATGGCTTCAACCTGCTCGAGGATGCGCTTATGGGCATAAATTGGGGCAGGGAAGACGATAAATAATACCATAAAACAGACAAACCGATGAACAGCAATTACAATACCGAACAGTTGAAAAAGCATTGGCTTTCGCAGCTCAATAATTATGAGAACGAATACCGCCGTGCCAACCGCAGGCGCAATGTCGCCGCGTTTGCCGATTTTACAAAAAATCTGCTCTCTCTTGTGGCACAGAACGGTACCATACGCTACAATGTCACCGGTAAACCGCGCGCGGGTGCGGCAAACAAAGAGTATGAAGAGGCGCAAGAACGCTATCGCAAAGCCTACATCGATTACGAGGGCAAAATTGCGGCTCTGCAACTGAAACAAAACAGCCCGCCAGCCGCTGTAAAGACAATCTATAACCCACCGATTGGCTTATCTGAAAAACAGTTGCCCAACCCATTTGCCGACAAAACCGCCACAGCCCAAGCGGTATCGGGTTTTGCACCCGCGCATTGGGCAAGCGGGCTTAAACCTCAAAATAAGATTTCAAAAATTCCTTATTGGCATTCAAACAAAAAACATACATTATGATAAACAAAACAGATGAAAACGGAATCTTCGGATACGGGAATTCCAAGCATAAAAAACTGAAAGAAGAAATTTATGGTTATAATAACTATGGCGATAAGTTAAGTTCACCGCTTCCCGATGAACAGCGCCGAGCTATGATAGAGGATGCACAAATTGCCTCCGCGCAGATGCAAAACGAGCAGCAGGCGTTGTCAGTTCCCATAAACAAGGCTGAAAGGACAGAGCTGTACAATAATTCGGCTCGTAATTTCCTTGTTCCGTCACCCAACGACGAACTGCGACGCCGTCGCGTTTTTGCAACATCGGATAGAGCTATGCGCGATGCTGCAGAAGAGCTTTATCAAAATGGTCTTAAAGATACATTTGAGAAAGAGCGCACGACGGCCGAGCAGAATGCCCGCAACGAGTATATGCGCTATGCATCGGTGCCCGGCGCCAACAGCGACGCGGCATTGGGTGCAATGCAAAGCGCATCGGCTCCGGACAAGGTGATTGCACGAACAATGCATAATGCCGACAATGCCGAGCTCGACAGAATAGCAAACCAATATGCATCCTATGCGCGTATGTCGCCACAGGAATTCCGCAAGGATATACTTGAACCCCGTTTGGAGCAAAGGCTTTATGAGGAGTATGTAGACGAAGCCACTCCTAAAAGCAGTGCCGAATACATTGCCCGCAGCTCCTACAACAACTCGCTCACAGGCAAACTTATAGACTGGAATCGTAATGCTCTTGCGCAGAACAATTCGCAGAGCCTTATAGACCGCGAAGGCCTTTCTGCATATGATGCAGGCCGTTTCGAAAATCTTGCAGCCGGCATAGGTTCGCTGCTTGTCGATGTGCCTATGTTTTCCGCTATAGGCGGCGTGTCGTCAAGCGCAGTGAAGGGTGTTGCAGGCATTGCAAAGAATCTCTCTTCGTCGCTCGCCAAGAAATATGCCGTTAAGGGTATGCAGGCTCCTGTGGCCGAGCGCATAGTGGAGCAGGCTATCAAGAGCAGAATGGCTGCCAAAATAGCGGGCAGCTCGGCCACACAAGGCCTCACGCTTGGTGGATACGATGCGGGCAACAGTATAGCCGACGACCTTCTTGTCAATGATGGAATAGACATAGACAAGGCTGTAAAGGCCTATGGCAAGGGATTGGGTACAGGTGCAGCAGTTGGCTTGGTGGGCACACCGCTCAGAATAAAATCGTATGGCCTCACAGGTGGTAAAAAGATGGCGGCAGCAGCAGGTGTACTTGGTGCCGAATCGGCTGTTTTCACTGCTGTTTCGGGCGTTGACAAGTCGTTGTCGGGTGTCGAAGTGGAGCCTATAGATTTGCTGGCCGATTTTGGTGACAGTATGGCCACGCTTGGTGCTATGCGCCTGGCCCATTGGCGTCCTCGTGGCGGTTACGCCAAACTCAATGCCGATGGCAAACTAAAAAAAGAGCTATGCTTTACATCTGCCGAGCAGAAGGAGATGAGGAAAACAGGTGTGGAACCCGAATATTTCGTTCCGCAACTCGAGGCTGTTTTGGGTGCAGGCTCAAAAGAGAAATCGGCAGAAGTAAGCGAGCTCAAGAACAAGTACATTCAAATGATGTCGAGTGATAAACTTTCGGCATCAACCCGTGCAAAACTGATGTTTCTTGTGGAAAACAAGATAACATCCACCCTTCCTATGCCTGTCGATTACAGAGTGGAGAAAACACCCGAAGGTAATTACAGTTTCTCTCTCTTTGATGTAAATGGCAGGCGCATAGATACACGCGAGAATCTTACCGATGCACAAATAAAAGAAAACCTAAATATTGTTTCAGGTTCTTTGCGCAAGAATAAGATTGCCATCTGCGAGTCGGAACTCCTGGCCGAAAGCTATTCCGATAGTTTCTTTCGCCAGGTAGGCAAGTATGCAAATGAGAAGGGGATGAATGTTGACAAGATAATAGATACAATATATAAGAGCGTCAACAACCAATCTATGACCCCGGAAGAGAACGCGTTGCTCCACGAGATTATTCAGCATGCAGGATTGAGCGATAACAGAGTGGGATACCTGTTGCAAAAAACTCGTCGCAACCTCGAACAGAAGTATGGCCTTGACGATAGATACTTGCTGCAGGCCATCGATATGCGCACAGATTATATCTCCGAGGCTGCCAACAGGGCGCTCGATGAGTATCTTGCCATTATTGAAACGGAGGTGGATGCTCTCAAAAATGGGGTGGACCCGGCCCGCCTTCGTGCCATAGATAGGGAAATGGAAGTTTCCGATTATCCGGGTTACACCAATTTCGAAGCAAAGAACGAGGAGCGTCGAAGATATGCCGAATACAATATGGATAACGGAGCGGCGCCTGTCCCGGCCCGCGCCCTCACCGGTCGTCTGGTATTCCCCATCAAGGTGCCAAAGAGGTGGAATGAGTCCTATGCCTGGAGCGTTCACGGAATAAAGAACACGCCCAAAGATATTATGAGATTGCAGTCGCGTGCCCAACAGTTGTCCAAACAATTAGGCTTTTACGTCAATTTCATATATGACGAGCGCTCCATTCCCTTCGATGGCAAGGATGTGAATGGGTATAACGAAAAGGTGTCGGCATTTGGCTGGTTAGATAACAAAACCGGCGAACTGTATATAAATTTGCCCAATATCAGGGATGTGCACGAACTGGAGAAAACACTTGTTCACGAAGCGATAGGGCACGGTGGTCTTTCCAATCTTATGGGCGAATATCTTTATGATTTCTACGACGAGATTTACAACCGTGCCGACCCCACCGTGATTCGCGAAATTCATAAAATAGGTCAGCAGTATGGTATCAACGGCTATGCAGCCATAGAGGAGTATCTTGCCACTTTGCTCGAACGCAACTTGCTCACCCGCAAAGAGAATATGTTGCTGAACGATGTAAAGGGCTTTTTCAAGAAGATGCTTGTGGGTAGAAAACTCTATTCGCCCGAAAATGACAATATTACAAAGAGCGATTTGCAGGACTTCTTAGATGCACACCAAAAGGCAATGCTTAAAAAACAGCACCCCGACCGCTATCGTGCGCAGTTGCTTGACAAATTCCCTTCACTTGCCGGAGTGAATGATTTTTACGATGGCGTGGCACACAAAAGATATTTGCAAGAGCGTTATCCCGATAAAAAAACCGCTCTTGCCAATACTCCCTCCTTTTTGTTCGACCAGAAAAGGGAGATGCTTGAACGGCCCGATTCCTATGGAAGAGACGATTTGCAAGATTATCCTTTATATCGCTTGATTGGCAAGCGTGGAGCAAACCGCCTGGCGGCAAGTAAGCAGTATGAGGATTATCTTAAAAACAATGCCCCCGATGAGGCTTTGGGCAATGCGAAAGAACAATGGGCATCGACAGGCTGGGAAAAGGGTGCCGACGGCCGCTGGCGCACCGAAATAGGTGAGGAACAGCTCCGGGTGCGCGACCTTGCAACTATGGTGTTGGAACAAAAGGATAAAAGAGTGGCCAATATTTACAATAACATTAAAGAGGCAGCCGGCAACAATCCAAGTCCCAAGCACGAAGATTTCTTGAACAACCTTTGTATGAACTATAAGAAGGTGTTTGCAGGTACCGTGATAAAACTGCGCCATCTCATAGATGATCCTCTTTTCTACACGGCATATCCCAGACTGGCCAATGTGACGGTGGAGATTACCGACAAGATAGACGGCACTTGCAAATATGACAGGGCGCGCGATGTTATGTATGTAACGCCTAAAGCCATATTTAAGAACAGCGAACTCAAATACGATATAGTGCCCCAGCTGCAATATATGATTCAAAAAGAGGAGGGGTTTGCTACCGACCTTGATTTTATGAAACTCGACAAGACCGGTTTGGTAGGCAGTGAGTATGACGAAGCAATGAATATGGCTCAAACAATAGCCAAGGCGCAGCAGGACCCGGCGCTTAACAAAACAGCGCTGAAGGCGTCAATTCTCTTTACCTCTCAATATAAAATGAGCCCCGAAGAGTTTGTGCAGCGCTATCCCACCGGTAGCGATTATCTGCTGGGGCAGTTGATGCAGAAACCTTTTGCCAACAGTGCCAATGTGGAAGCCCGCAACGTGTATCAACGTCAGTATATGACGCCCGAGAAACGCGAAGAGAAAGCACCATCAACTACCGAGCAAACACCGCGCAGCGACCAAAAGTCATTTGCCAACCTTGCCGAAGCTATGAACTTTTTGCGCGGCCCATTGGATGAACTAAACCGATACAAGAAATTCGAATCCTATGGCCTGCCGGGGGAGTGGGGCAACCCCGACTTTGAAATTAAGGAGATAAACATAGACGAACTGCTTGTTAAAGCACGCAAGAACCCGGTAATGTATGAATACTTTAATAACTTAAAGCATAAGTACATAAAACAGGCTGCCCAAAATGCATTGGCGAAATACGAAGAGGTGATACGCCGTAAACGCTCGCGTGAGGACTATATGTCTTTGCTCTATACAAATCCGGTTGAGGCGCCCGATGCCGCAACCAAAGGCCCTAAAAAGAATAGTTATGTCGAGTTGCGTGAAGCCGAAATATTTCG
Organism: Bacteroidaceae bacterium; assembly: GCA_017503645.1. Taxonomy (GTDB): domain Bacteria; phylum Bacteroidota; class Bacteroidia; order Bacteroidales; family Bacteroidaceae; genus HGM04593. Next base: position 6,224 of record JAFVSR010000007.1, on the reverse strand, counting down.
CGAGATTGCATCAATGCCATTGGCAAAAATGCACTTTGACAACAAGGCATTGCAGGGCATCGTCTCAAGAGGCGAAGTGATAAACGAGATAGAGGATAGGCTGAAGGTGAAGTATGGCCTTAACGATGATTTTAGTATTTTCGGCATTAGCTATCTCGATGAAAATAACCACTAAACTATGGCTGTTATGAATAAATTCCTGAATAGGCGCGTGAAGGCACAGCCACCCACATACGATGGAGTGGAGGTAAAGGAGCCCGCTGCCGCCATAGAATTCCTGAACGAGTGCGCCGCTTGCTGGAATGCTCTTGATGAGGCTCGTCGCAAACTGCGACGAAGCCTTATGTACAGCTACGGCGACCAGTGGGGCGACTATGTGCGCGACCCCGACACGGGGCAGTATATCACCGAGGGGGCGCTCATCAAAAAGAACGGCAAGGTTCCTTTGAAGAACAATATGATAGCCCCCATACTAAGCAATATCGACGGCCAGATGAGGCAGAATCTTCTGCGTCCCGTATGTGTGGCACGCGACAGTCAAGAGAGCCGTGTGGGTGAGATGATGTCCGTGGCAATAGAGTATGTACACGACATAAACGAGATGGAAGAGATTGATTCCGACTCTATGCGCCTGCTTCTCAACGGCGGTATGGCAGCCCAGCGTGTGGAGTATGGCATAAACCCCTGCAAGGGGCAAAAGGATGTGTGGGTTTACAGCGTGAACCCTTCGCGCCTCTTTTTCAACACACACCTCGAGGATGTGCGTATGTGGGACCTCACCTGCATAGGTGAACTCTTCGACCTCCCGCTCGAGCAGGTGCTCACCCACTTCGGGCATTCGCCACACGAAAAGGAACGCATCAAGGAGCTATATGCCGATGCTTCACCTTCGCGTTTGGAAATTGCACGTGCGATGCAGGGCGATGAGGTTGCCTCCCTCTCCTTCTACACTCCGTCGCGCAGCGACCTATGCCGCGTAATCTTGGGCTGGAAACAGGAGTCGCGCGATGCCTACCTGTGGAACGATACCGCAAAAGGAACCTGGGGATATATGCCATACACACCCTCCTCGAAACAATACTTCGAGGAGGAAAACAAGCGCCGCATAGCCGAAGGCGAGGCTGCAGGAACCGCGCAGGAAGATATTCTGCTTATCGACTACTCCTTTGCCACCGAGCGCTATTGGTATTACCGCTATATGACACCCTATGGCGATGTGCTGCAAGAGGGGCGCAGCCCATATTGGCACGGCGAGCACAATTATGTGCTTCACCTCTATCCTCTGGTGCAGGGCAAGTTAGGCAATTTCGTGGAGCAGTTCATCGACCAGCAAAGAGCCATAAACCGCACAGCCACACTCATTGATTTCATACGCGGAACATCCTCAAAAGGTGTACTTGTGGTAGATGACGATGCCTTTGAGAGTATGAGCCGCGAGGAGGTTATCGATGAATATGTGCGCTACAACGGAGTGCTCTTTGTGAAACTGAAACCGGGGCAAAGCATCGACGGGGTGGTGCGCCAATACAACAGCGGCGCTGCCGTCGCTGGCGATTTTGAACTGCTCAACCTGCAACTGAGGCTCATAAACGAAATTTCGGGTGTGAACTCGGCAATGCAGGGGCAGGCACCGCGCGCCGGCACGCCCGCAAGCCTCTACGCGCAGCAAACGCAAAACTCCTCGCTCAACCTCAAGGGGTTGTTCGACAGTTTCCGCACATTCCGTCGCAGGCGCGATATAAAACTTATGAAAACAATACAGCAGTTCTATACCGATGTACGCTACATAGACCTTGCCGGCAGCGAGTACGATGCAGAATCAAAGTGGTACAACCCCGAAAAGGTGCAGTGTGCCGAAATAGACCTCACAATAGCCGAGGGATACAACACACCCGCCTACCAGATGCTGGCCAACGATTTCCTTATGGAACTCTTCCGTGCCAACGCCGTGGATGTGAAAACAATGCTCGAAAACAGCTCCTTCCCGTTTGCCACCAAGATATTGGAGGCCATAAAACGCAACGAACAGCAAGCACAGCAGGGCGCACCAATGAGCGGCATCTCGCCCGAACTGCTCGCACAAATGCAGCAGGCTATGGCACCGCAGACGGCAGTGCCGCAAGAACAACTGCAAATGCCACCTGTTGCCGATGAGGCTGTTGCACCACCGCCGCAGCCCTCCACCGCCGCAGCATTGCAGTAAACCAACAGTAAAGGAGCCACGCGTGGCTCCTTTACTGTTAGTTACCCATTACCGTGATAACCGTGTATTTATCGCAAGGCATTACAATTGAATTCTCGTTTAGCGGAACGTCGCTCTCTATCCCATACTCCCGTTTCTGCTCTTTAAGCGGTATATACATATCTACAAATCCGTTAGCATCGGATGTGGTTTCCCGCCCGTCTATAACAATTCTCTTGTTGCTCAGCGGGCGGTCGGCTTCAAGGTCGTATAGCTGAAAATGTATATTCCCATATCTTATGGTGTCGCGGCATATATTCAGTGCCATATATTGGCTAAGAATCATTGTGGTGTCGATATTGTGGAAATTCGCAACCCGGCAGGTTATCCTCACCTCGTTCCCTACGAATTTTTGCGGTATGTTATGGAATAGCATAGCTTCCCCCTCCTTTTTGATGGTATCGCACTTCGTTTCATTGTCAAGTGTCATTGTAATAATGGCATCCTCCATTGGTGGCAGTTGGCTGTTGTGGCAGGTCGTTTCGTGTAATCGCACGCTCACATCTACACTGCGGCTGTTTATCCACACACCGAAAAGCGTGGCAATAACGAGTAATACTCCGATAATCCTGTAAATGGTCAGTTCTATCAATCTGCGCTTGTGCCTTTGCCAAATATAGTCAAATTCTACATCCAACAACTTGGTTATAAGCTGCACATATGCCCGTTCCCTGTTGAGCCAAGGGTAACGGAAAGCCTTCTCGTGGATGTTGGCACCAAGAATTTCCGGAATGCCCAATTTTTTAACAATGGGGTTGAAGCACTCGGTATCTTCGCCCCCGCTGTTTGGAATACCATCTACTATGAAAAAATGTATCTTCTTTCCTCTCCCCAATGAATGGAAGAACTCAATCTCCCTGCCCACCCATTCCGACTTGGCCGAGTTGGGCGAACATATAACTATGAGGTTACGCGATGCACGCAGCCTTTCCTTCAACTCATCGCTCAGCCCGCCTGGTTGTATGTCGGTGGGTGCAAAAAATATAGGCTTTATGGGCTTGCGCTCCCACCCGCGCTCGCTGCATAGTGTCGCAGGCATTTTATACTCCTCCAACTTGCGTTGCAGGCGCTTCCCCCATTTAATGTCCTTGGAGTTGTAGCTTATAAATGCGAAATATTTATAGTTGCTATTTTGCTTGTTCTCTTTCATCATTCAGTTTTTGTAGTTCTTTTGTAATGTGTTTTATATCTTGTTCATACATCGTGGGATTTTCTTTTGCCAATCTTCTGTAAATTTCCAATGCTTCAATATAATACAGCTCGCTCTCTTTTAATCTTTGTGTGTTGTAATATAATATAGCCAAGTTGTTTAGCGACATTGCTACATCGGGTTCATATGCCTCGGGGTTCTCCTTTGCCAATCTTCTGCGAATTTCCAATGCTTCAGTATAATATTGCTCACTCTCTTTTAATCTTTGTGTGTTGGAATATAATATAGCCAAGTTGTTTAGCATTGTTGCCACATTGGGCTCATATGCCGCGGGGTTCTCCTTTGCCAATCTTCTCTGAATTTCCAATGCTTCACTATAATACAGCTCACCCTCTTTTAATCTTTGTGTGTTGGAGTATAGGTAAGCCAAGTTGTTTAGCGACATTGCTACATCGGGTTCATATGCCTCGGGGTTTTCCTTAGCCAATCTTCTCTGAATTTCCAATGCTTCACTATAATACAGCTCACCCTCTTTTAATCTTTGTGTGTTCGAATATAAGTAAGCCAAGTTGTTTAGTGTTTTTGCCACATAGTGTTCATATGCCTCGGGGTTCTCCTTTGCCAATCTTCTTCGAATTTCCAATGCTTCAGTATAATATTGCTCACTCTCTTTTAATCTTTGTGTGTTCGAATATAAGTAAGCCAAGTTGTTTAGTGTTTTTGCCACATAGGGTTCATATGCCGCCGGGTTCTCCTTTGCCAATCTTCTTTGAATTTCCAATGCTTCACTAAAATACTGCTCACTCTCTTTGAATCTTTGTGTGTTTTTATAAAGCAAAGCCAAGTTGTTTAGTGTCATTGCCACATTGGGTTTATATGCCTCGGGGTTCTCCTTTGCAATTCTTTTGTAAATTTCCAATGCTTCAATATAATATTGCTCACTCTCTTTTAATCTTTGTGTGTCGGAATATAATATAGCCAAGTTGTTTAGTGTCATTGCTACATCGGGTTCATACGCCGCGGGGTTCTCCATTGCCAATCTTCTGAAAATTTCCAATACTTCACTAAAATACTTCTCGCTCTCTTTTAATCTTTGAGTGTTGGAATATAATATAGCCAAGTTGTTTAGTGTTGTCGCCTTGTCGTCGTCATTGTCTGCTATATCCAAACAATTATTACAATATGCTTCCGCCTCTTTGAATTTGTTTTGTTTTTCGCAGAACTCTGCATACTCAATCATTGTTTCGTATGTCTTTTCCTCGTCGGCAAGTGCTTTAAGCAGTTCGCCGGCCTTCTCCCAGTTGTTCTGCAACTTGTATGCCGCCACCTGTGTCTTAATGCTCTGCAATTGTTTCTCCTTGTCTCCCGCTGCAAGCGATTTTGCTTGTTGGGCGGTGGTGATTAGTTCGTCGGCTTGTTTTATTGTTCTATTGGTATTTCTTAATTTTTCTATGTAGTTCCCTTGCTCAAAAAGCTCAATGGCTCTTTCCAACTCACCTGCGTTGAACAGCTCCACCGCCTGCTGTGCCAATGTATCAATCTCGCTCTCATCGATGCGGGCGAAAACATCGGCATATTCCTCTAACTTCTCCCTTGCCGCCGATAGCTCCTTTTGCAGTTCATCCAATTTTTTGTAATACTCCACGGATTCCTCTTTATATAGAGCCTCAATCTCGGCAAGCTGTTTGTCGTACCTCTTTTTTGCCTCTCTTTCTCCAATGGCAATAAGGTTGTTCCTCTTTTTCTCAAACTCAGCGGCATCGCACAGTATTATTGACAAAGGCTCCTTGCGCACACTCCATTCTTCCACCGCCTGTTTGTTGAAAATCATCATCCCCCTTTTGGTGATGGTGACTGCGCCTATCCTGTCGCCCATCTCCAGGCCGGGTAGGGTGATGGAAAATGTTCCGTCTATGCTGTCGCTTAGCACTCCGTTGGGCGATGATGTGCTTTTTACATACACCCTGCCAATGGGTGTGCGTTGCTCCTTGCCGTTATAGCGGTATGTGGCGCCCGCCTGTGTAACTTCTTGCGCTTGCAGGGTAATAGAAAGGAATATCGCAGTGAAGAATAATATGGCTTTTTTCATACTATATATGTTGTTATTTATTGTTTGTGTTATTTTTACAAAAATACAAATAGTTTCAGTATTTGTGTTCTTTTTGTAATTTATGTGTTGCTTAAACAAGCAATTTGCATTATCTTCGCAATCACTAACGAAAGTATGACTAAATATTTATTTTAATTTATAGGTTATGAAAAGATTTTTCCTTTTTTCTTTGGTGACAATGATGTTTGTCGCAACACTCACCACCTCGTGCAGTATGCAGGGTATGGTATTCAAGAACCTGGAGAAGAAGGGCTACATTGTGGGCCGGCTCACTCCCGCTCAGCAGGTTGCTATGGCTCCCCTTATGCAGGCTTTCCCCGCTCTCGACCTCACAGCCGAGGCCTATCTGGCATCGGAGTACTCAATCTCTTATCTCTATTCCGCTACAAATGCAACTTGGATGGAGTATGGTGCAAAGCTCATAAGAGCAGGTTTCTCGCAGGTTGGTAAAGGCTATGTGAAAATTGACAAAACTGCCGGTATCACATACAATGTGGCTTCGTCTTCAGCAGGTGAACAGTATATTGTCATTACATTCACCAGCACGGTGTTGCAGTAGTAGATACACTAATAAATGTTTGGAAGATGACTAAAAAGTGTATTTTTGCGTTACGCTTGCCTTCAAAATCCTCATTTACGCTTAGTAAACTGCGGTTTTTCAGGCTGCGCAAGCCTTAAACTACATCTTTTTATTCATCTCCATACAATATGAGGCTGCTAAA
>JAFVSR010000065.1 GCA_017503645.1 Bacteroidaceae bacterium | reverse complement strand
TATATTTATATGCAAGCAACCTTGCATAGTGATTTGTTATGTCCATAATCAAATGTAGTGCGCCTTACAGATACCTTAAACGATGATTTCTTTGTTATTTTTAGAGGAAAAAGGAGCAAAAACGCCCGGCACGCGCAAAAATCAGTCACAACAGCCTTCTGCTCACGAGTCGCAAGCGACATCCTTCGTTCGGCTGTTGTTTGGCGCAAACAGCTTTTCGTTCAACCATCGGGGACAAAAGAACTCGCTTTTCACGCAATAACAGCAACAGGATGAACACCGCTCAAACAGCATTTGTCCTATTCCGCTGCTTGAACGGCTGTTTGCTGTGATTTTATCGGTGCCGGTTTTGTTTTTGGAATTACCTATGCTAATGTTTGCGCAATGACGAGCAACGGTAATTCCACACTCGCGTATCTATTAAGTGATACGCGCGAAATAATGCACCAGGTGCAGAGCTTTTGCTCCTTTTGTCGGTACAAAAGGAGAGAAAGAAATAGATTTAATGAGAGAATAACCGATAATCAGCACCGAAAACTATAAAGCAAGACATATTACTCACGGCAAGCAAAATTGCATTATGCCGACAACAGGCGACAATACTATACAACTCATAGCCGTGTGTGCGCCCCTGCTCCTACACCCCATATCTACCTCATTAATAAAAGAAAAACCGCATAATTCTTTGCGGGTGCGACTATTTGTGCTATTTTTGCAAAATAAAGTTAAAGTAATATTGCCTACAGTGGGCGCTTTGTGGCTCAATGCGTTGATAACCAACGCGTGGGCTACCTTTTCAAGTGGATTTTAATACAAACTATAAATAATTTACTATGAAAAAATTTTTACTTTCAATTTTTTGCTGCCTGATGGCTGTATTCAGCGTGCAGGCAGAAGAGGTGACGTTGAATTATAGCGATGTCGTAGGACAGGGAAAATCTGGTGGTGGCGCCGGTTTCGAGTATGCCGTTTCTCCCATTAATTTCAGTTTTAGCAACGCTTACGGTAATAGCGCTCATATCAAAGCTTATGGCGGTTGTGGAATAACTTTGTCGGGTGCCACAATAACCAAAGTTGTAATTAATGCAACTACAGCAAGTTATATAAAAACTTGGAGCGCAGCAGTCGGTGATGTCTCAGTGTCGAGTGCCACAGCAACTTGGACCGGAAGTGCAAGCGAACTTGTCCTTTCAAATACAGCAACAGCACAGGCGAGAATTACTTCAATAGTAGTTACTTATACAACCGGTGGCGACACTCCCGCAGTTCCCACTCTTACAAAGCCTACATTCACTCCTGCCGATGGCACAGCCTTTGATGAGAGTATGGACGTTACTATCGAAGCCGATGAGGGTGCAACTATTTATTATACCATAAATGGCGACGAGCCTTCAACTACAAGTGCAGTTTATACAGAGCCTTTCACAATTACAGAAACAACTACAGTAAAGGCCTATGCAGTGAAAGATGGTTCAAACGATAGTCAAGTGGCAACTGCAACATATACAAAGGTTGATCCCAATGCCATAACAAAAACAATCGTGGCAAGTGAAACCGGTCTTGGAAATGGTGTGGCTGTGGTGTCTTTGGAATTCGATAATGTTACTGCGACATTTGACAAAGGCGATAATAGCAATGCTCCTAAATATTATAATACAGGTAAAGCGTTCCGTGCATATGGTGGTAATACCATTACATTTACAGGTGATGCAGGTGTTACTATCAATTCTGTGGTTTTTGAATTTGCTACAGGTGAAGATTCCAATGCTATAACAGCAGATTGTGGAACTTATTCTGAAGGAACTTGGACAGGTGCTTCAAATCAAGTGGTGTTTACGATTGCTGGAACTTCTGGTCATAGAAGACTTGCTAAAATAACAGTTACTTATTCTATTCAAGAAGGTGTAGTTGTTATCTCAACTCCTTCTATCGCAGGTGAGAAAACATTTGTTGGCTCAACAACAGTTGAGATTACAAACAATGCCGAGGAGGGTACTACTCTCTACTATTCAACAGATGGCGAGAACTACAACGAATACACAGGTGCATTCACTATCGATGCAACAACAACCGTGTATGCATACGCACAAGATGGCGAGGGTAACAAGAGCTCTGTCGCAGAGGCTACATTTACAGCACTTGAAACCGTTACTATTGCCGAAGCAAAGGCCGCTTATGATGCAGCCGGTGCTAACGTGGCTGTTGCAATGGATATAACAGGTGCGGTTGTTACTGTAAAAAGTGGCCAGTATATGTTTATTGAGACCGCTGAGGCCGGTATAAACATCTACAACAGTGGTGCTAACTACGCTGTAGGTACTAAATTTACAACCGGTTACATTTTGGGTGAATCTGCTGCTTATCGTAATATGCACCAGATAACAAATGCTGAATTCTGCAATGTAGCAACTGAGACAGTAGAGGTAACCCCCAAGGATGTAACTATCGCCGAACTTAATGCCGATTTTGCTGCATATGAGGGCCGTTATGTAAGATTGACAGGCGTGAATATAAACGACAAGACTATTACAAAGGGCGAGGATACATATGCCTTGTATAACCGTTTCGAGATCAAAGCTCCTACAGTTGCTGCTAATTGCGATATGGTAGGTGTTGTAGCTCGTTACGATAATACAGATCAGGTGTACCCTGTTTCTATCTCAAATACAGTTGATGTAACCGCTGCCGGTTATGCTACATTGTACTTGGGATATCCTGTTGCAATACCTGCAGGCGTTGAAGCATATGTTGTATCTGCTGTAAACGATGGTTGGGTTGCTCTTGAGCTGGTAACAGGTGTTCTTCCCGCAGAGAAAGGTGTTATTGTAAAGGCCGTTCAGGGTGAGTATGAGTTTGTTTATTCTGCAGGCGAAGCTGCTGTAATCAACAGCAGCCTTCTCAAAGGAACAGTTGCGGCCGAGAATGTTACACCCGCAGGTACAGCATACGTCCTTTCTGCTCCCGACTCTAAGGTTGGTCTCTACAAGGCTACACTCACCGATGGCGCATTCCTTAACAACGCCAACAAGGCATACCTTGATGTTACAAGCAGCGATCCTATTGCAAGCTATAGCTTCAACTTCGATTGGAACGGCGCAACAGGCATCGAGGGTGTAACTGCAGAGGGTGCACAGGATGGTGCAATCTACGACATCACAGGTCGCCGCGTTAAGGCTATCACAGCCCCCGGCATCTACATTGTAAACGGCCGTAAGGTGGTTAAGTAAATAACGACTAAAATATAACTGAAAGCGCTCCCTTGTGTGAAGGGGGCGCTTTTTTATGTCGGTTATTCTGCTGTAGGGGCATTAAACTGCTCCTCATTAGGATGAGCCGGCTTGCGCTCTTCGCAAGACTGAGGAGGTTTTGTGTGTGCCTTGTGAGCACCGGTTCACCTGCAAAACTTGGGTGCTTGCTCCAAACTCCTCGGTGTTATTTATCGGTAATTCTTTGTTTTCAACTTGCTTTTATACGTTCTTTCATCGCGTGAAAGAACCAAAGCGCCCGGCACACGCAAAAATCAGTCACAACAGCCTTCTGCTCACGAGTCGCAAGCGACATCCTTCGTTCGTCTGTTGTTTGCCTCAAACAGCTTTTTCGTTCAACCATCGGGGACAAAAGAACTCGCTTTCCGCGTAATAACAGCAACAAGATGAACATCGCTCAAACAGCATTTGTCCTATTCCGCTGTTTGAACGGCTGTTTGCTGTGATTTTATCGGTGCCGGTTTCCTTTTTGGAATTACCTATGCTTGTGAGAACTGCGCC
>JAFVSR010000064.1 GCA_017503645.1 Bacteroidaceae bacterium | reverse complement strand
CCAATCGGGAGCCACCAAAAGTTCTTTGGGCGATTGCGATGCAAAGCGTTCCAAAACAAGCGTGGGGCGCAGGCGCTCAACATAATCGACAACGGTTTCCACATAATCGTCAAGGGCAAAAAGATGGAAATCACCCGGGCAACGGGCATACTCCTCGGCCATACGGGTACCGCGTATCAACTGCAGCTGGTGCATTTTGAGCGTGGTCAGCGGCAGTTTCGACAGCTCGGCCGCCTGCCTCATAAGTTCGGTTTTATCCTCGCCCGGCAATCCCAAGATTATATGCCCGCCCACCGGTATTCCGCAAGCAGCGGTGCGCTCCACTGCATCTACCGCGGTGGCATAGTCGTGCCCGCGGTTTATACGCAGCAGGGTGGCATCGTTGCAGCTTTCAATGCCATACTCCACAAGGACAAATGTGCGCTGTGCAAGCTCCTGCAAATAGGCAAGCAGAGAGGGCGGCATGCAATCGGGGCGGGTACCTATGACAATGCCTACACATCCCTCTACCGCGAGAGCCTCGCGATAGCGTTGCTGCAACACATCGAGCGATTCGTATGTATTTGTATAGGCTTGAAAATAGGCAAGATAACGCATATATGGATATTTGCGTGCAAAGAAGGCTATGCCCTCGCGCATCTACTGTGCAACGGGCTTGTTGCGGTGGCAATAGGCGGGGTTGAACGTGCGGTTGTTGCAATATGTGCAACCGCCCCACCCCTTTGTGCCGTCGCGGTTGGGGCAGGTGAAACCACCGTCAAGGGTTATCTTTTGCACCTTGAAGGGGAACTGCTGTTGCAGGTAGTTGCCAAAGTCGTTGTAGTAGAAACGTTCAATTACACTCATATCAATGCAAATTTACAAAAAGCAAACGATTATATCCCCCTTTTGGGAAGCTAATGTAAAAAAGATTAACTATCTTCGTAACCACGAAGTAATAATTTATAAATATATACAATGAAAAAGTTCTTCACACTCATCATCACACTTATTGTTGCCACCGCAACGCAGGCCGGCGACAAATTCAAGCTCACCGATGCAATGTATGGCGGTTACTGGCCCCAAACCTACGCAGCCATAAAGCCTATGGCCGACGGCGAGCACTTTGCCCGTATGAGCAGCGACCACACAATGATTCTTATGGGCTCGTTCAAAGATGGCAACATTGTTGATACCCTCTTCAACGCAGCCACAGCACGCGGGTTCGACAAAAAACGCATAGACGGCTATCAATTCTCGCCCGACGAGAGCCGCATACTGTTGCAAACAAACACCGTGGGCATATACCGCAACTCCTTCACTGCCGAGCACTACATCTTCTCGCGCAAGAACAACAAGGTTGCCCCCCTGTCGCAGAACGGAGCACAGCAGGTACCCAAATTCTCGCCCGACGGCACTATGATTGCATTCGTGCGCAACAACGACATATTCCTGGTGAAACTGCTGTTCGACAACAGCGAGTCGCAGATAACCACCGATGGCGCAGCCGGTAAGATAATAAACGGTATCCCCGATTGGGTGAACGAGGAGGAGTTTATGACCAACTGCTCATACGATTTCAGTGCCGACAGCAAGGTTATTGCATACGTCAAGTACGACGAGAGCGAGGTTATGATGTACGATATGCCTATGTACCTGCCCACAGGCAAGGAGAATGTGGCAATGGAGCCCTTCTGCGCACCATACAGTTTCAAATACCCCGTGGCAGGTGCAGCCAACTCAAAAATATCGGTGCACTCGTTTGAGATAAAGAGCCGCAAGACACGCCAACTGAATGTACCCATCCCCGAGGAGGGCTACATACCCCGCATCAAGTTTACCGACGATGCCAACACACTTGCCGTGCTCACACTCAACCGCCACCAGAACGTAATGGATATTTTTGCTGTTAACCCCCTCTCGGGCATAAGCAAACGCATTGTGCGCGAGGAGAGCGACACCTATCTCAACGAGCAGGTATATGCAAACATCGAGTTCATTGGCGACCACTTCATTCTCCACAGCGAGCGTAGCGGTTACAACCAACTATATCTCTACACCACCGGTGGCGAGCTTGTACGCCCCATCACCGAAGGCAATTTCGAGGTTAAGGAGTTCTTTGGCTGGGACAAGAAGAAAAACGAGTTCTACTACCGCAGCAACGAGGGCAGCCCCCTGCGCGACAATATATATAAGGTAAATGCCAAAGGCAAAAAGACACAGCTCACCAGGGGCGAGGGCAGCAACAGCGCCGTGTTCAGCAATGGGTTGAAATACTTCATCAACACATTCTCCAACATAAACACCCCGCACATAGTAACCACCAACGACAACAGCGGCAAGACAATAAAGACACTCATCGACAACAAAGCCCTTGTGGAGAGCCTTGCCAAGTTCGATATGCCTACTAAGGAGTTTTTTACCTTCAACACCACCGACGGCACACAGCTGAACGGCTGGATGGTAAAGCCTGCCGATTTCGACGAGAGCAAACAGTACCCCGTGGTGATGTTCCAATACAGCGGCCCCTACTCGCAGCAGGTGAATGATAGCTGGTACATTGGTAACTACGGCAATGCTATGTTCGAGAGCTATATGGCAAGCGAGGGCTTCATTATGGTGTGCGTAGATGGCCGTGGAACAGGTGGCCGTGGAACAGAGTTCGGCAAATGCACCTATTTGAACATTGGCAAATACGAGCCTGCCGACCAGGTGGAGGCAGCAAAATATTTGGGCTCACTACCCTATGTGGACAAAAACAACATAGGTATATGGGGCTGGAGCTTTGGCGGATACAACACCATTATGTCTATGAGCCAGGACGAGGCTGTGTTCAAGGCAGGTGTTGCCGTGGCTGCACCCACCGACTGGCGTTTCTACGACACGGTATATACCGAGCGTTATATGCGCACACCCAAAGAGAACAAGGAGGGATATGACAACGGCTCGGCCATTGTAAATGCCGACAAGCTGCACGGCAAGCTGTTGCTCGTACACGGCACTGCCGACGACAACGTGCACCTGCGCAATATGATACGTTACACCCACGCACTGAACCAAGCCAACAAAGAGTTCGAAATGGCGCTCTACCCCGATAGCAACCACAGCATCTATCACGGCAGTAACACCCGTTTCCACCTCTTTACACGCATTGCAAAATTCTTCATCGAGAATTTGAAGTAAAAGTAAATAACTCCCTCCCCCTACGGGTACTCCCTCTTTGAAAAGCGGGAGAGTTTTATAAAGAAGAAGCCGTCGCAGAATCTGCGACGGCTTTTTGTATAGATAACGACTGTTCTTTACACAGCCTTTGGTGTGGCGGCAAAAGCAAATATCAACATTGCAGCAAGCACCACTATCAGTACTATAACTGCAATCTGCTTCAACAACTGCTTACGTTTCTTGTCGGCTTTGCGCTTGCGGTCCTTGGCAATGCGCGCCTCGCTTTTCTTCTTCACAGCCATTACTTACCCTCCTTCAAATCGAGTGCAATATTAAGTTCGTCGAGCTGTGCGGGGTCCAGAACCGAGGGAGCATCAATCATAGTGTCGCGGCCCGAATTATTCTTGGGGAATGCAATGCAGTCGCGTATTGAATCGAGGCCGGCAAAGAGGCTCACCCAACGGTCGAGGCCGTATGCCAAACCGCCGTGAGGGGGCGCGCCATACTTAAAGGCATCGAGCAGCCAGCCAAACTGCTGCTGTGCACGCTCGGGAGTGAAGCCAAGCAGAGCGAACATCTTGTTCTGCAGTTCGCTGTCGTATATACGAATGGAGCCACCGCCCACTTCAACACCGTTTATTACCATATCGTATGCGTTGGCACGCACGGCACCCATATCGGTGTCGAGCAATGGAATATCCTCGGGCTTGGGCGATGTGAAGGGATGATGCATTGCCATATAACGGCCCTCCTCCTCGCTGTACTCGAACAATGGGAAATCAACCACCCACAGGCAAGAGAATTTGTTCTTGTCGCGCAGGCCAAGTTGTTGTGCCACCTCGAGACGAAGCTCGCACAGTTGCTTGCGTGTTTTCATCGCATCGTCGCCGCTGAGTATGAGAATGAGGTCGCCTGCCTCGGCTGCAAAGGCAGCCTTCATCTGCTGCAATACCTCTTGTGTATAGAACTTATCTACACTTGATTTCACTGTGCCGTCGGCCTCCACACGGGCATAAACCATACCTTTTGCACCTATCTGCGGGCGGCGTACAAAGTCGGTGAGCGCATCGAGCTGCTTGCGGGTATATGTGGCTGCACCCTTGGCACAGATACCGCCAATGTACTCGGCGCTGTCGAACACACCAAAGCCGTGGCCCTTCATAATATCCATAAGCTCCACAAACTTCATTTCAAAGCGTGTGTCAGGCTTGTCGCTGCCATAGTATTTCATAGCATCGTGCCAGGTGATACGTGGGAATGCCTCGGTGAGCTCCACACCGCGAATTGTCTTGAACAGGTGTTTTGCCATACCCTCGAACAGGGTGATTACATCCTCCTGCTCCACAAAACTCATCTCGCAGTCTATCTGTGTAAACTCGGGTTGGCGGTCGGCACGCAAATCCTCGTCGCGGAAACATTTCACAATCTGGAAATAGCGGTCGAAGCCCGACACCATAAGCAACTGCTTGAACAGCTGCGGGCTCTGTGGCAATGCATAGAACTGCCCGGGGTTCATACGCGAAGGCACCACAAAGTCGCGTGCACCCTCGGGAGTGGAACCAATGAGCATAGGTGTCTCAACCTCTATGAAGTTCATTGAATCGAGATAACGGCGCACCTCCATTGTCATCTGGTGACGTATTTCAAGATTACGACGCACAGCCTCGCGACGAAGGTCCAGATAGCGGTACTTCATACGGATATCGTCGCCGCCATCGGTGTTGTTCTCTATTGTGAAGGGAGGTGTTGCAGCCTCGTTCAAGATGTTCAACTCGCTCACTATAATCTCAATATCGCCTGTGGGGATATTGGCATTCTTGCTCTGGCGCTCGCTCACCACACCGGTAGCCTGAATAACATATTCGCGGCCCAGGTGCGAAGCCTTCTCGCAAAGTTCTGCGTTGCTATCCTCGCTGAAAACCAGCTGTGTAATACCATAACGGTCGCGCAAATCGACAAAGGTCATACCACCCATTTTGCGGGCACGCTGCACCCAACCGCTCAAAGTAACTGTTTTATTTACATCGGACAAACGGAGTTCGCCACAAGTATTCGTACGAAACATTTTATACTGTTTTTTTTTGATTAAACGTTTTAACTCGCGAAATTAAGCAAAAAAAACGGGATTCGGCCTAAAAGAGCCATAATATTATTATAAATAAGGAGCTGACGCCCATTTTTGCACAAAACAGAAGAAATAAATTGCATTTCGTTATGGAATTTTAATAGTTTGGCACGGTTTTTGTAAGAAATCTTATGTAAAAATATTGTTTGCGTGCGAGATAATGGCTTTATCTTCGCAACGGAAAAGAGAAAACACATTTACTACAAGGGAAAACATAGAAGAAAAACGCTCTATACACCCCTATTATTTTTTATTGAGGAGAAGAGGATATGGAAAATTTTTCACAAGGAATGTCGGAAATACTGTCGCTCAGCAGAGAGGAGGCACGTCGCTTGCGTAGCAAGTGCATAAACCCCGAACACCTGCTGCTTGGCATAATAAGCCGCGGGAAGAACGCTGCGGTAGATATACTTAACAAGTTCAATGTAGATATTGCAAGCATAAAGGAGCGCATAGAGGAGCGTTGCGCACAACCCATCACCGATGAAACAGAGGAGCAGAGGGATGTGGAGCTTGGTTTTCAGACAGCCAAGATTTTGCGTCTGAGTACCCTGGAGGCGCGCCACTTGAAGGAGAACACCGATGCCGAGCACATACTGCTGGGCATACTGCGCGAAAAGGAGAACATTGCTGCCGGCATATTGGAAGAGAACGATGTGACATACAGCCGCGTGATGGAGGCCATCAAGAATATGAAGCCCGACATCACAAGCGGATTCGGTTTCACCGACCCCGAGGAGGAAGAAGATTCTGCCCCGGGGAAATCCTATAATATGGGCAAACAGCAGTTCGGGAACACCGGCACACGCACCGAGAAGCAGAGGAACGACACCCCTGTGCTCGACAATTTCGGTACCGACATAACCCGCGCTGCAAGTGAGGGCAAGCTGGACCCCGTTGTGGGACGCGAGAAGGAGATTGAGCGCATATCGCAGATATTGAGCCGCCGCAAAAAAAACAACCCCATACTCATTGGTGAACCGGGTGTGGGCAAGTCGGCCATTGTTGAGGGGCTTGCGCAGCGCATTATAGAGCGCAAGACATCGCGCACACTGTTCGACAAGCGCATCGTAGCGCTCGATATGACAGCCGTGGTGGCCGGTACAAAATACCGCGGACAGTTCGAGGAGCGCCTGCAATCCATTATGAACGAATTGGAAAAGAATCCCAACATAATTCTGTTCATCGACGAGATACACACCATAGTGGGTGCAGGCTCGGCCCCCGGCACTATGGATGCAGCCAACATACTGAAGCCCACCCTTGCACGCGGCGAGATACAATGCATCGGTGCCACCACAATAGACGAGTATCGCAAAAGCATTGAGAAAGACGGTGCCCTGGAACGCCGTTTCCAGAAGGTGCTTGTTGAGCCCACATCGGCCGACGACACATACACCATTCTCAAAAACATAAAAGAGCGTTACGAGAACCACCACAACGTCACCTACACCGACGAAGCCCTGCAGGCGTGTGTCAAATTGACAGACCGCTACATAACCGACCGTTGCTTCCCCGACAAGGCGATAGACGCAATGGACGAGGCGGGCGCACGTATGCACATAAGCAACATAAACGTGCCCAAGGAGATTGAGGAGCAAGAGGCCCTGCTCGACCGGGTGAACCGCGAAAAGAACGATGCCGTAAAGTGTCAGGACTTTGAGCGTGCCGCTAACTGCCGCGACAAGGAGAAGCAACTGCAAGCCGAACTTGCCGGTATGAAGGCCGAGTGGGAAAAGAGCCGTGCCGACAACCGCCAGACGGTGACCGACGAGCACGTGGCAGGCGTGGTTTCAATGATTTCGGGCGTACCTATGCAGCGTATGCAGCAGGACGAGTGGACACGCCTGCGCGGTATGAAAGCCGAACTGCAAGCCAAAGTTATAGCACAGGACAGTGCAATAGAAAAACTCACAAAGGCGATACAGCGCAGCCGTGTGGGCCTGCAGAACCCCAACAAGCCCATTGGCACATTTATGTTCTTAGGCCCCACAGGTGTGGGAAAGACGCTGCTTGCAAAGGAGCTTGCCAAGTTTATGTTCGGCTCGGCCGATGCGCTCATACGCGTGGATATGAGCGAGTATATGGAAAAGTTCACCGTTTCGCGCCTGGTGGGTGCCCCTCCGGGATACGTAGGTTACGAGGAGGGAGGCCAGCTCACAGAGCGAGTGCGCCGCCGCCCCTACTCCATAGTATTGCTCGACGAGATTGAGAAGGCACACACCGATGTGTTCAACCTTCTTTTGCAAGTGATGGACGAAGGACGTCTCACCGACAGCTACGGCCGCACGGTGGATTTCCGCAACACGGTGCTCATAATGACATCGAATGTGGGAACACGCGAGCTCAAGGACTTTGGCACCGGTGTAGGCTTCACAAAGGACCTGCGTGCCGGCGACAAGGAGTATTCGCGCAGCGTGGTGCAAAAGGCACTTAACAAGCGCTTTGCTCCCGAGTTCATAAACCGCATCGACGAGATTATAAACTTCGACCAGCTGGGGCTCGATGCCATTGTAAATATTGTAGATTTGGAGCTCGCACAAATAGTAAAACGTGTAAAGGAACTCGGTTATACAATAGATGTAACCCCCGAGGCCAAGCGATACCTTGCAGGCAAGGGCTACGACATACAATATGGTGCACGCCCGCTGAAACGCGCACTGCAAACATATGTAGAGGATGAGATTTCGGAACTGCTGCTATGCGGCTCCTTGCAGACCGGCGACCACATAGTGGTGGCGGTTGAAGAGGAAAAACTGAAATTCAACATAGAAAAGCCGCAGGCGTAAGCCACAGGCCACCGACAAAACAGAGGCTCTTGGACTGACATTCTTTCCAAGAGCCTCTGCCATTTTGGCGCAACAATCAATTTGGCACTCTATTTGTTTATAACATAATGAAACGTTATGCGTGCTCATTTCAATGGTCGAGGACAAAACGCAGTTTTGTCATTTCGAACGTATGTGAGAAATCTTGTGAAACCTTCCACGTTTCTCACTATGTATAAACATTGAACATTTTACGCATAAAAAGTATTAAACGAAAAATTAACCAAAAACAGATAAAAGATATGCAAAAAGGTAACATTGGGGTAACAACCGAAAACATTTTCCCCGTCATTAAAAAGTTTCTTTACAGCGACCACGAGATTTTCTTGCGCGAAATAGTATCGAACGCCATAGATGCCACACAAAAACTGAAAACCCTCTACGAAAAGGGTGAGTACAAAGGCGAGCTTGGCAATATGAAGGTAACCGTGTCACTCAGCAGCGATGCCATCACCGTGAGCGACAACGGTATAGGCCTCACAGCCGAGGAGATTGAGAAATACATCAACCAGATAGCCCTGTCGGGTGCAACAGATTTCTTGGAGAAATACAAGGAGAGTGCCAATTCCATTATAGGCCACTTCGGTCTTGGTTTTTACTCGGCCTTTATGGTATCGAAGAAGGTGGAGATTGTCACAAAATCATACAAAGAGGGTGCGCAGGCAGTTAAATGGAGCTGCGACGGCAGCCCCGAATATACATTGGAGGAGTGCGACAAGGCCACACGCGGCACAGACATCATTATGTACATCGACGACGAGAGCAAGGAGTTCTTGGAAGAGAGCCGCATAAGCAACATACTGAACAAATATTGCCGTTTCCTCCCTGTGGAGATAGCATTCGGCAAGAAAAAGGAGTGGAAGGATGGCAAGCAGGTGGAAACCGCCGAGGACAACATAATAAACGACACCACCCCGCTGTGGACACGCAAGCCCGCCGAGCTTAAAGACGAGGACTACAAGGAGTTCTACCGCAAGCTCTATCCTATGAGCGATGAGCCTCTCTTCTGGATACACCTGAACGTGGATTTCCCCTTCCACCTCACCGGTATCCTTTACTTCCCCAAGGTAAAGAGCAACCTCGACCTGCAAAAGAACAAGATACAGCTATTCTGCAACCAGGTATATGTAACCGACGAGGTTGAGGGTATAGTACCCGATTTCCTCACCCTTATGCACGGTGTTATAGACTCGCCCGACATTCCTTTGAACGTATCGCGTTCATACCTGCAGAGCGACTCTAACGTCAAGAAAATATCGTCGTACATATCAAAGAAGGTGTCGGACCGTTTGCAGTCTATTTTCAAGACCGACCGCGCGCAGTTCGAGGAGAAATGGAACGACCTTAAGATATTCATCCACTATGGTATGCTCACCGAGGAGGATTTCTACGACAAGGCAAGCAAATTTGCCCTGTTGCAGGACACCGATGGCAAGAAATATACCTATGAGGAGTACAAAAACCTCATTGGTGCCGAGCAGACCGACAAGGAGGGCAACCTCATATACCTCTACTCCAACGACAAGGAGAAGGAGTACAGCTTCATAGAGAATGCCAAGAATAAAGGCTATAATGTGCTGAGTATGGACGGCCAGCTCGATGTGGCCCTCATAAGCCTCCTGGAGCGTAAATTTGAAAAGAGCCGTTTCACACGTGTGGACAGCGACATCATCGAGAACCTCATAGTAAAAGAGGAGCAGAAATTCTCCACATTGGGCGAGAAGGAGCGCGAGGTGCTCACCGGCGTGTTCCAGAGCCAGCTGCCCACAATGGAGAAGAAGGAGTTCTACGTGCAGGCACAGGCAATGGGCGAGAACGGTGCACCCGTTATGATAACCCAGGCCGAGTATATGCGCCGTATGAAGGAGATGGCATCGATACAGGCTGGTATGTCGTTCTACGGCGATATGCCCGATATGTACAACATCCTTGTGAACGAGGAGCATCCGCTGATTAAACGTGTTCTTGCCGATGCTGAAACAAGCTGTGCCGAAAAGCTCAGCCCCATTGACGAAAAGACCACTGCGTGGGAGAACCGTCGCAAGGAGCTTTACGATGCCCGCAAGGATAAGAAAGAGGAGGATATCCCGCAGAGCGAGAAAGATGAGCTTGGCGAGATAGAGAAGAACCTCACCGCCGCCAAGAGCGAGAAGGAGGCCATTCTTGCAGCCTACGCAGCAGGCAACAACACCGTGCGCCAGCTCATTGACATCACCCTGTTGCAGAACAATATGCTCACAGGCGAGGCACTCAACAATTTTGTGAAGCGCAGCATTGATATGATGAAATAAATGAGTATAGATTAGTGCCCCAAGGCACATCCCTTATAAAAAAGCCGATGGAAATTAATTGCAGCCATCGGCTTTTTTATTATCTTCGCACCACTATGATAACCCTCACACGCATAACCGATACCACAAGCAGCGAGTACCGCTTCACCGAGGAGCTGCTCACTGCCACATTCCCCCGCGAAGAGTACCGCCCTCTGCACGAGCAGCGCAATAACACGGCAAGCAACAGCGCTTTTCATCTGATGCTTGCCAGCAAGGACGGAGAGCCGGTGGGGTTCATTAGCTATTGGGAGCTTCACGAATTCTGCTATGTGGAACACCTTGCCACCCTGCCTGCATTGCGTGGCGGCGGAATAGGAGGTGCCATAGTGGAACAGCTGAAAAACATCGCAGAAAAAATTGTTTTGGAGGCCGAGGAGCCGATAGACGAGCTCACCACACGCCGCATTGAGTTTTACCGACGTGCAGGGTTCGAGGTGTGCCCGTTGCCATACACGCAACCACCCTACCGCAAGGGCGACAGCACCCTGCCAATGCGCCTTCTGTTCCACGGCTGCCCTGCAAACAGTGACAATTTTGCCCGTGCAAAAGAGCTAATATACAGGAATATTTACAATTACAAAGAATAATATGGCTATAATAAAAGAGGTAAGGGGATTCACGCCCAAGATAGGCAGCAACTGCTACCTTGCCGAGACTGCGGCAATAATAGGCGACGTGACTATGGGTGACAACTGCTCTATCTGGTTCGGAACAGTGCTGCGCGGCGATGTAAATACCATAACCATAGGCAACAACGTGAACATACAGGATGGTGCCGTGGTGCACACTCTGTATCAACGCTCTAAAAGCATAATAGGCAACAATGTGTCCATAGGCCACAATGCCACCATTCACGGTGCCACAATAGAGGACAACTGCCTCATAGGTATGGGGGCCACGGTGCTCGACAATGCCGTGGTGGAGAGCGGTGCCATTGTGGCGGCCAATGCTCTTGTAACATCGGGTATGAGGGTTGAAGGTGGCTGGATTTATGCCGGCGTGCCTGCTAAAAAGATAAAGGAGGTGAGCCGTGAACAGCAACAGGATATTGTGGAGCGCATAGCGCGCGACTATATTATGTATGCTTCGTGGTACAAGGATAATGAATAGACAAAAGGAGTGATTCGCAGAATCACTCCTTTTGTCTATTTTTGCGGAACTCCGTGGGCGACAGCCCTGTCATACGTTTATAGTAACGGCTGAAGTAGGACTGGCTTGGGAAATTATACTCGTCGGCAAGTTCTTGAATGGATTTGTCGGTATATGCAAGCTCGCTTTTAAGACGCGACGACACCGCCTGGTCTATGATATCCTTGGCCGAATAGTTTGAGATTTCGTTGCACACCTCGTTCAGGTAACCGGCACTCACACCAAGCTCATTGGCATAATAGAGCACCTCGCGCGATTTGTTATAGGAGTTCACAAGCTCGCGCACAAATTTCTTGAACAGCGTGTTTTTGCGCGACTCGTATGTTTTGCGTATATTTCCCTTCTCTTTCTCAAAATGGTGGCGATATAAATGAAACAGAACACCCATAGCACACAAAGCCGACTTCTCGAAATTGTCATAGTCAAAGGTATCGCGAATGAGCTTTAGCGTGTCGAAGAGCTTTTCAACTATCTGCAGTTCGGCCCCGTCGAATGATATAAGCGGTTTGGCTTTAACCCTCTCGTAAAAGTCCAAATCCACTTGCACGGTTGCGTGATTGAACTGCGATGTGGGGATAACAATTATATGGTCGTGGTAATCGCTGCTCACCTCCTGTATTGTAACTATGTCGAGCGGCGACAACAATAAAAGAGTATTGGGTGTTACGTTATATTCCGTATAGTTCAGTTCTATCCTTGCGCTCCCGCTTGTTGAATATATAACAATGAGATGATTGCAGCGCACGGGCGTGTTGTTGTGTTTTCTAAGATTGGAATCAGTTAAAAATACGTGTTTGTTGTCGTAGTCGGTTGTTGTTATCATATACAAATTAGATTTTGAAACAAATATAACAACATTTAGTACAATTAAAAGAATCCAACCACGAAAAAGGACAGCATTACATACTATATGTAATTATTATCCGCTATCACAAAAAACGGGGCTGCTTTTACAGCAGCCCCCACCACATAAGAATATGAAAAACCTTACTAAAACCTAATAGGTTTCCGCCTGCAAAGATAATGCAGGTAACAATATTATTTGTTTCTTATTCTTCATTAATATTTTCCTTTTTCGGCTCACCTGCGAAAGTTGGGGTGCTACTCTAAAATCATCGGTGCTGATTATCGGGTATTCTCTCAATTAAATTATATTTTATATGTACTTTCTATGCCGATAGAAAAGCGCGATTAAGCGAGCGCAATGTAAGTTTACTTACGAATTGCCGAGCAAGAGTGCTTTATTCAAAGTACCAAAATTCGTGCCAGCGAGTGAGAGCAAGCTTGCTTGCACACGCAACGAGCGGAAGTTCGGCTGCACTCGGCATAATGCACGTTTGCTTGCCGTGGGTAATATGTCTTGCTGTAAAGTTTTCGGTGCTGATTATCTGGCATTCTCTCAATTAATTTATATTTTTTATGTACTTTCTATGCCGATAGAAAGT